>DASTMZ010000120.1:0-31829 GCA_035713725.1 Micromonosporaceae bacterium
TCGTCAGCTCGGTGCCATCGTCGACGACCGGGTCGGCGTGTCGGCCGGCGTGAAGTTCACCGATGCCGAGCTGCTCGGCATGCCGTACATCGTGGTGGTGGGCCGGCGGGTCGCGGACGGGTACGTCGAGCTGCGCGACCGACGCACTGGAGACCGCCAGGACGTGTCGCTGGCCGAGATTGCGGACCGCGTGGCAGCACTGGTCTCCGGTTGACCGCTAGGTCACCTCGGCGGTCCGGCAGCCACGCAGTTCCGCGACGAGCTGCGCTTCCTGCTCGATGAGCGTCGCGGCCTTGGTGGCGGGGCGGTCGAAGTAGCTGACCTGCACGCGAAGGACAGCGCCCTTCTTCTGCGAGCGCCAGGTAGCGACGATCTCGCCGTCGACGAGAAGCGTGCCTGGCGCGCCGAGCGCCGGCCAGACCACCTTTCGCTTCGACCGGTCCGGGATCAGCGTAATTCTGTCGCGCGCGAGCAGGTACGGGTCGCTCGGCGGCAGCAGCCGTACGCCGGACGGCGCCCGGGAAGCATGCAGTTCGTCGATGTCGTCACGCAGCACGCAACCCGTGCTTTCGTCCCAGCTCACCTCGTGCAGATCGTCGGCCAGCTCGGCAAACCGTTGCCGGGCATCCGCGGCGCCGATTTTGGTCCAGTCGGCGAAGTCGAGGGGTGTCGCGGGACCGTAGCAGCGCAAGAACCGTCGGAGCAGCTCGCGGCCGGCGTCTCGCGCAGCCGGTGAGCCAATCTCAGGCATCTCCTCGCGCAGCCACTCGTCGACCCGGATGTAGCACAGCTCCCGGCCGGAACGGGGCGCGATGCAGTAGGTGCCAACCACGCCGGGCAGCCGGAACAGTTCCTCGAAGATGTGCCGCGAGCCGCAACGCTCGCACCACAACGACATCGACTCGGGCAGCCGGGCGGTCATCGCGGCGCTCAGCTCGCCCTTGCCGCGAGCGCCGCCGGCCAACTCGGCGCTTGCCGCGTCGACCACCCGGTTCAGCGCCTCGGTGGGCCCGATGCCGGCCGCCGCGAGCTGGCTCGCGGCGACCTTACCCAACGTCTCGCCCAGCGATTCGTCGTCAATGCCGATCGCGCCGATCGTGAAGACGGCCAGATCCTGTGGTCGCACCAGTGCGGGCACCATGCGCGGGCCGATCACCTCGATCAGGCGGCGGTCCGACAACGCCGCGGACACCCGGTCTTCCGACACGCCGTTGACCCGGGCCAGCAATGCGACCGGCGCCGAACCGGGCGGACTGTTGCGCACACTGCAGGTTGCCGTCGCGTCCGCCATGCTGGCCGCGGCCAACCTCCGCACCAGGTGCTGCCGGCGAAGTCGGAACGCGAGCACCCGCGTGCGGGCCACCGTCATCGCCACGGGCGAAGGCTAGCGCTCCGGTCTGACACCCGCGCAGACGAAACCGAGGCGTTCGAAGCGACCTGCGACTACCACGACGGCCGGGCTGGACAGACGACGACTACGCGGGCGGCGGCACCAGCGTCGCGAGCCCGTCGATGACCTGTGCGCCGGGCAACTCCGTGAGGGCGGCGCCGGGCAGCACGATCTTGCTCCGTCGGACACCCGACCCGATCACGACGTACGGCGTTGCCGCGACGACCGCGTCCACAAAGATCGGCCAGGACGGCGGCAATCCGATCGCAGTGATGCCGCCGTATTCCATGCCGGTCTCGCGCACCGCCACGTCCATCGGTGCAAAGCTCGCCTTGCGCACGTCGAGTAGCCGCCGGACCACGTTGTTCACGTCCGCGCGAGTGGTCGCGAGCACCATGCAAGCAGCGAACCGCTCGACGCCTTCGCGCTTGCCCGCCACGATCACGCAGTTCGCGCTCACGTCGAGACCGACGCCGTACGTGGCGCAGAACGCCGCGGTGTCGGCGAGGTCCGGATCGATCGGCGCGACCTGAATGTCGTCGGGATCGGTCGAGCCAGACCACGCGGCAAGCGCGTCATAGACCGGGGTGGCCAACAGATCCTTACGCGTACGGGCCGGCGCGGTGTCGAGTGTTCCCATCACGGCACCATCCTGCCGTACCGGCTAAAAGGTTTGCGCGGTGCCCGACCGACCACGACGCTGGGCCGATGGGCGCACCCGTGTTGGCAGGCGACGGCGAAGTCCTGCATTTCTCCGAGGATCCGACGATCACGTTATTCACGCCGCACGTCGCACTGACGGCCCGGCAGCCGGAGGCATATGTGTGGGCGGTCGACGCGGCACAGGAGCCGGCCTATTGGTTTCCGCGCCAGTGCCCGCGAGCGATGGCGTGGGCAGTGCCCACGACCACGGCGGCCGATCAAGCCACGATCCTCAGCCCGGGCGCACACCGGGTGCACGCCATCGAGTACGGCTGGCTGCCGGCCATGCAAGCCGTGCGACTGTTCGCGTACCGGTTCGACGCGACCGCGTTTCGACCGTTCGGCGACGCGGCCTACGTGTGCGAGGAACCGGTGTGCCCGCTCGGTGCACCAGAGCCGGTCGGCGACGTGCTGGCTCGCCATGAGGCGGCTGGCATCGAGCTACGCCTCGTTGCCGACCTCGCACCGTGGTGGTCCGCGGTCATCGCGTCGACCGTACAGTTTTCCGGCATCCGGCTGCGCAACGCACGCACGCCGTTGTGAGGCGGTGCGGTCGCGATGACCGCGGCGCCCTGTCGGGCGGCTTGGCCGCGTCGCGGACTCTAGAACAGCTTCGAGTAGGCCTGGAAGCCGGTACCGATCTGTAGCGCCGCCTGGAACGTACCGTCGCCGTTGCCCCGATACAGGAACAGCGCACCGGACGCGTTGCGGGCCACCAGATCATTGTGACCGTCGTTGTTGAAGTCACCGACGCCGATGATCGCGTTGTAGACCTGCCACCCACCGCCCAGCTTCACCGGCGCGGCAAACCCGTTCAACTTCCCGTTGAACTGCCACAACGAACCCGACGAGTCGGTTGCCAGCACATCACCGAACCCGTCACCGTTCAGATCCCCCGCACCGACCAGAATCTTGTACCCGGACCAGCCACTGGCGATCTGCACCCGCGCCGCGAAGGTCCCCGCACCGCTGCCCTTGTAGAGCCAGATCTTGCCGGTGCTGTCCCGACCCAGCAGATCGGCGATCCCGTCACTGGTCAGATCACCCGGCGCCACCAACGCGTTGTAGATGTTCCAACCCGTACCGATCTTCTGCTTGGTGTTCTGACCGAAGTACGCCTGCCCGAACCCGTCGTACGCCCACAACGTGCCGGTCGTGTCCCGGACGATCAGGTCGTCGAAGCCGTCACCGTTGAAGTCGCCGAACGGCACGAGGGCGGAGAAGGTGCTGCTGCCGCCGGTGGTGCCGAGCGGCCAGGTCTCGGTGTACCCGCCGTCGAGCACCCCAGTGGGCGGGATGGCAGTGAACCAGTGCCCCTCGCCGTCCGGCTTCACGGCCAGGAAACTCGACGCGCCGCTGCAGTCGTAGCTGCGGAACGGCGCCGCGCCACACGACACGAACATGGTGGCGGCGTTGCTCGGCAGTGGCACGGTCACCGCGGTGGACTGGCCGGCCGGTGTGACGGACAGCGTGACCGAGTATGGACCGCTGATCGCCTTCGCGCCGCCGCTCAGGAAACCGTCCCAACTCGTCTGGATTGCGTTGTCGGAGAAGCCCCCGCTGTCCGTGTGCACCAGTTCGCCAGTCGCCGCCCGACGGATCTGCAGCGACCAGGACGTAATCGGCCGCGTCAACCAGATCGATGCGGACCACGTGAACTGCGATTGCCCGGGCGACACGCTGTTGAGGAACCCGAGGTACGCCGTGCCAACCGCGACCTGAGTCGGTGGCACGTCGGGGTCCACGACGTGCACGGAGTTGTCCGCCGCCACATACGCGATGTCGCCGCCGAACTTGTCCACCGAGTACGTCACATTGCGGTCATCGGCCACCGGACCGGCCGGCACGTTCGCCACGGTGACCGGCGCGGACGCGCTGTCGGTGTGGAAGTCGGTGAGCACCAGATCGCCGCCCGCCACGTGACGAACCAGGTAGCCGTCGCCCAGCAACGCCGGGCCGGACGGCACCGTAAACCTCGCACCAGTCTGCAGGTCGATCACCCCGGCGGCCGCGTTGCCGCCACAGCTCCAATAGACCCAACGGGTGGTCGCCTGCAACTCCTGCGGCCGGCATGTACCACCCGTCGACATCGGCCGCCCGGTGATGTTGGAGACCAGATTCGTCGACACGATCGAGCCGTTGCCCACCGCCGACCACAGCGTCTCGTACGACACCGCCGCCGCGGTGATCCCACGGCCGCCATCAAGGCTGAACTGCGACTGGGTGATGTACTGCGTCAACGACGCCGGATTGTTGATGATCAAGTGATTGTCCGACGACCCGACGATCGCGGACCCCGCCGGTACATTCACCAGCACGCCGTTGATCGTGGAGAACACGTGCACGAATTGGTTGTTCGTGCCGAGCAGCGCCACGCCGAACCCGATGTCGAATGGGATCACACACGCGACGTGCGGCGCACACGTGATCACCGGAGGGAGCGTCAGACCGGTGGCCGGTGGCAAGGTGGCCGTGCCGCCGCCCGGATCGAGCAGATCATGGCCGTACATCACATACGTGCGGTCCACGCCGAGATCTGGCATCGCGTCGATGTGTCGTACCTGGCCATGCATGATCGTGACGCCGGCGTTCGTCAACGGACCGCCGAGCGATCGGAGCGCGGTGGTCTGCGGCGTGCCGGAACCGTTGCTCGACACACGGAACAGCGCCCAGTCGGACGGCGATGAGCCACCGACGACGTACGCGTTGCCGTCCGCGGATCCGGCGAGAACGCCGCCGTTCGTGGTTGTCTCGCTCTGTGCCAGCAGGGCAGCGACGGCGCCGTCCGGAGCCACGCTGGACACGGCATCCGGCGCCGTCGCGACCGTGTCCCGCACGACCAAATGGTCGCCGACCATCGCGACGTTGTACGCGCCAAGCACCCGGGGCAGCGTGACGGCCACGTCGGCCGGTGTCGTCGGCGTGCCGGCGACGATGTCGGCGCGGGACACGAACTGCGCCATGTTCGTTGTCACGTTGTAGACCGCGACGTTGTCGGCGGACAGAACCGCACGCGTGTTTGCCGGATCGGTACCAGAAATCGGGTAGTTGACCGCGGTGGTGAGGTCTAGCAACCCGTACTGGAGAACGCCGGCGACGCGGTACTGCAACACAACAGACGGCGGATTGCCGATCGGCTGTGTCTCGATGGCGGGGACCGTCGTCGTGCCGGCCGGCGGCGTGACGACGGCCGTAGTGAACGTCCCGTCTGGCGCATAGGTCAGCACCTCGAGCGTCTCAGGTGTGTTGACGGTCGTACGCACCAGAACGTGGTTGTCGTTAACTGAGCCCACCACGACGCCGGACGGCAACGTGAACGTTCTCGTGGTGTTCGCGGCGAGGTCGATCTCGGTGATCACCGACGGCGGCGCGGACGGGTACGCGAACCGGTCACCGCCGGCCAGCAACGGCGTGATCGTGGTCGGCAGCCCGGTCACGACGCGGTTTGCTCCGGTGGCGTACGTCGTCCAGACGTACGTCGTGGTGCCCTGCGGCTTGTGCAGATATCCGGTCTCGCCCGCGAACACGACCTTGTCGAGCAGCACGTTGTTGGTTTGATCCGCCGGGAAGACCGCGACCTCGGTCGGTGTCGGTGCGGCGCTCGCCGCGAATGGCAGCACCGTAATGGCCGCCAGACCCATGAGCGAAACGGCGGCCAGAGCCGCACGCGTAGTGAAGGCACGTCTCATGGGTCGCTCCAAGCGCGAGTCGCCGAACCGGTGCAAGGCCGAGCGACCCGATGCTGCCGCCCGTATCAGCGAGGGGATGCTAGCAACGCCGCGCACGACGCGCTGTCCCGTTTCGGCTCTGCCCGCCGTCCCCGCTCGACCAACTGGCAGTAGTCGCCGCGTTCCCGCACGTCAGGACCGTGGCCGCAGCAGTAACCTGACACTGTGGACGACCACCGTCGGCGCGGACCCGGCGTGGCGCGGATCGGCGCGGCCGGGCCTTAGGGTGACCGGGTGCGCGAGTTCGTCAAACGCCGCCCGCCGGCCACTCCTGGCTCGATCCCCGATGTGCTGGGCATGTTCATCGCCGAGGTCCGCTTCTATCGCGAGATCGCGCCGGTCATCGGCCTACGCGTGCCGGCCTGCTACCGCGCCGAGGACGGCGAGGACGGCACCCTTTTGGTGCTCGAGGATCTCTCCGACTGGACCCCGGGCGCCGATCCGGTGGCCTACGCGACGATCCTTCGCGACATGCACGGGCGCTGGTCGGGAATCGCCTCGCGACGGTGGCCGTGGCTACGCCCGATCGGTGCGGGAGAGGCCGAGGTCGCCGCGCTATACGCCGACGTGTGGCCGTCGCTGTCCGAGCATCCAGGTCTTTCACCGCGGGTACGGGAGATGGGCGTACGCCTCCTCGCGGGTCTACCCGCCGCACCGCAGAGTGGGCCGACCACGTTGTGCCACGGGGACGCGTCGATGCGCAACGCCCGCACCAGTGACAGCGGCGAGATCGCGCTGCTGGACTGGGAGGACGTCACGGCCGGGTACGGCGTCGACGACCTCGCCTGGTTACTGGTGTCCTCGGTGGCGCCGGAACGATGGGACGAGACGATCGACGCGTACGGCACGAGTGACGGTCTGCGTCTGGCGTGGCCGTACACGATTCAGCAGGGGCTGTTCTCGCTTTCCGACGATCCGGACGGCCCGGACGCGGACGGTTGGTGCGCGCGGCTGGCCGAGGCGGCGCGCCGACTCTGATCTTGCGGGGATCAGGCGGCTAGTTGTAGCTCCAGCTCGAGCCAGTGCGCGAGATCCGTGATTTCGCGGTGCACGGCGGCGCTCATCGTCTTGGTGAACGTCACGTCCTGATGAATCGCGTCGACCCGCAACACTCCCGCCTTCGGGTCGGCGGTCGCGTCGAGCTTGCCGACAAACGCGTCGCCGTAGAGGATCGGCAGCGCGTAGTAGCCCCATCGACGCTGTGACTTGGGCTTGAACATCTCGAGCGCGTAGTCGAACTCGAAGATCTCGATGGTCCGCTTCCGGTCGTATACCAGGCGGTCCAACGGCGACAGCAAGGCCGCGCGGCCGGCGAACGGTTGGCCAAGCTGCGCCGGATCGACGCGCCACGTGCCGCGGACACCGTCGATCACCGCCGGTTCGCCGACCTCGCCAACGTCGGCCGGCTCCACCGGGCACGCCGGTCCCTTGGCGCGCGCGATGCCGAGCGCACGCAATCGCCGTTCATTGCGCGCGCGCCATGCCTCGGCCGCGGGGATCATCGGGCCGTCCGGGTAGACCCGCGACGCCAGATCCCAGAGCCGGTCACGACCGTCACGGCCGGCGACCGCGATCTCGCCCCGCTCCACCATCAGTTCGAGCAGCATGGCGAGGTTGCGGTTGTTGTTCCAGCCGCTCGACCGCCACGGTACGTCGCACGTGTCGGGCAACTCCCGTGCCGGTAACGGCCCGTCGCTGCGCAGCAGAGACAGGACATCGCGACGACACCCGTCGTTCGCCTTCACCCACCTGAGCTGAGCCTGCAGGTACGGACGCACGTCGGTGCGCCCCGGCCAGTCGGCCATGTCTGCTCGATAGAGCGCGAGATCCTCGCCCGGCCGGATCATGCCTTGCAGTTCCACGAGTGCGCGTGCGTCCAGCGCGTCGTCAAGATCAGCCGGCGAGTACGACGGACCTAAACGGCTCCACAGCACGAGATCCGCGCTCGGCGCCACGGAGGCGGTCAAGTCGATCTGCAGCATCGTCAGGTGTCGTACGACGTCGAGCAGACCCGTCGGCCGGGACTTGTCCAGCAACTGTGCGCGGATCGCGATGCGGCGCGCATCGGTCGCAGACAGCTGATGGATGGTCACCATTCGAGGCTAGGCCACTGGTCCGACCGTACGGGGGCGTGGCGGACCACCGGGTGAGTGTGTTAGGCACGAGTCTTGTCGGTCAGTGATGTCGTCGTAGTGCCCGCCAACGAGGCGAGCTGGGATGACCTGCAGGCGGTGTTCGGGCGCGGCGGCGCGGCGAAGTGCCAGTGCCAGCGGATCAAGCTCGGCGACCACGACTGGTACCGGATGCCCGTCGAGGAGCGGTCGCACCGGCTCCGCGAGGAGACCGACTGCGGCCACCCGGATTCGGATGGCACCAGCGGCCTGGTCGCGTATCTGGACGGGGAGCCGGTCGGCTGGGTCGCCGTCGAGCCACGGGCCAACTACCGGCGGCTGCGAGGGTCGTCGGTGCCGTGGACCGGCCGATTCGAGGACCCGGACGATCCGGACGTCTGGGCGATTGTCTGCTTCGCGATCCGGCCCGGCTACCGGCAACAGCACCTGACCCGACCGCTCGCGACGGCAGCCGTTGAGTACGCACGAGCGCACGGCGCGAAGGCCGTCGAGGGATATCCGATGGTTCCCAGGTCAGGGCAGAACGTGTCGTGGGGCGAGATGAACGTCGGATCCCGCAACACGTTCGCGGCTGCCGGGCTCCGCGAGGTCAGCCATCCGACCACTCGCCGCCTCGTGATGCGACTCGACTTCGACTAGCTCGGATGTCAGTCACCGGCGAGCGCGGCTAGCACAAATGGGTTGTCCCATCGGAGTGGCCGCGACAGGTCGAAGCCATTGGTATACACGACGGCCGTGCGCCGGGTTTCCGTGGTCACGGCAACCGTGTTGAATCCGGCGGTACCACCCTGGTGGCCGTACGCCACCACACCGTTGGGCAGTGCGACTCGGTAGAGGCCGTACCCGTACCCGCGATCGTCGGCGACCGGCTGTACGTTGCGCAGGGCGGCCGACCCGTCCGTACCCAGGAATGGTCCGAAGATCGTGGCATCGACGAACCGCGCGACATCGCGCGGGGTGGCGACGATCGCGCCGGATGCTCCTGACTCGGACGGGCTGATCTCGGTGGTGTCGAAGTACGGCATCTTCGATGTCATCCGTGAGTACCCCCGCGCATGCGGCGGCGGCAGCGTGATGTCATCGATCGGATAGGTCGTTTGTGTCAGCGCCAGCGGCTCGAAGATCTGGCGTCGCATCACATCGTCGATGCGAGCGCCGGCGGCCCGTTCGAGGATAATGCCGAGAAGGATGTAGTCGGCGTTGCTGTAGCGGAATGCGGCATTCGGCAGGGTCCGGTCGGGCAACGAGAGCGCCAAGCGAACAAGCTCGTCGGCAGCATGGAACCGCTGGTAGACGGTGAGATCGGGCGGCGTACCAAACAGCGCATTCAGGTAGTCGGGAATGCCGGACCGGAGCCGCAACAGGTGCTCGATCGTCAGCGCAGCGTCGAGGTCGTATTCGGGAAGCCATCGCGCAACCGGGTCCGAAACGCTCAGAGCACCCGCTTGCTCAAGCCGTACGGTGGCCGCGGCGACGTACGTCTTCGTGACACTGCCGATGCGGAAGTGAGCGTCGACCGGAATCGGCTCATGCCCGGCGATGCTGCCAGTGCCATGCGAGCCCGACCATACGACGGCGTCGTAATCCGTGACGAGACCGACCAGCCCTGGTCCGTAGCCGGCGCCCAGCATGCCGCGCAGAACCTCATCGAGATCCACGTCGATGGACGCTAGCAGGGTCGACAGTCGCACCTGCGTGCCGGCGCCGTCCGCCCGCGCTCAGCGTGTGGCTATGGCATCGCTTCCGATTTGGCCGACGTGGCGGATTGCCGGCGTCGGCGGACAAGGCCACCGAGACTCCCAGCGATCGCAACGAACAGCGAGCCACCGACAGCCCACGGCAGCTTGGCGGTGAACGACGTGGACGACTGCGCAAACAAGGGCTCGGCTGCGATTCCGGCCAGCGCATCGACCAGCGTGACCCCCCACAACAGCAGCACGAGCGACCAGCCGTTTCGAGCACGCAGCCAACGAATCACGCGACCATCATGTGTACCTGCCGGATCGGTCGCAAGCCGCGCACTACCTTGCCGTGCGGGTCGCCCACAACGAAACGATTGCGATTGCATCGCCGCGCCACCTACGGCGCAACAATGACGCATGGCTATTCGGGGATGGTCTGCGCTCCGCTTGGTGAGCGCGCTGTGTCTAGTGGCCGCCACCGCGGCCTGTACGTCTTCAGCCAAGAGCGCGAGTCCCGCAACGTCCGGGACAGTCACCTCGCGCGCAATCAAGTCGACCCCGCCCAGCCCTTCGTCAACCGCGGACATGGAGTCGAGCTGTTCGTTCAAGCTCACCAAGGGTGATCTTCCGGTCTGGGCCCGCGCGGGATTCAGCCCGCCGTTCGACGCCACGCCCTTCGTGACGAGCAAGCATGGTGACCTGATCGGCGTGCTCTTCAGCTACCCGATGAAATCGCCAGGCCAGAACAAGATCCTCTGGGTATCACGGCAGCACGCGGGCCAGATGGACATCGCCGCTCAACTTGTCGGCACTTCGCAGGTGGTGGACATCGGTTTCGTCGACGTGGGTCCGTCCTACGTCGACATGCCGACGCCCGGCTGCTGGCGCCTCACGCTCGACGGGGTCGGGTGGACTGACACCATCGATCTCGCCTACAACTAGCGCCGATCCGGAAAGGTTTGAGCCGGCTGAGCGGCGAGACGGTCTGGCCCGGTCAGTCGTCGATTGCCTGGTAGACCGCGGTCCAGAAGTCGTGCCACATGGGCAGCGTCTGGTCGCCCATGTGCGCCCGCTGCATGATGAAGATCGTCGTCATGTCCTCGGCTGGATCGTTATACCAGGCGGTGCCGTAGAAGCCGGACCAGCCGTACGTTCCGACCGAAGGGCCGAGATCCGTCCGGCGACTGCGGACCGACATCCCAAAACCAAAGCCGATGTTGTCGAAATATCCCGGCCAGAACCCGGAGACGGCCTTCTGTGCCGCGGTCAGGTGGTCGCTGGTCATCAGCGTCACCGACGGCCGTGAGAGCACTCGCTCACCCCGGTGAGTGCCACCCGCAAGCAGAGCTGTGGCGAATGCGAGGTAGTCGTCGGCGGTCGAGACGATCCCGCCGCCGCCCGATTCGAACGCCGGCGGCCGGCTCCAGTAACCGTCGGGCCCGTCTTCGACGACCGGCTCACCCGTGGCGCCATTGTCGCGCTCGTACGCCGTCGACAACCGGTCGATGCCCGCGCCGTCGACGCTGAAGGCGGTGTCCTTCATCCCGAGCGGCTCGCAGATCCGCTCGCGCACGGCATCCCCGAACGACTTGCCGGTCGCACGGGCGATGAGCACGGCGGTCACGTTGGCCGCGGTGTGATACATCCAGCGCTCACCCGGCTGGTACACGAGCGGAAGCGCGCCGAGCCCGCGGATCCACTCGTCATGGGACGTCGCAGCGAGCGCGTCCAGCGCCTCGGCGATCGGCACCGGTCCCGACTCGGTGGACACGATGCCGGTGCCGACTGTATACGTCAGCAGATCTCGCAGCGTTATCGCGCGTTTCGCCGGGACGGTGTGTTCGAGTGGCCCGTCAGGATCGGCGAGCACGGTCATGTTTGCCAACTCCGGGAGAAGCTCGTCAACCGGGTCGTCGAGGCGCAGGGTGCCATCCTCGAGGAGGGTCATCGCACACGCGGAGACGATCGGCTTCGTCATCGAGCCCATCCGACAGATCGTGTCAGCCGCCATCGGCGTCTTCGACCCAGCGCCGTCGAACGCGAGAGTGCCCGCTGCTTCGATGTGTACGTCACCGTGGCGGGCGAGGACGGCGATCACACCCGGGACGAAGCCGGAGTCGACGTGACGCTCAACCAGGTCTCGCACCCGAACCAGTCGTGTCGCGGAAAAGCCACCGACAGCCACCTGTTCCTCCTCATCCAATCCGATCACAACTCAGTCCGATCGCAAGTTACGCCGTGCGCGACGGCGACACGTTCCGCGACGACGTTGACGAGACCAATGCGGGAACCGGCGCCGTGGCGACAATTACCGCACACCGGTACGACACTGCGGCTCAACCAACAACGAACCGCACCGGCCAACGACCGATGCGGTTCACCTCCCAGATTGAGTTAGGACAGTTCGGGGTCCGAGCCGATCTCGTTCTTCGAGTTCCGGCGGTGAATCTCGTCGCGCATCTCTTGAGACGGTTTGAGATCGGACGCCGAGTTCTTCTGTCGTGCGTCGATGACCATTGGCCGCACCTCGATGTCGCTATTGTGTTTCGACGCGACCGCTGCAGCGCGGTGGACCTTGTCGACCCTCAGGGGATCCATTTCGTCATCGTCGTAGGCCATCGCGACGAAGTAGCCCATCCGCACCTCCTCGGAGATCAGATACTGAGGCTCCTGAGCAAGAATGCCGTCCCAGAACTTGCTGTTGCGCATCAACTTGATCTCGACGAGTGCGCGGGCGCACCAGCCCTGCGAGAACTTGAAGTCGACAGGGCCACGGCCGGCGTCGGACTCGCCGGTGAGGTCGATGTCGTTAGCGCGGCAGTAGTGGATCATCGTGCTGCGGAAGAGCGCCTGGGCCTTTTTCTCGTCAACTGAACGCCCGGTCGACTCCCACAGCAGCTTCCAACAGTCCTGCTGCTCGATGCCATGCTGGAAGGCGGTGATCATCGACTCGACGAACTTCGGGAACTCGTCCGGCCGGGTCGGCACGAACCCGAGCGGCGACCGCTTCGCAATGTCGCCGCCCTCCGGCCACCAGCGAACCCGCATCTTCGGATCGTTCACAAGATCGTACGGCTCCCGCGGCTGCTGCTCGACGTGTTCGAGGTACGCGGCCACGACCTCCGGATTACGGCGCGCAAGGCGCGCCTTCTCCATCCGGTCAACGTTGCTGGCGATATCCCAGTTGAAGTCACCGCGCAGTTCGCTGCTATGTGTACGGAACGCATACGTCCAGAATCGGTCTGCCGTAACGATCGGGATGTCCTTGAGGAACCGCTCCGGTACGAGGAGGACTGCCTGCGGGCGCCTGGTGTACGGATTGGTCGGCAGTTCCACCTCGCGCTCGATCCAGCGTGCGCCCGACTCCGACCAGTCCGCGTTGCGCACCCGCGTCCGGACCATCGGGATGTTGTGGCGACGGCACACCCGCTGTGTGTAGTCGATGAACTTGCTCTTCAAAATGTTGCAGATCGCGTCGCTAATCCGGTCAACTCCCATGCCACCCTGGAACAACGCCAGCATGTCGATGTGCGGGACGTTGTCGATACCAAGGCCGAGTGCCGTCCTTACGCCCTCAAGCATGCCGACCTGGAGGCCGTTGCCGGCGCCCGATCCGAGCGGCGACGTCGCCGCTAGGCCCAGGCAGAACTCTGACGGCTCGGGAAAGAGCAGCAATCGCTTCGCCTGCCGCAGCGACAGGCTCAACTCGTTGCCCTTCGAGTCACGAACCAACCCGAACACCATGCCGAAGAAGTTGAGGACGTATTCGTGAGCCGGGACCCAGAACGGGTCCATGTCGTCGTAGATCAGGAATGGATCGACGAAGAGATTCGTGTCCGCCGGGAGGAGGACATCAAACCAGTCGTCGTCGGACGACCGGTTGATGCCAAAATGCTCGGTGAATTGCAATGGACTACCTTCCTGCTCGGGGGTGCGTGGTGGGCACCCCTTGACAGCAGGACGTGACCGTCCGTCGCGTGAAAACCACCACGAGGTCATCGACCTCGCGGTGATCACGAGTTAGGCTCCACGGGCGGTACCCAATCGCAGCGTGGACCCCCGGACGGTGAAAACCCGCCGGGGGTCTTCGCGTCTCTGCAGCGGTCATTACATGATCGCCGTTGCAGAGCGTAATGCCGACCGTCCAGTTTGCGCCAGTGGTTGTCACGGTTCGGTAACTTGGGCGTGTCATGGTCCAACTAGGACGAATGCTGCGGCGTCGCACTCGACACCGAGATCATTATGATGACGATTCGGTCTTGTCGTAGGTCCCTGATATAGTGGTGGACCCTTGGTGAAGATTACGCACCGTCACATGACATAGAAGCTTCATTGAGCATCGCACCGGTGGCTCCGTCGGCGGACGTGATCATGCGTGACACGTCGCGGTCACCTCAGTACCGCCTGTTTCACCCCGTTCACTAGCTCCCCAGAAAATCGTGAGGAGGGACGTTTGTGGGTGCGGCGGCCGGTGGCGGGCAACCTGAGGGTTAGCACCGCAGAGCAGGCCGAGAGCGGTGCAGGGTTGCAGCGCAACGAGAGGCCCGTCAGCACGTATGCGGCGCGGACCGGCCTTACCGTTGGCCGTTGGTGTGTCGACGAGGCGGTCAGTGGCTCGGTCCTTCCAACGCAACGGCCCGCGCCGGCGGGGGTCTTGGCGACATTGGCCGACTGCCGCTCCGGTGTGCTGCTGGTGGCAAAGGTCGACCGGATCGCACGTAAGGCGTCCGACCTGTTGGCGCTCCGCAATTTGGCGGAGGCGCGGGGCTGGGCGCTGTCGGCCGCCGACGGCTAGGTCGACACCGCGACGTCGTCGTGGCCGGGCCATGACGACGGTGATGGGTGCGTTTGCGGAGTTGGAGCGCGACCTGATCCGTGCGCGTACCCGCGATGCGTTGGCGTCGCGCGAGGCCAGCGGAGTTCGGCTCGGCCGGCCGACGTCCTTACCCGAATCGGTGCGCTCATCGCTGCCGAGCGCTTGGCTGGGCGAACCCTTACCGCCATCGCAGACGCCCTGACTTCGAACGCGGTGCAAACGGCGCAAGGGGGCGCTCGCTGGTATGCCTCAACGGTACGCGCGGTGCGTGCCTCGCTCGATCTGGATGCGTACGTCCGCAACCGGGGCGCGATAACGAAGGCGACGGGCAGAACTGACCTGGCGCTCCACTTCCTGGCCGCCGACGCTGGCGCTTGCGGGTTACGACCCCCGTCACAGCCCACGCGGACGCATCACCTTAGGCCCCTGGCCTCCCACTCGGCCCATGGGAGCGGTTCGATCGGTCCTAATTCATCGAACGACGTGATTGCGAGTGTCCAAATGTCGTCGGGATGACCGCTGGACTTCACGTAGAACAAAAAGAGCTGGCTGTGATCTGCGATCTCCCCCATGGGGAAATGACCGATGCGTGTGCCGCTCTCGGTTATCGCGTACACGAAGGTCGTGCTAAACCGAATGTTGCTGTCCAGCCACTCAAGGTGGCGTGCCGACTCGGAACGACCGCCGGGACCCAGGATGCGCTCAGTCAACTTGACCAGCTCGACGAACACCAGTGCGCCGATGACTTTGGGCTGATAGACCCCCGTGGCGAGGACCATCCGTTCTTTCACGATTCGCCCCTTGCCTACTGACAGAGACCTAGCCAGGACGTCCAGCCCGGTCAAGGGCTGTGAACGCACACGCTATCGAACGCGGAACGGGTGAGACATGGCAAGAATTGCGGTCGCCAATCCGCGCGGTTACGGTCGTCGCGAACGGCGCAGGACCGGCGCATCCGACCCAAGATGCGTTGCCGCTCCTCCGTGCCTTCTGTGTCGCGACCGCCCGCGACTGTCGCAGCCGCGTGCTGGCCGCCGCACTTGCCACCGCTGTTGCCGAGCTGCTTGTGTGCCCGGGTCCGGTCGGTTCGATCGGTGTTGCCGCAGCACGGGCGGACTGGTTCACGCGGGCCCACACCTGGTAGTCCTGCTGTTGCTGCCGCATCGCCGTCTCACGCACTTCTTGCGCCGACGCGCGACCATTGCCGAGTCGGTGACGGTCGTGCAGGCCGCGGCATGGTGTGGTCTACACCAAAACCCACGAGCGGCGCGAGGTGCCAAACCCTTCGTCTCTCGTTGAGGAACTCGCTGAGCACATCAAGGGAAAGTCAGCCGACGACTTGGTCTTCCCCGGCCAACTCGGCGCGGTGCTGCGTTCCGCCGTGTTCCGGCGGGCCGGCTTCGACTAGGCCGCCGAATCGATCGGCGTCAAGGATTGCATCCTCATGAACTTCGCCACACGGCGGCGTCGCTACCGATCCACTCGGGAGCGAACGTGAAGGTGGTTCAGCGGATGCTCGGCCACGGGTCGGCAACGATGATGCTCGACTTGTACGGGCATCTGTTCCCCGACCAACTCGACGAAGTGGCCGAGGCGATGGAAGCCGCTCGCCGGAGTTCTGTTTCCCCAGCGTTTCCCGGCGCCGATGTTATCGATCTTGCAAGCGCTCGGCGTGCCGGATAATAGCTGCTAGCTAATGGTCGTGCTGGTGGAGACGAGGGGAATCGAACCCCTAACCCCCGCCTTGCAAAGGCGGTGCTCTGCCAATTGAGCTACGTCCCCGCTACGCCGCGCTACCGCAGGTCGGGCGACGTCGTCGCTTCGTGCCACAGTGCGCGTTCGTCCTTGGCGACCTTGACCTTGCGGGCAAGCAACGCTGCTCCGCCGATGATCCCGACGATCATCAGAAGCCTCTTGAACATGGCCGACCCCCTCGGTGCCGAAATCCACAACCCGACGCGCCACTCGTACACCCGGACAGTGGTGGGGCTAGATGGAATCGAACCATCGACCTCAGAGTTATCAGCTCTGCGCTCTAACCGACTGAGCTATAGCCCCGCGCGCGACGAGCAAGATTAGCGCACGCCCGAGGGTAGGCCAATCTGGGGGTTCGCGCCGCTTCGTTTCCGCAGACGTACGCCCGGCGCCGGTCTTTCACGACACCGGGCGTAGCACAAACCGAGGTCACTCGCGCTCGGAGAGGGTCACCTCGATGCCGCCGACAAGGTCTGCGCAGACGTTGTAGACGAACGCGCCGAGCGTGGAAAGCGCCGTGAACAGCACCACGCCCACGAGCCCCAGACCACCGGCACCGCCGATCACCACACCGGCCGTGACCTTCACGTCCTTGCTGTTCTGCGTGATGGTGGCAAGTGCGCTGTTGACATGCGAGAACACGTCCATCTGGTCGAGCGCGAGATAGAGCACCGACGTCGCCACGATCAGCACGAAGAACATCACGAACGACACGGCGAACGAGAACTTCATGACCGACCAAGGATCGACGCGCTTGACGAACAGACGCGCGCGACGAGGACCGCGACCCGCCGCAGCGGACACCGTGGTCCGCGCCGACCGGACCGCCTCGGCGACACGACCCGCGCTCCCCGTCGCCGGCGCAGTTCCAACCGGCGCCATGCCGGCCGGCCGTTGCGGTCGATTCGGCGTACCCACGGGTCGGGTTTGGGTTCCGCCGCCAACAGAGCCCCCGCCGGACGTCGGCGGGGCCGTGCCAGTCCGTGCGGCAGATCCCATCGCCGCGCTCGGACCCGCGTTGCCGCTCGGTCCCGGGCTGCCGGTCGCCGGCGGCGCGGACGTCATGACGCTAGCGACACCGGCCCGCCCGGTCGCCGCGCCGCCCGTGCGTGCCGGGGCCGTCGTTTGCGGCCGATCGGTGCGACCAGCGTCGTGCGACTCAGCCGCGTCATCCGCGGCGTGACCCTTGTCGGCGGGTACGGTGGCTCGGCCCACCGCGGCGCGTTCAGCGGCAGCCTCGGCCGCCTCATCTCGCTCGGCGCGGTCCATCGAAGTCCCCGCAGCCCCCGATGTCGCCTGTGTCTCCGTCATGAAACGTCCTGTTCGTCAGGCTCGTCGGCATTGCGCGCAATGGCAACGAGGGTTACGCCCTCCGGGAGGTCCATCAGCTTGACCCCCATTGTGTTCCGGTCTCGCGTGCGGCGCACTGGCTTCACCGGAGTTCGAATAACGCCGCCGTTGGAGGTTATCGCGAACAGCTCGTCTTCTGGGCTGATAACAACAGCTCCGACCAGGCCACCTCGCCGTTCAGTGATCTTCGCGGTCAGTACGCCCTTGCCGCCGCGCCCTTGCACAGGGTACTCGTCGATCGGCGTCCGCTTTGCGTATCCGCCACCCGTCGCGACCAGCACATCCATGTCATCCCGGACGACCTCCATGGCGAGCAGCTCATCACCCTCGGTGAAGCGCATGCCGATCACTCCGGACGTCGCGCGGCCCATCGGCCGGAGCGCGTCATCGGTTGCGTTGAAACGGATCGCCTGCGCGTGCTTGGAGACGAGCAGCAGGTCGTCCTCGGCCGCGATGAGCGCCGCGCCGACCAACTCGTCGTCACCGCGAAGGTTGATCGCGATAATGCCGCCGGTGCGGTTCGAGTCGAACTCGACGAGCCGGGTCTTCTTGACAAGGCCCTCCTTCGTCGCCAACACCAGGTAGGGTGCCGCCTCGTAGTCGCGGATCTGGATGACCTGAGCGATCTGCTCGTCGGGTTGGAACGCGAGCAGGTTCGCCACATGCTGACCACGCGCCACCCGGCTGGCCTCGGGCAACTCGTAGGCCTTCGCACGGTAGACGCGACCCTTGTTCGTAAAGAACAGAATCCAGTCGTGCGTGGAGCACACGAAGAAGTGGCTCACGATGTCGTCCTGCCGGAGTGTGGTGCCGCTGATCCCCTTGCCCCCGCGCTTCTGTGAGCGGTAGAGGTCGGCCTTCGTACGCTTGGCGTACCCGGTCCGCGTGATCGTTACAACAACGTCCTCGCGAGCAATGAGGTCCTCCATGGAGACCTCGCCGTCGAACGGCACGATCTTGGTCCGGCGATCGTCACCGTACCGCTCGACGACCGCGGTGAGCTCGTCGCCGATGATCTTCCGTTGCCGCTCGGGCTTTGCCAGGATGTCCCGCAGATCCGTGATCTCGATCTCGAGCTCGGCAAGCTGGTCGATGATGCGCTGGCGCTCCAACGCGGCCAGGCGGCGCAGCTGCATGTCGAGGATCGCGTCGGCTTGGTCGCTGTCCACGTCCAGGAGCTGGATCAGGCCGGTCTTCGCCACCTCCGCGCTCGGCGCGCGCCGGATCAACGCGATGACCTCGTCCAGCAGGTCCAGGGCCTTGGCGAGACCACGCAGGATGTGCGCGCGCTTTTCCGCCTGCCGCAGCCGATAGGCGGTCCGGCGGACGATGACCTCGATCTGGTGTGCGACGTAGAAACGCAGGAACTGAGCAAGGTTCAGGGTGCGCGGTACGCCGTCGACGAGCGCCAGCATGTTCGCGCCGAAGGTGTCCTGTAGCTGCGTGTGCTTGTACAGGTTGTTCAGCACGACCTTCGCCACCGCGTCGCGCTTGAGCACGAACACGAGACGCATACCGGTGCGGCCGGACGACTCGTCTCGAATGTCCGCGACGCCGCTGAGCTTGCCCTCCTTAACGAGTTCCGCGATCCGCTCCGCGAGGTTGTCCGGGTTGACCTGATAGGGCAGCTCGGTGGCGACGAGGCACGGCCGGCCGCGGCGATCCTCCTCGACCTCGATCACGGCGCGCATCCGGATCGAGCCGCGCCCGGTGCGGTACGCCTCCTTGATCGCGTTGGTACCCACGATCAACCCGGCGGTGGGGAAGTCCGGTCCCTTCACGATGTCGAGCAACGCGTCCAGCGTCGTTGCCTCGTCGGCATCCCAGTGCTCGAGGCACCAGTGCACGCCGGCCGCGATCTCGCGGAGGTTGTGCGGCGGGATGCGGGTCGCCATGCCGACCGCGATGCCCTCCGAGCCGTTGACCAGCAGGTTCGGGAAGCGGGCCGGCAGGATGGTCGGCTCGGTCGAACGGTTGTCGTAGTTCGGGATGAAGTCGACCGTGTCCTCGCTGATGTCGCGCAACATCTCCATCGCGAGCGCGTCGAGGCGGCACTCTGTGTTGTGGCTGACGAAGCCGTTCGAGATGTACGCGTGGTCGTCGGTATCCACCCGCAGGCTGTAGACCGCCTGCTGACCGGCTGGCGCGACGTCCGCGACCTCGGCGTAGTAGAAGCGGCCGTCCACCAATGGCTCGATGACGTCGCGCACCTCGCGGTCGTCGATGTGCGCGAGGATGTCGCCACGGTCCAACTCCCACCGCGCGGTGCGGTCAACGTTGTGGCGCTCGAGCCACCTGCGGTTGATGTCGGCGGCGGAATCGCCGGGGGTCGCACCGGCGGGCGCAGCCACGCGAGCCGCGCCTCGGCCCCGGACGAAGTCGGCAACGAACGGGATCCGGTCGCCGCCCAGCGCGCCAGATCTCGCCGGCAATTCCGCCAGGATCGCATCGAGCTTGGCTTGCTTCGTCCCGAGGAAGCCGACGGTGCGCGCGAACGTCCGCGCATCGCGCCGGTTCGTGATGACGACCTTGATTTCACCGTTGTCGTAGGCGCACTGCTTCGCAATCACACCGAACTCGAGCAGGAGTTGCTGGACCTCGCCGGCGAGGCGGCGGCTGCGGGTCGAGTACGACACCTGTACCGCATGGCGAGGCAGCGCCGAGCAGGATCCGTCACCCTCGAACAGCGCTCGGAGGAACACCCGCTTCACCTCGGGTGCCGACCGCCAGACGAATCGCGGCACGAACTTCTCCCCGCTGCGTACGCCGACCAGCTCACCAATCAGTGAACGCCGCAGGTGTGCGATGTTGTGTACGTCAAGCTCGAAGAGCGTGCTGCCGGAGGCGATGACGCGGGTCGACACGTAGCGGCGACCGCCGACCACGACGTCGTATGCCGCGAGGACTCGCTGGAAGAACGCTGGGTCAACGTTGTTGAATCCGGCCCGCGTCCGGCTCGCCCGACCATCGCGCGTCCGGCTCGGCAAGCCCTCGCTTGCCCAGCCCTCGCTTACCCAGGCGCCGGCGAGCAGCGCGGCCTCGGTTGCCTCGAACGACGGCACGCCGACCTCGTCGGCGACCACGCGCGACAAGACGACATGGTCCCCGGTCGCGACCTCGCCGAGCAACTTCCACAGCAGCGTCGGTACGCCCCCGACGCTGACCAGACACAGCACCGGATGGTTCGGCGTACCAGTCAGCTGGTAGCCCTCGCGCGTACGCAGCCGCAGTGTCGGGTGCGTGCCGGAATGGAACAGGCGCGTCGCGCGGACCAGGTCACCGTTGCGGTCCCGAACCTTGAGCTCGATCTCGTTGTCCGAGTTCGGCGAGGCGTTGGCGACAATGTCGCCGATCCGCAGCGTGCCGTCGGCGGTCCGGATCAGCGCATCCGCCGTGACGCAGTAGCGCATGGCCGCAGCTGGGTCGTTGCCCGGTGAGCCGAAGTTGCCGCTGCCGTCGACCAGCGGATAGCGCAGCGACCACGGCTGCGCCATGCGTACGAGGGTGTCGTAAATGGCGCTGTCACCGTGCGGGTGGTAGTTGCTCATCACGTCGCCGACGACGCGGGCGCACTTGACGTAGCCCCGGTCGGGTCGGTAGCCGCCGTCGTACATGGCGTACAAGATCTTGCGGTGTACCGGCTTGAGCCCGTCGCGTACGTCCGGCAACGCGCGGGACATGATGACGCTCATCGCATAGTCGAGGAACGACCGTTGCATCTCGACCTCGAGCCCGACCGGCTCGATTCCGCCACCGACGTGACCGCCCTCGACGTCGGCCGGGTCGACGGGCTCGCCGGCGTCCTCGCCGTCGGGACCCTCGTCGTCCTCCGCTGACTCACCGAGGGCGTCGCCGACGACATCGTCGCGTCTGGGCGACTCGTCGTCAGGGCGTTCGTCGTCGGGGTAGTTGTCGTCGTCGATGTTCGCCACGGGCTTCCCTTATTCGGTCTGGACGATCTAGTCGGTTGGGGCGGTCTAGTCGCGTCGGAGTGATCTAGTCGCGTTCGCTTCGTTCGCGGTGCTCGTTGCGTTCGGCGGCGCGTCGGCAAAGGGCTCGTGGTGAGCCGTCCCGGCCGGACGCGGTCGGCGACGAACACCGCCGTTCACGTCCGGCCGGGACGCGTCAGATGTCGAGGAACCGGACGTCCTTCGCGTTGCGCTGGATGAACGACCGGCGGGCCTCTACGTCCTCACCCATCAAGACGCTGAACAACTCGTCCGCGGTGGCCGCGTCGTCCAAAGTGACCTGCAGCAGCGTGCGCGTTGCGGGGTTCATGGTGGTCTCCCACAGCTCCGGGTAGTTCATCTCGCCCAGACCCTTGTTGCGCTGGATATCGGGGACGGCCCGGGGGTTGCGCTCCTGGCGCAGCGCGATGAGACCGTCGCGCTCGCGGTCGGAATACGCGTACTGGATGTCGTCGCCCTTGCGATTCCACTTGATCTTGTAGAGCGGGGGCTGCGCCAAGTAAACGTAGCCAAGCTCGACAAGCGGCCGCATGAACCGGAACAGCAGGGTGAGCAGCAACGTCGTGATGTGCTGACCGTCCACGTCCGCATCGGCCATCAGCACGATCTTGTGGTAGCGCAGCTTGTCGATGTCGAACTCGTCGTGGATTCCGGTGCCGAGCGCGGTGATGAGCGCCTGGACCTCGTTGTTCTTGAGGACCTTGTCGATGCGGGCCTTCTCGACGTTGAGGATCTTGCCCCGGATTGGGAGGATCGCCTGGGTCCGCGGATCGCGGCCCTGCTTCGCCGAGCCGCCGGCCGAGTCGCCCTCGACGATGAAGATCTCGCTGACCGTCGGGTCGGTCGACTGACAGTCGGCGAGTTTGCCGGGCATGGTGCCGGACTCCAGCAATGACTTGCGGCGAGCGAGCCGACGTGCGGTCGCGGCCGCCATCCGGGCGCGCGCCGCCGACGATGCCTTCGTGATGATGACGCGTGCCTCGGCCGGGTTGCGGTCGAACCAGTCCTCCAGCCACTCGTTGCACGCCTTCTGGACGAAGCTCTTCATGGCGGTGTTGCCGAGCTTCGTCTTCGTCTGGCCCTCGAACTGCGGGTTCGCGAGCTTGACCGAGATGATCGCGGCCAACCCCTCCCGGATGTCCTCGCCGGTCAGCCGGTCGTCGCCCTTGAGCAGCTTCTTATCTTGGCCGTACTTGTTGACGACGTAGGTCAACGCGGCGCGGAAGCCCTCTTCGTGCGTACCGCCTTCGTGCGTGTTAATGGTGTTCGCGAAGGTGTAGACGCTCTCGCCGTACGACTCGTTCCACTGCATCGCGATCTCGGCGGCCATATCTGTCGTCTCGGATGTGAACTCGACGACGGACTTGTGGATCGGCGTCTTCGTCTGGTTCAGATGCCGTACGAAGTCGGCGATGCCGCCCTTATACATAAAGGTCACGGTGCGCGGCTCGGCGTCGCCCGTTTCACTCGCGCGCTCGTCGGTCAGCGTGATGGACAGGCCTCGGTTGAGGAACGCCATCTCCTGTAGTCGCCGGTAGATGGTCTCGAAGCTGAACGTTGTCGTTTCGAAGATCCTCCCGTCCGGCCAGAACGCGACGGTGGTGCCGGTCTTCTTCGTAGCTGCCCCGCGGTTGAGTGGACCCGGCTTTCCGTTGTTGTACTCCTGGGTCCACACGTACCCGTCCTTCAGGATCTCCACATCGACCCGCACGGACAGCGCGTTGACCACGGAGATGCCGACGCCGTGCAGGCCGCCAGAGACCGCGTATGCCTTTCGGTCGAACTTGCCGCCGGCGTGCAGCATGGTCAGCGCCATCTGGACACCGGGCATCTTCGTCTTCGGGTTGATGTCGACCGGGATGCCGCGGCCGTTGTCGACGACACGCACGCCGCCGTCGGCGAGCAAGGTCACCACAATCTTGTCGCAGTAACCGGCAAGCGCCTCGTCGACGGCGTTGTCCACAACCTCGGTGACGAGGTGGTGGAGGCCGCGCTCACCGGTCGAACCGATATACATGCCGGGTCGCTTGCGGACCGCCTCGAGTCCTTCGAGCGCGGTGATGGAACTCGCGTTGTAGTCATCCGCACGCTTGGGCGATGCCACGCTTCGTCGCTTTCTCACATGGGTCACGCCGGGGCGTGCCACGCGGGGTCGGCGCGGGCCGGGCCGGCGTTGCCGCCAGGCGGTCCACGGTGATCATGTTTGCACCACTACCGTGGGTAGGTCGGAATCCCCGATGCCCGATTTCGGCTACTTACCACTCGCAGGTCTCGCTCTTCGGTCTGGTGCAGTCGGACGGCGCGGTAGGACGGCAAGACTGCTTGCGATCGGCCCGCGGAGGCTTCCTCGCCAATCCTACTGTGCCGAGGCGGTAGAACGCGTGCAGGAGCCTCTGTACTTGCCGTAGCCGCCCGAAATTCCCGGTCCGCAAATCCCCCTATGCGTGGTGGGGGTCGCGGCGGGGCCCGCGCCGATGAGTAGCTTTAGCCGCGCGCCGCCGGCACCCGCCGAGATCCGTCCGGCAGGTTCAGCGTCCGCGGGTTGTCTAGGCCGAACAAATCCGCTGGTACGGAACATGCCACGGCGGTACCCACGCATGATCGGTGAGCCCGACGACGACGCGCCGAGCGTGATCGACAACCCGGTCGCGCAATGAGATCTTCGCGAAGTGTCTCTTCGGGGGTCGCGTCACGACTCGCCGGTGATTTAGGGTCCCTCGACTGGATCAAGCCTCGCCGATGGAGAGGTGAGTCTGAGATGGGGCTCGACAACGTCGCCGTCGTGTGGCCGCGGACGGGTCGCTTCTACGAGCCGGTGGCGCCGGCGGCGTTCGTCGACTTCGACGGGCTCGCCGACCAGATACCGAATGCGCCCGGCCCGGCGATGGCCCTAGCCGACCACATCGCGCTGAGCGGCACCGCGCGGGTGACCGCGTACACCGAGATCGTCGACCTGCTGCTCGGTCTCGATGGCGTGCTCTACGCCACCGACGCGGCCGCCGAGGACGAGGATCCGGTGATCGATCCGGACGGGTGCGCGTGGATCGCCGGCGGGCTCGAGCGTTTCATCGAGGCCCACCGCGAACTCGGCGAGGACGTCACGTTCGAGTCGGTGGCCGATGTCATGCGCGTGACGATCTCGACCGGCCGGCTCGCCGAACAACAGTTGCGCTGGCTGGACAACAAGCTCGCCCAGCTGAAAGACGAGAACGGCGACGCGCCGGCGTGGAACTTCACCCGCACCGAGCTTCTCGTGCTGGCCAGGTTCTTCCGTCGCTGCGCCGACCGTGGCTTTGCGGTGTACGCCGACTACTGACCCGGCGGTGGCGTGACCCTGGGTGCTGGCGTGACCCGGCGTGCCAGCCCGCCGGCGTACCCCGGACAATGCAGGTCGTGACGGACCCGCCGGAACCGATGACGCCGCGCGGCGCGCTGGACCTGTTGATCGAGGGGAACCACCGATTCGTCGGCGGCCACCGCGAGCACCCGAACCAGGACGCCGACTGGCGAGCCGCAGTCGCACCCGAGCAACGGCCGTTCGCCGTGCTGTTCGGCTGCTCCGATTCCCGACTGGCGGCGGAGATCATCTTCGATCGCGGGCTCGGCGACCTCTTCGTAGTGCGAACCGCCGGCCACGTCGTCGGCCCGGAGGTGATGGGCAGCATCGAGTACGGCGTCGCGGTGCTCGACGTGCCGCTGATCGCGGTGCTCGGTCACGACTCCTGTGGGGCCGTCGACGCTGCGCTGCGCGCCGCGCACGACGGTCAGATGCCCCGCGGCGCGATCCGCAGCGTGGTGGAGCGGGTGCTGCCGAGCGTGCTAGCCGCCGGTGGTGCCGGGTCGGACCCGGCGGCCGCCGAGGCGGAACATGTCCGGTTCACTGTCAAGTTGCTCGCCGCCGAGTCGGCCACCATCGGGTCGCGGGTCGCGGACGGCCGGTGCGCGGTGGTCGGCCTGTCGTACCAACTCGCGGACGGCGGCGTACGCCTGATCGCGGCGCGTGGCCTACCGCCCGACGACGGCCGATAGCCGACACCACCTCGGCGTCGGCGCGCTGACAAGCGGAGCGATCGCCGGCGCGGACTATCCGTACGTGTCTCGTGGACCGCGGCCGGCGACCCGGCGCGGACCACGCGACCATGACGGCGCGGCCGGCCCGTGGATCCGCATCCGCACGACGACGTTCGGGCCGACCTCCGCCGCGATTTGCACGAGCAACTTGCTGGCCAGCAGCCGTAGCTGGGTCGCCCAGGCCGTCGACTCGGCCTCCACGGTGAGTTCGCGATCGACGAGCTTCACCGGCCGGCAATGCGAGGCGACGTCCGGGCCGACGACGCGTTCCCAGGCGCCGAAGACCGAACCCTCGGCGACCGATTGCTGCCAGCCGCGCACCTTTACCAAGCGCGCGAGAACGTCGCCGAACGCCTGTGGATCGCGCGGATCGGGACCCGGGCCGGAGTAGCCGCGTGGTCGCGCTCGCCGGCCGCTACGCCCGGACCGACGCGGCGACCCCTCGCGTTTGACCTTTGCGGCGTCGAGCACGGCACGCGCGAGTTCCGGACCACGTTGCTCCGGTACGGCCGACGTGCCGTCCGGCGTTCCGCCGGGCTCGCTAGCCGAGTCACGTTTATTGCGCACGGCGCACACCTCCCTCGAGGACCGTGAAACGTACCCCGTCCAAGCTGTCCGGAACGTCGTCCGCGACCGCGCACGTGACAACCAGCTGGCTTGCTCCGCCGACCAACTCGGCCAGCCGGTCGCGCCGCCCAGCGTCCAGTTCGGCGAACACATCGTCGAGCACGAGCACCGGTTCGATGCCCTCCGCGCGCAGCAGGTCGTAGCCGGCCAGACGCATTGCCAACGCGAACGACCACGACTCTCCGTGACTCGCATAACCCTTCGCGGGCAGGTCGCCAAGCGCCAACGCCAAGTCGTCGCGATGCGGCCCGACCAGCGTCGTACCCCGGTCGATCTCCTCCTTGCGCGCCGCCGTCAGTGCGTCGGTAAGCAGCTGTCCGAGCGTCGATCGGTCGGTCGGCAGTGGTCGATCGGTCTGCGGCGCTGAGGTGGCAAGCGACGACCGGTACGCGATGGTTGCCGCGCCGGTTGCCGCGCTGACCGCCTCGTACGCCTTGGCCACGTACGGCGCGAGCTCCGCACAGAGTTCCAGGCGCGCACCGAGCAACTCGGCACCGTGCTCGGCGAGGTGGGTGTCCCAGACCGTGAGCGTGGACAGATCACGGTCGCCGGCGCCGGTCTTGCGCGCCAGGTACGCCGTGCGCAGCAACGCGTTGCGCTGTTTGAGGACACGGTCGTAGTCGGCTCGTACCCCGGCAAACCGTGGTCGTCTCGCCACCAACAGCTCGTCGAGGTAGCGCCGCCGTTCGGCCGGCTCGCCGCGGATCAGCGAGAGATCCTCCGGCGCGAACGACACGAGGCGAAGCGCGCCGATGATGTCGCGGGCGCGCCGCGTCGGCGAGCCGCCCAACCGTGCCCGGTTCGCCTTGCCCGGCTCGATGGCGATCTCGACGATCAACTGCCGCGCGCCGCTGACGATCGTCGCTCGGATGACCGCACTCGTGGCGCCGGACCGGACCAGCGGCGCGTCAGTCGCCACGCGATGCGATGTAAATGTGGCGAGGTAGGCCATCGCCTCGACGAGATTCGTCTTGCCGACGCCGTTCGGGCCGATCAGGACGTTGACGCCCGGCTCCAGCTCGACGACGACCCGCGGATAGGACCGGAAGTCGACGAGTTCAAGCCGGGCGACGTACATCAAGCCTCGGGGTGCACCGCGTGGCCGCCGAACTGGTTGCGCAGCGCGGCGACCGCCTTCATCGCGGGCGAGTCGTCCTGCCGCGACGCGAACCGTGCGAAGAGCGACGCGGCGATCACGTTGAGCGGCACGGCCAGCCGGACGCCCTCGTCGACCGTCCAACGACCCTCGCCGGTGTCGTCCGCATAGCCACGAAGCTTCTCGAGCTCGGGATCCTCGTCGAGCGCCAGGTCGAGCAGGTCCAGCAACCATGACCGGATCACAGTGCCCTCGCGCCACGACTTGATGACCGCCGGCACGTTCGTCACGTACTCAGATGCGCGCAGCAGTTCGTATCCCTCGGCGTACGCGTGCATCAGCCCGTACTCGATGCCGTTGTGCACCATCTTTGCGTAGTGGCCCGCGCCCACGTCACCGGCGTGCGCGAAGCCGAACTCGCCGGCCGGCTTGAGTGCGTCGAAGATCGGCTGTGCCTTGGCCACGTTCTCCGCCGTGCCACCGACCATCAGCGCGTACCCGTTGGCCAACCCCCACACGCCGCCCGACACGCCACAGTCGACGTATCCGATGCCGTGCTTGGCCAGCCGCCTGGCGCGCGGCGCATCGTCGGTGAACTTCGAGTTGCCACCGTCGATGATCAGATCACCCTTGGACATCAACGCGGCCACCGCGTCGATCGTCTCCTCGGTCACCTCGGCGGGCACCATGACCCAGACCACCCGCGGCGCGGCCAGCTTCGCAACCAGATCGTCCAGGCCGGTCGCGTCGCTGACATCCGGATTGCGGTCGTACCCGACGACCTCGTGGCCGGCGCGGCGCAAGCGCTCACGCATGTTGCCGCCCATCCGGCCGAGGCCGATGATCCCTAGCTGCATGGTGCCTCCTCGGGGCGGCGCCGAACCGCCCGTTCATGTGCCGGTGATCGGCACGAGTCCACTGATCCGGCCGCGATCGGTGACGGATGCCGTGCTCGCCCGCGCAGCGCGACGGAACCGACCGGTCGACCGGCCGGTCGCGCACTGATCGTCAGGAGCCGACGCGGATCGGCATCATCAGATAGCGGTATCCGGAAATGATTTCACCGTCACTGTCGGCGGGGAGGATCATTGCCGGCTTCCGTGGATCGGTGAACGACAGCACCGCGTTCGGGGTGTCCAGCGCGGCCAAGCCGTCGAGAAGGTATTGCGGGTTGAAGGCGACCTGCATCTGGTCTCCGTCGTAGGTGACATCCATCGCCTCGCTGGCGCGCGCGTCGTCCGAGCCGCCCGCCTCGACGATCAAGCCGTCGTCGCTGAACCCGAGCCGGACCGGCGTATTGCGCTCGGCGACCAACGAGACGCGCTTGATGACCTCGGTGATTGCCCCGACCGGTACGCGAGCCTGCGCGGTGTGGTGGTCCGGGAACAGCGACCGCACCTTCGGATAGTCGCCGTCGAGCAGTCGACTGGTCGTGCGCCGGGTGCCGCCGGCGAACCCGACCATTCCCTCGCCGATGCCGCCGCGCGCGATCGCGATGGTGACCTGGCCGCCGAGTGCGCCGAGCGTCTTGGCGGTATCGGCAAGCGTTCGAGCCGGCACCAGCGCCTGCAGGCTGGCCTGCGGGTCGTCCGGTCGCCAGGTGATCTCGCGCAGCGCCAGCCGGTAGCGGTCGGTGGCCAGCAACGCGAGCGTCTCGCCGTCGATCTCCATGCGTACGCCGGTCATCAGCGGCAGCGTCTCGTCCCGCCCTGCGGCGATCGCGACCTGGCCGACCGCGGTGGCGAACAACGCCGCGTCCACTGTGCCCGCGGTCTCTGGCATGTCGGGCAACGTCGGATAGTCCTCGACCGGCATCGTCGGCAACGTGAACCGAGCGCTGGCACACACCAGCTCCAGGTGGCTGCCGACCGCGGCGACCTCGACCGGCTTCGGCGGCAGCGCCTTCGTGATCTCGGCGAGCAGTCGCCCGGACACCAGCGCGGCACCGTCCGCGTCACCATGCACGTCGACCGCGACCTGGCTGGACACCTCGTAGTCGAAGCCGGAGACGTGCAGTTGACCGCCCGCGACCCGCAGCATCACACCGGCGAGCACCGGCACCGACGGGCGGGTGGGCAACGCCTTCGCGGTCCACGCGACCGCGTCGGCGAGCACGTCGTGCTCAACGCGAAACTTCATGGTGACCTCCACGAGGTGTCAACGGCCGGCCGCGCCACTGGGTGCGGGCGCCCAAGGAACTGTATGGCTCGGACGGCTTTTGCGCGAACGTCGATCGCACGAGCGAGGCAGTGCCGAGATGGATCTTCCGGTGATGATTGGTTGTTTGTTTTCTTTTAAAGAGATTCAGTTCGTCGTCATCGGCATTGTGTCTTCTGTGGATGACAGTTATCTGGCCTGTTCACGCGGTCGCGGTTGTTAATCCGTCTTGTGGACGGCTGGTGGCCTGAACCGGCGAGTCGTCCACAGGCGGCCGCGCGTCCCCAGCACCAGTCGCTCGATCCACGGGTTATCCACTGGTTGAACCCAGGGTTTCCCCAACGTCGTACACAGGTCATCGGACGGTCATCTGTGGCGGTACCCGATCGAGATCCACAGGTCGTCCACGGAGACGCGGACGGGTGCACAGGTTGTCCCCAACCCTCATCCACAATCTGTGGACAACGCTGTCAGTGAGTTTGTTTGATCCGGTTGGTGAGTTCGGCTATTTGGTTATACAGCGACCGACGTTCGGACATCTGCAGCCGGATCTTCCGGTCGGCGTGCATCACAGTGGTGTGGTCGCGGCCGCCGAAGGCTTGCCCGATGCGCGGCAGTGACAGCTCGGTGAGCTCGCGACATAGGTACATGGCGACCTGGCGCGCGTTGACCAGCACCCGCGATCGTGAGTGACCGCGCAGGTCGTCGATGCTCACCCCGAAGTATTCGGCGGTCGAAGCCATGATCTGGTCGGCCGTGATGTCCGGGCCGGAACCGTCCGGGATGAAGTCCCGCAGCACCTCCTCGGCCAGCGCGAGGGCGATCGGTGCACGCGTGAGGCTGGCAAACGCGGTGACTCGAATGAGCGCACCCTCGAGTTCACGGATCGAGTTCGCGATGCGTGAAGCGATGAACTCGAGCACATCCGGCGGTGCCGACAGGCGTTCCTGAGCCGCCTTCTTCTGCAGAATCGCGATGCGCGTCTCGAGATCCGGCGGCTGGATGTCGGCCAGCAACCCCCACTCGAATCGGGTACGCAGCCGATCCTCCAGTGTGGACAGTTGCTTGGGCGAGCGGTCCGACGTGATGACCAACTGCTTGTTCGCGTTGTGCAGGGTGTTGAACGTGTGGAAGAACTCCTCCTGGGTGCGCTCGGCCCGCTCCAGGAACTGGATGTCGTCGATCAGCAGGATGTCCACGTCGCGATACCGGCGCTGGAACGCCTGGGTCTTGTCGTCGCGCAATGAGTTGATGAAGTCGTTGGTGAACTCTTCGGTCGACACATAGCGCACGTAGCGCGCGTTGCCGAGGCCGGTGGCATAGTGCCCGATCGCGTGCAACAGATGCGTCTTGCCGAGTCCGGAGCCGCCGTAGATGAACAGCGGGTTGTAGGCCTTTGCCGGCGACTCCGCGACCGCGACCGAGGCGGCGTGTGCGAACCGGTTCGACGATCCGATGACGAACGTCTCGAACATGTACTTCGGGTTGAGCCGGTTGCCCTCGTTCGTTGCGGTCGGTGTCCGGCGATCGTCCCGGCCGGTGCCGGCGCGGGGTGGTGGCACCGGCACGGTCTCGGGCATCGTGCCCGGCAGCGTGTCCTGCGTGCCGTTCGAGTCGATCGCGGCCGAACCGGCCGCGTTGTTCGCGACACCGGCGCCCGACCGCCCTCCGGCACGCTCGCCGGACCGCCCGCCGCCCGGGCGCTCCCCCGTCCTCGGCACCCGGAATCCGCCATGCCATCCGGAGGCGTCCGGCGTCAAGCGGTCCACCGGGTGCTCGGCAACCGCACTGCCGCTGCGGCCGACCGGCCAGCCATCCGTGCTTGCCGTGTCGGGCGCCGGCGCGTCGAACAGCGTGTCCGCGATGCCGGCGAGTCCATCCTGGATGGTGGCGGTTCCGCCGGTCCCGTCGTTGGTGGCCGGGCCGCCACTGGTCGGCGCGCCGGACGGTCCGGACTCGGGCGGGCGTACCGTGACGGCGACCTGCACCGGTCGACCGAGCCGGCGGGACAGCGCGTCGGTGATGGCCGGCCGCAGCCGCGTCTCGATGATGTCGCGCGTGAAGGCGTCCGGTACGGAGATGAGCGCGGTGTCCTCGACCAGCGCGAAGAGCCTGGTCAGACGCAGGTACGCACGGTGCTGCGCGGAGGAGATACCCTCGGCGACCTCGTCGGTAGCAGACGTCCAGACTCCGGGTAGGTCGACCATGTCTGTCATGTGCGGTGCCTCACCTTGTTAACCGGCGCTGACCAGCGAAGATCCGTCCACAAGTTATCCACACCCTGTGTATCGGCATGATCTCCGTTGACACGCGCCGCCCACCCCCGCGCATCATGGCTCAGCAGGCCATATGGCC
>DASTMZ010000121.1:0-20130 GCA_035713725.1 Micromonosporaceae bacterium
CGTGGTGAGCGCGGTGCGCACTGCCCTCGAGGCGGATCAGCAAGCGCTCTACGACGAGGCGCTTGCCTACCGCGAGTCGCACACCGTCGACGTATCCACTGTGGACGAAGCGATCGAGGCATCGGCCACCGGTTGGGCGCGACTGCCGTGGGCCAAGGTCGGCCTCGACGGCGAGGCGAAGGCGAACGCGTCGGCCGTGACGGTACGGTGCCTCGTCCGCCCGGATGGCACGGTGCCCGACGAGGACGACGAGCCCGGCATGATCGCGATCCTCGGCCGGTCGTACTGAGCCGGCACGCGCGGTGAGCCGCTTCGACGTCGGCCGAACCGTCCTGCGCCGTGACTTCCGAGACGACACGATCGTGTTCATGCAGGCGGCCCGCGTCATCGCCGATGACGACGGTGGGCTGCTGCTGTGGTACCCGGCCGGCACGACGTACTGGCGGATCATCGACCGCGACGGCCGGACGCTGCACGACGCCCCGCTGGACCGACTGGCCGAGCCGCGACTTGCTGCGTTCACGTGGCAGGGATCCCACGTCGCGGTCTTCATGCCGCGCGGCGCATCGCATTCGGTCTGGTGGTTCTTCGCCGCCGACAGCGGCGACTTTCAAGGTTGGTACGGCAACCTTGAAACGCCGTACGTGCGCTGGGACGACGGCGACGTGTGCGGCGTCGACTCGGTCGACCAGGCACTCGATCTACGGATTGCACCGGATGGCACGTGGTCGTGGAAGGACGCCGACGAGTTCGACGCGCTGACCGGCAAGGACGGCTACTGGACGGCGGCCGAGGCAGCCGCGATCCGGGACGAGGGGGAGCGGCTCGCAAGGCTTGCCGAGACGAGCAAGTTTCCGTTCGACGGCACCTGGTGTGACTTCACGCCCGACTCGTCATGGCCGATCCCGCAGCGTCCAGCGGCTGGCTGGGATCGCCCACGCGCACGATGATCGATTGCCGGCCAAACCGCTGCCACGCTGCCGTCGGTGGGGTGGGTACGCCATCCGGACGCGGGTGTCGAACCGCACCAGCGCCGGGCAGGATGATGACATGACTGTGGAACTGGAGCCCACCGCGGCGCTCGTCGTGATCGACGTACAGAAGGCGTTCGACAGCCCGGCGCTGGGCCACCGTGACAACCCGGAGGCCGAGGCGAATGTCGGCCGGCTGGTCGGCGCCTGGCAGGCGTCCGGTCGGCCGATCGTCCGGGTCCGCCACACCGACCGCGACGGCGGCCCGTTCGCGCCGGACGCCCCCGAGCATGACTTCAAGCCGGTGGTGGCCGACCTCACGCCCGACCTCGACGTCGAGAAGGAGGTTCACTCCGCGTTCCACGGCGCGCCGGACCTGCACTCCTGGCTGAGCGCACAAGGGATCTCGCAGATCGTGGTCTGCGGCATCCAGACCAACCGGTGTTGCGAGTCGACCGCCCGGGTCGGTGGCGACCTAGGATACGACGTGGTGTTCCCGATCGATGCCATGCATACCTTCGACAAGAAGGGGCCGGACGGAACGATCTTCACCGCCGAGCACCTGTCGGCAGCCACCGCGGCGACGCTGCACCGCTACTTCGCGACCGTGGTCAACACATCGGATCTGGTGGGTGATTCGTGAAGTCCGGTCGGGATCTGGCAGAATAGGCGGCTGGCATCCGGCGCGTACCGACCCTCTCTCCGGTAGCGACGCCACCCACGAGTTTCCCGAACACATCACCCCACGATGAGCGCGGGAAGGCTCGGCGCGAACACCTACAGGAGCGACACACGTGGCCGTCAAGATCCGGCTTCTGCGGATGGGAAAGATCCGCAATCCGCAGTACCGCATCGTCGTGGCCGACTCGCGCACCAAGCGCGACGGCAAGGCGATCGAATTCATCGGGCTCTACCAGCCCAAGCAGGAACCATCCCTGATCGAGGTCAACTCCGAGCGTGTGCAGTATTGGCTGGGCGTCGGCGCACAGCCGAGCGAGCCGGTGCAGCGCATCCTCGAGAAGACCGGGGACTGGCAGAAGTTCAAGGGCCTACCCGCGCCGGAGCCGCTCAAGGTCGCCGCGCCGCGCGTGGACCGCAAGGCCCGCTACGAGGCCGAAGCACAGACGGCGGCTGGACTCGCGCCGGCGCCCGAGGCCAAGCCGGCCAAGAAGGCGCCGGCCAAGAAGGCGGCGAAGGCAGCGGCCGATGCCGCGCCGGCCGACGCACCTGCCGAGGGTGCACCAGCCGAGGCGGCGACGGAGGCATCAGCGAGCGGGGCACCAGCGACCGAGGGCGTGACCGATGGCGATGCTTCCGACCAGGCCTGACACCACTCTCAGGCCGGCGCTCGAGCACCTGGTCAAGGGCATCGTCGACCACCCGGATGACGTACGCGTCCGGCTCATCGACTCCCGTCGTGGCCAGCGACTCGAGATCCGGGTGCATCCGGAGGATCTTGGTACAGTGATCGGCCGCAACGGCCGCACCGCCAAGGCACTCCGCCAGGTCATCACCTCGATCGGCGGTCGGCAGGTCCGGGTCGACATCGTCGACTCCTACTGATCGGCGCACGCTCGCGATGGAGCTCGTGATCGGCTCGGTCGTGCGCGCGCACGGCGTCCGAGGAGAGGTCGTCGTCGCGGTAACCACGGACGAACCAGAGGCCCGGTACGTTGTCGGCTCGGTGATCGCCACCGATCCGGCAACGGCCGGGCCGCTGACCATCGAGGGGCTCCGTGGTCACTCGTCGAGTGGCACGGACCGGCTGCTGGTCGCGTTCGAGGGCGTCGAAGATCGGGACGGCGCGGAGCGGCTGCGCGGCGTGAAGCTCCTTGTCGATGCGGCCGAGGTCGAGCCGTCCGAGGATCCCGACGAGTTTCACGACTTCCAGCTGGTCGGGCTCGCTGTGCGTGTCGGTGTCGCCGAGGGCCAGCACGTCGGCGACATCGTACGGGTGGATCATGGGCCTGGTGCCGACATGTTGATCGTCGACCGCCCGGACGGTCGCCAGAGCTTGGTGCCCTTCGTGAGCGCGATCGTGCCGACCGTAGACATCGCGGGCGGGTACGTCGTGATCACACCGCCTGACGGTCTGCTCGATCTCTGACACGGCAACCATGAAGATCGACATCGTCACGATCTTTCCGGAGTACTTCACTCCGCTGGACCTGTCGCTGCTCGGCCGTGCCCGGTCCGCTGGCGTACTCGACGTGGCCGTACACGACTTGCGGCGCTGGACGCATGACGTGCACCGTACGGTCGACGACACGCCGTACGGCGGCGGCGCCGGCATGGTGATGCGGCCCGAACCATGGGGCGAGGCGCTCGACGAACTGGTCCCGCAGGCGAGCGAACCGCGATCGCGGCTCGTGGTGCCGAGTCCCGCCGGAGTCCCGCTCACGCATTCGCTGGCCGCCGATCTGGCGACCGAATCCCACTTGATCTTGGCGTGCGGCCGGTACGAGGGGATCGACGAGCGGGTCGTGCAGCACGCGGCAACCCGGATGGCGGTGACTGAGGTCTCGATCGGCGACTACGTGCTCTTCGGTGGCGAGGTCGCGGTACTGGTGATCATGGAGACGGTCACCCGGCTCATCCCGGGTGTGCTGGGCAACGCGGCATCGCTGGATGACGAATCGCACACCGACGGCGTACTCGAGGCGCCCGTCTACACCAAACCGCCGGAGTGGCGCGGGCTCGCCGTACCCGAGGTGTTGCGGTCCGGCGACCATGGGCGGATTGCCCGGTGGCGGCGCGACCGCGGGCGGGAGCGCACCGAGCAGCGTCGCCCGGACCTGTTGCCGCCGCCGGATGGGACGCCGGATTTCTGATCGAGGCGCCCGATGTGGCACAGTAGTGAGGTTGTACCTGCCGGCCGGCGCGGCCGCTGGTGGAGCGCGCTTCCGGGCGCGACGCCCGCATCCCGCTGAGCCGAGGATCCCACCGCTCCGAGACACCGGCTCACCGGGCCGTCGAGGTGCGCGTGCGATCAGCTTGACTCGTCCGCGCGCCGGCAACGGAGCGCCATATCTCAAGGGATTCACGAGATGAAGACGCTGGACGCGCTCGACGCCCAGTCCATCCGCACCGACATCGTTCCGTTCCGCGCCGGCGACACCCTCAAGGTGCATGCCCGCGTCGTCGAGGGCAACCGGTCTCGTGTGCAGATCTTCCAGGGCGTAGTGATCCGACGGCAGGGTTCCGGCCTGCAGGAAACGTTCACCGTACGGAAGGTGAGCTTCGGTGTCGGCGTCGAGCGGACCTACCCGCTCAACAGCCCCGCCATCGACCGGATCGAGGTCGTGACGCGCGGCGACGTGCGTCGGGCCAAGCTCTACTACCTGCGCCAGCTTCGCGGCAAGAAGGCCAAGATCAAGGAGCTTCGGGAGAAGCCGGCCGGCTGACGCTCGCGCGCTCGATTCGTAGCCACGACCCAAGTTCCAGTCGACGGCACAATTCGGGTCTCTACTACTTTTCGCGTTCTTAAGCGATGTGTCGGTTATCGGCGGTATCGCGTCGTACGCTCCGTGCGTGACCGTGGTACCGACGATCATCCGGCGCGGCCGTGCCGATAAGGGCGGCCCGAAACACGCGGCTCCCAGGCCACGCCGTCGGCTGATGCTGCGCGAGGTAGCGATCCTCGTGGTGCTCGCGGTCGCCGCGGCCATGCTCGTCCGGGCGTTCGTGCTGCAGACGTTCTACATCCCGTCCGGCTCGATGGAGCACACCCTCAACATCAACGACCGGGTGCTCGTCAACAAGCTCGTGTACGACTTCCGGGCACCCAAGCGCGGCGAAGTGATCGTGTTCCACTCGCCGGTCTCGTGGCGTACCAGCCCGAACGAAGACGACTTCATCAAGCGCGTCATCGGCGTCGGCGGTGACCACGTCGTCTGTTGCGACAGCAGCGGCCGGTTGATGATCAATGGTGTGGCGTTGAGCGAGCCGTATCTCGATCACGACGGTGGCGTTGCGCTGCCGGCCAGCCCGGACCGGTTCGACATCGTCGTGCCGCCCGGTCGGCTGTGGGTGATGGGCGACAACCGCTTCTTCTCCGGCGACTCGCGCGAGCAGTACGCGGAGACCGGCGACATCATCGCGTCGACCATTCCGGTGAAATCGGTGATCGGTCGCGCCATCGTGCTGTTCTGGCCGCTCGGGCGGGTCGGTTGGTTCTCCGTACCCGCCTCTGACGCACGCATCCCCGCCCCCGGCGGACGGTGACGCGTCGGACCCGGCCGTAGGCTGTGGGGATGCTGCCCCCGACGCGGACCATCCTGGCTCGGGACGCCGGCATGTACGCAATGGAGCAGGCGCTGCGCCGCCGGGGATTCGCCCAGGTGGCCGGCGCTGACGAGGCCGGCCGTGGCGCCTGCGCGGGCCCGCTGGTCGCGGCCGCCGCCGTGTTGCCGGCCGGGCGGCGCGGCGACGTGCCGGGACTCAACGACTCGAAGCTGCTCACGCCCCTGATCCGGGAACGCGTCTATGCCGAGGTGGTGGCGCGCACGTTGGCGTACGCGGTGGTGATCATCCCACCCGGCGAGATCGACGAACGTGGCTTGCACGTCTGCAACAAGGCGGCCATGCGGCGCGCGTTGGCGGGCCTCTCGGTGCGCCCCGACTACGTGCTGACCGACGGGTTCCCGATCGACGGTCTCGGCGTACCAGGCCTTGCAGTTTGGAAGGGCGACCAGGTCGCGGCGTGCGTGGCCGCGGCGAGCGTGATCGCGAAGGTGACCCGGGATCGGATCATGTGCGAGCTGTCCGAGACGTTCCCGCAATACGGATTCGAGGAGCACAAGGGCTATGCGACGCCGGAGCACTCGGCAGCGCTGGTCGAGCACGGCGCCTGCCCGGAGCACCGGTTCTCCTATGTGAATGTGGCAGCGGTCGCTGGCGGCCGGCACCGGCGCGGTACCGTCAGCGTGGCATCCGACGGGCAAGAGCTCATGATCGACCTGGATGGGCGAGAATAGACGGTAGGCCGAGCTGCGCGGCTCGGGCGACCGGTGGGGGCCGGGCCGGGCGCGCCAGATGTGGAGAACGATGAGCGCTGAAGATCTCGAAAAGTACGAGACCGAGATGGAGCTGCAGCTCTATCGGGAGTACCGCGACATCGTTCGGCAGTTCTCCTACGTCGTCGAGACGGAACGCCGCTTCTACCTCGCGAACCAGGTCGACCTACACGTGCGGAATTCCGACGGCGAGGTCTACTTCGAGGTCGAGATGCACGATGCCTGGGTATGGGATATGTATCGGCCGGCGCGGTTCGTGAAGAACGTACGCGTGATCACGTTCAAGGATGTCAACGTCGAGGAACTCGAGAAGCCCGACATCTCGCTGCCGACCGAACCGGGGTTCGGCGCCTAGCACGGGCCCTCGGCCCGCCGCGTCTTCGCGACGCGACGGGCCGACTTGCGAGTTCTACCGGCGAAGCTGGCGCGGCATGCGGCCGCTCTGCAGCGACTTCTTCGCGCGGCCGTAGAGGTAGTAACCGCCGCCGACGACCAACGCGCCGACCACGATGTACCAGAAGATGGAAAGCACGAAGTGGATCACCGCCAGCGCGATCCAGCCCGCCACGATCACGCCGCCGACGATGAGCAGCGTGTTGCGGAAGAAATGGCTCTTCTCGTCCATGGGTGTCGTCTCCTTGGGGGAGGCCGAGCGTCCCGCGCCGGCGGGCACGGCATCTATCGGCGGTCCGCATCAATCGTCCCACCTTCGGGCAACGATCTGACATCCGGACATTCCCCGAGTTCTCACAGGTTCGACGCTTAGGGGTCGTGCACAAGCGCCCTTGCTGTCCCCAGGCAGCCCAGTCCGCGGTGGTGTGCCGGCGTCGACGTGGTCAAGCTCACGTCATGAGTTCGTGGGTACGGCCGGTGTGCGGCACGCTCCGGCGGCTGGGCCTGATCGCGGGCGTGGTCATCGGCGTGGTCGCCGCGCTGCTCGCTCCGGCGGTCGCGATGCACGCGGCCGCCGTGTGGGCAGGCTCGACGGTGCCGGGCTCGATGGTGGGCTCGGGCACAGCGGGCTCGGTGCTGGGGTCGGTGGTGCCGGGTTCGACGGCGCCGGGCTCGACGGCGCCGGGCTCGACGGCGCCGGCCAGCTCGGTGATCGGCGCGTCGGCGGGTGCGGATCCGCCGGTGGCGCTCGGCGACGTGGCGTCGTTCCGGTGGCCGCTTGCCGGGACGCCGACCGTGCTGCGACCGTTCGAACCGCCGCCCAAGCCGTGGTTGCCGGGACACCGTGGTGTGGATCTGGCCGCGGCCGCTGGCGCGCCCGTCTACGCCGCCGGACCAGGAACCGTGTCGTTCGCCGGGAAGGTGGCCGGCGTGCCGGTCGTCAGCATCACGCACGCCGGCGGCCTGCGGACGACGTACGAGCCGGTGGTCGCGACGGTCCGGGCCGGCGATCGGGTCGCGGCCGGCACGCCGATCGGCGCCGTGTCGACGTGGCCGTCGCATTGCCCATCCGGCACGTCGTGCCTGCACTGGGGGCTGATCCGCGGGCAGGAGTATCTCGATCCGCTGTCGCTCATCGGCCGAGGTCAGGTGCGGCTGTTCCCATCGTGAGGAGCTGGCGGGTCAGGCCAGCGAGGCGAGCACACGCGACAGCCCGGTGGCGAGCCGGTCGTACTCGTCGGCGTGGTTGTAGACCTGTGCGGACAGGCGAAGCAGCCCGCGGCCGAACCACGAGTGCACCGGCACCACGACCCGCAGCTCGTCGGCGATCCGATTGCGTAGCGCGATCGCATCCGCCTCGGTCGTCGCGACGTGCCGAGGCAGCGGCAGGATCCGCATGCTCGCGGTGGCGCCACCGGGGTTCGGCAACTCCGACGGGCTGAGCAACCCGAGCGCGGCTCCGACCACGCGTTGCCCGTAGGCGGCGAGCTGGGCGTTGTGGGCGCGGACGCGGTCGACGCCCAACGTGCGCAACACGTAGAGCCCGGTCGGTGCGGCGAGCCACGCCGTGTAGTCGAGCGTGCCGCCCATCTCCAGGTTCGCTGGGAAGCCATCCCGGTCGGCCCAGGACACGATCGGCGGCTCGATCCGCTCACGCCACGTCGCCGCGACAGACAGGACCGCCGTCGGTCGCGGGGCGTACATCCACTTGTGCAGGTTGCCGACCCAGAAGTCGGCGCCGATCGCATCGACGTTCACGTCGTGGGCGCCGGGTGCGTGTGCGGCGTCGACCATCACGGGTACGTGACGGGCACGTGCCGCCGCCACCAGTCGGGTCACGGGCATGACGCGGGCGGTCATCGACGTCACGTGGTCGAGGATGACGAGGCGCGTCCGACCGGTGGTGATGCTCTCGGTGACTGCCGCGACGATGTCGTCGTCGGACGCGGACAGCGATAGCGGCACCGTGACATGCGTCGCGTCGACGCGCGACGTGATGTGGTCGACGGCAAGGTCTACCGCGCCGTACCCGTACGACGTCGTCACCACCTCGTCACCGGAACCGAGACGCAAGGATCGCAACACGATGCTGACCGCCGCGGTCACGTTCGACACGAAGGCCGTACTGGCGGGGTCGGCGCCCAGGAACGTCGACAGGTGGTTGCGCGCGTGACCGACACGCTCCCACAACGTGGTGAAGAACCGCTGCGGGTTGGCCTCCATCTCGTCGCGCAGGCGCTGTTGCTGGCGCTGGACGGGGGTGGGGACCGCACCGAACGAACCATGGTTCAAATAGGCGACGGCCGGATCGATCGAGAACAGCAGCCGCGCACCGGGGATCGGCTCGGGCGGCGGGTTCACATCCATGATCCTAGGCGCGCCGGATGCGTGGCTGGCTAGCCCTGCTAGGCGGCTCACCGGGCCGTGACGGGGCCGGGCTATGCGGGCCGGCTGGCAGGTCCCATCCGATAACGGCGTACCGCCGCCACGAAGGCAACGTCGATGGCGGTAGTGGGGGCAGCGATCAGCGCAACCAGCGTCAACTTGCCGATGCGCTTCTCGTCGCACGCGACGTCGATGGCCTGTTCAGTGGCGGCCGCACCGTTGGTGATGTAGCCGGCATCGATGCCGTCGGGGGAGTCGTGGCCGGTGGCGATGGCCGCCAGGGAATGGCACTGCGCACTCGAGCCGGCCGGCGACGTGAAGACGGTGACGGTCGGGCTCGAGAAGAACAGCCACACCAGCCAGCCGGTCAGGCCAATCGCGGCCACGGTGGCGATCGTCCATGCCGTCGCCCTTACCACAGCCTGCATCGGCCCGCCCGAACTGGGTTTGTCGTTGTGGCTGGTCGATGTCGCTGTCCACATGGGATCAGTATCTTTGCCGCGATCAGACGTTGTCAGCCCTCGATGTAAGCAAGTCGCGAGGCGGAGGCTGGTTGACGCGCTATGCGCGCGGCTGGGCGCTATGCGCGCGGGTGGGGCGCTATACGGGCGGTGGGCGCGGCTACGCGCGCGGGTGGGCCTGACGGTAGGCGCTCCGCAGTCGCTCGATCGAGACATGTGTGTAGATCTGGGTGGTGGCAAGCGACGCGTGGCCGAGCAACTCCTGGACGGCTCGGAGGTCGGCGCCGTGCTCCAAAAGGTGGGTGGCCGCGCTGTGACGAAGTCCGTGCGGCGACGTGTGCGGCAGACCGGTGGCCTCGGCGTACGCGGCGACGATCTGCCGTACGGTCGTCGGCTGCAGCCGTGCACCACGTGCGCCGAGCAGCAGAGCGGTGCCGCTGCGTGGCGTGGCGATGGCTGGGCGCCCGTGGCGCAGCCACGCGTCAATTGCCTTCGCCGCCGGCACGCCATATGGCGCACTTCGCTCCTTCGCGCCCTTGCCGAGGACCCGGATCACGCGACGATCGTGGTCAACATCGCCGATGTCCAAGCCGCACAGTTCACTCACGCGCACGCCGGACGCGTAAAGCAATTCGAGCACCGCCGCGTCGCGCAACGCGAGCGCGACGTCCGTGCTTCGGTCCGCGTTTCCGGCGCCGCCCTGTCGTCGGTTTTGCGCAGCGAGTCGCCCTGTGGAGGCGGCGGCGCGACGCCGCGCCGGCGCGGACACCAGCGTCGCGGCCTGATCCTCGCGCAGCACGCCCGGCAGATCGCGCCGTGCCTTCGGGCTCGCGAGGCGCGCACCCGGATCGTGCGCGACCACACCCTCCCGATGTGCCCAAGCGGTGAAACCGCGCGCCGACGCCGCCCGTCGGGCCAACGACGTACGTGCGGCACCCGTGGTTCGCAGCCGGGCCAACCAGCTCCGCAACACGGCAAGGTCGAGCTCACCGACGTCTTCGCATCGCATCCGTACGGCGTGATCCAGCAACGAAACCACATCGCCGACGTAGGCGCGCACCGTGTGGGGTGACCGATCGCGCTCACTGACGAGGTGACGTTCGTACGCGTCGACGACCGACCGCATCCCGTCCGGTAGCGCGTCACGCATTGCCGCCGATCCCGCATGATCCGCCGTCGTGTGCCGTCGTGGCTTCGGCGCTCTCGCGCTAGGCGTGTCGGCGGTCGGTTCACGGGCGGACGGTGCGCCGCTTGTCGCCATGCCAGCGACGGTGCCGCGATCGCCGGTCGACGTCAATCGCGGCGCGCCCTGTCGGGCGGAAGAATCACGCCGCGCACCTGTCCGGATTGCGAGTCATCGCGGCGCGCGCGCCGCGCATCATGCAGCGCGTCCGGCCGGGGCCAACAATTACGCCGCGCGCCGGGTCGGCGTCAGCCGCCAGCCGACGTCGTCGCGCGTCACGAATCCGAGTTCCACCAATGCGGGCAGCGAGCGCAGAACGATGCGTAACGACAGGCCGGCGTTGGCCGCTACCGTCTCGGCACCGGCGGACCGTCGGGACGGTACGCCGTCGAGCACCTGATTCAGCGTCGGGCCGAGCCGGTCACGGTCACGTTCCCGACCGTGTACGAGCGGTGCCAAGTCGTCTCCGATCTGTCCAACCTCCTCGATCACCTCGGCTGCGTTCGTCACCAGTCGCGCGCCGATGCCTCGCAGGATCTGGTGTGCACCGACCGACATCGCCGATGTGACCGGTCCGGGCACCGCCATCGTTGGCCGTCCGAGCAGCTGGGCGCGTCCGGCGGTCTGCCGCGCACCGCTGCGCGCCGAGGCCTCGACAACGACGGTGCCGCGGGTCATCGCCGCGATGACACGGTTGCGGATCAGGAACCGGTGCCGGTGCGGGTCGGCGCCGGGCGGCCACTCGGACACCAGCAGCCCGTCCTCGATGACCCGTTCGAACAAGTTCGCGTGCGCCATCGGGTACGCCCGATCGATGCCACACGCCAGCACTACCACCGTGCAGCCGCCTGCGGTCAAAGCGCCGCGATGTGCCTGGGCATCGATGCCGTACGCTCCGCCGGAGACCACGCACCAACCGCGCTCGGCGAGGCCGTACGCGAGTTCGGTGGCGACGTGATTGCCGTACGGCGTGGACGCCCGCGCGCCGACGACAGCCACCGAACGGCGCGCCATGTCAGCGAGCGACGGGCCACCTCGTACCCAGATGCACAGCGGCGGGAACACATCGCGGTCCACGCGTGAGCCGCCCGGACGGGAGACGCGACGCAGGTCCTCTAGTTGCGGCGGCCACTCGTCGTCCTCCGGTGTCACGATCCGGGCGCCGACCCGCTCGGTGCGCTCGAGTAGTTCCGCCACGATCTCGTACGGGTCGCGACCGGCGAGTCGCTGCGTGGCGATCTCCACGAGCGGCGTCGCCGCGTCACCGCTGCACACCCGCGTCACGGCATCGACGGGACCGTGGTCGTCGAGTTCCAATGCGAGGTCGAAGTTGCCGGGCTCGACCATGTAGGCGAGCGCGACGCGGGCCAGGCGAACCGGATCGGTGATCACCTCGTGCCTCCCCGCAGGAACAGCGCCTCGTCGATGTCGTCCTTGTCAGGTCGTTCGCGGCCGTCGAGATCGCTGACCGTCCACGCGATGCGGACCACGCGGTCGAATCCGCGCGCCGACAACAGGCCACGGTCGATGTGGTCGGTGAGCCGCCGCGTGGTCGTCACGGGCAGGCGGAACTCTCGGTCGCGGAGCTGGACGCCCGACACGTCGGCGTTCGTACGGCAGCCGAAGCGTACCCATCGCGCCGCGGCGGTGACTCGCGCCGCGACCACCCGCCGGAGTACGGTCGCCGACGTCTCGGCCAGGTGGTCCTCGCGCACCAGTTGCGCCGATGTCACGGGATCGAGGCCGACACGCAGGTCGACGCGATCGAGCAGCGGCCCGGACAACCGCGCCAGATATCGTCGGCGGGTCAGTGCCGAGCATTCGCACGACAAGTCACCCGCTGGCTTCGCACATGGGCAAGGATTCGCGGCGAGGACGAGCTGGATGCGTGCCGGATAGGTGGCGTAGCCGCGTGACCGGTGAATCGTGACGTGCCCCTCCTCGAGCGGCTGGCGCAACGCCTCCAACGCCGCACTCGAATATTCCGGCGCCTCGTCGAGAAAAAGCACTCCTCGATGCGCAAGCGAGATCGCCCCGGGTCTTGCGAGGCCCGGTCCGCCGCCGACAAGTGATGTGGGCGTCGCGGTGTGGTGGGGTGCCTGAAGCGGCGGGCGGCGGATCATCGGCGCGCCGGGCGGCAGGATTCCCGCGATCGAATGGACCGCGGTCACCTCCAAGGCCGCGTCGTCGTCGAGCGGCGGCAGGATCGACGGCATTCGTTGGGCGAGCATCGTCTTGCCGGCACCGGGCGGGCCGATCAAAAACATGTGATGCCCGCCGGCCGCCGCGACCTCGATCGCGCGACGGCCGAGTTCCTGGCCGATGACGTCGGCCAGGTCCGGTGCCGCTTCGCCAGCGGGTGACTCCGTCGCGTCGGGCGGGTCGAGCAGCGGCCCGGCACCTCGTACGAAATCGATGAGCCGGCGCAACGTATCGGTCGCTCGTACGTTGACCCCGGGCACCAAGCCGGCCTCGTGCGCGTTGGCCAACGGTACGACGGCACGGCGTACGCCGGCGCGAGCCGCCGCGAGAATGCACGGCAGCACGCCTCGGACCGCTCTAACGCTGCCGTCGAGCCCGAGTTCGCCGATCAGCGCGACACCGCCGAGTGGCGCGAGTGGCAACACGCCAGCACCAGCGAGCACGGTGACCGCGACCGCGAGATCGAACGACGACCCGAACTTCGGCAGCGACGCCGGCAGCAGGTTGACCGTGATGCGACGGTTCGGCCAGGTCTCGCCCGAGTTGACGAGAGCCGCACGGACCCGGTCGCGTGCCTCGTTCAATGCGGTGTCCGGCAGACCGACAAGGCTCAGTCCCGGCAAACCGGACGCGAGATCGGCCTCGACCTCGACGATGTGGCCCTGCAGCCCGAGAAGCCCGATCGCGAGAACCTTCGCGTACGACATGCCAGCCAGGATGGTTGCGGTCTGGGTACTCCGACGACCGCGAATGGGTCGATCTGTGGACAACAAGGGTCGGTGTGGACACGTTCGTACCCGGCTGACCAGTGGCGTTACTGGACAGTGGGCCCCACCATGAGTGGGCCGCGGTGGCCGCGCAAGTGTCACCGCGTTCCCGCGACGTACGGAGGCCGATCGGCATGTCACCGAAACGTCGGCGTGCAGCCGCGGTCGTCGTCGCCGTCGCGCTCGTCGCCCTGGGTACCGCCGGCTGCCTCGCGCCGCGCGGAGCGACGTGGCAGAACCCGCCGTCCTCGACCGGACCGACATCCGCGCCGCCGCCATTGGCAAGCCCGACGCCATCGGCCACGCAGACGGTGTCCGCCGAGGATGCGTGCGTGACCAGCATCCTGTCGAAGATGACACTGCGGCAGATCGCCGGACAGGTCATGTTGGTGGGTACGCCGATCGGCGACCCGACGAGCGTCGACGACGTCGCGCGGCAGTACGCCGTCGGCGGCGTGTTTCTGGCCGGCCGATACAAGGCCAGCGCAAGCTCGTTGCGCGCGGCGATTACCACCGTGAAGGCCGCCGCGCCGCAAGGCGTCGGGTTCCTGATCGCGCTCGACCAGGAGGGCGGCGAGGTGCAGACGCTGCAGGGTCCGGACTTCCCGCCGATCCCGACCGCGCAGGCGCAGGGTCAACTCAGCCAGTCGACGCTCAAGTCCCAGACCGAGGCATGGGCGCATCTGCTCGCGGCGCTCGGCGTCAATCTGGACCTCGCGCCGGTCGCGGACACCGTCCCGGCCTCACTCGGCACCGGCAACCCGCCGATCGGCGCATTCCACCGCCAGTACGGCTCGGACCCGACGAAGGTGGCGGCGGCCATCAGTACGGTGGTCAAGGCGATCCAGTCCACCGGTGTGATCACCACGCTCAAGCACTTCCCCGGCCTTGGTCGGGTGCGCGCGAACACCGACTTCTCCAAGGACGCGGTCGACAGCGTCGAGACGGCACACGACCCCTACCTTCAGCCGTTCGCCGCGGGCATCGCGGCCGGCACCGGAGCGGTGATGATGTCGTTGGCGTCCTACCCGAAGCTCGATTCGCACACCATCGCCGCGTTCTCCGAGCCGATCGTCACCGGTCTGTTGCGCAACCAACTCGGCTTCACCGGACTCATCGTGTCCGATGCGCTGGGCGGCGCCGCGGCGGCGACCATCGTGCCGCTCGGGCAGCGCGCGGTGCGGTTCATTCAGGCGGGCGGCGACCTGGCGCTTACCACGCAGGCGTCAAAGGCGCCGGCGATGATCGACGGTCTGGTCGACGCCGCGCAAGGATCCGCTTCGTTCCACGCGACGCTGACCGCGGCCGCGACGCACGTGTTGCGTACCAAGTACACCGCCGGGCTGCTGTCGTGCTCGCCGGCCCAGCCGTAGCCGGCGGACTGCGAGGTCGGTCGCGAGGTCACCGCGCTCAGAATGCGCCGCGAAGGTGCTCGACCGCCGCCGCACCGGCCGGCTGCGGCGCCACGCTGACGAGGTCGAAGCGGATATCGGGCGGATGCTCGTCGGACTGCGCGAGCCAGATCGCCGCGAGGCGGCGCAGCCGGGACTGCTTCAGGTAGCCGACCGCGTCGGCTGGTGTGCCGAAGCGAACGCTTCGGCGCGTCTTCACCTCCGCGAACACGATGGTGTCGCCGTCGCGGAGGATCGCGTCGATTTCGCCGGCCGAGCAGCGCCAGTTGCGCTCCAGCAGCCGCATGCCTTGTGCGACGAGGTAGTCGACGGCAACGCGTTCGCCATACCTGCCGACGGCGTCCTTGGCGGCCATGAACCAACAATCGTGGGTACGGCGGACCGAATGCGACCGTAGTCCGGCGCGGTGTGGACGACGAGGGCGCATGTGGACGGCGGGCGCCACCGACGTAGTCGGTAGCGCCCGCCGTGTCTGCGGTGGAACCGTGGACGTTACGGAACGATCGGACTCGGGAAGTTCAGCGTCAGCAACTCCGACGGATCGGCGATCGGCGTCTCCCATATCGCACCCGGGCCGTCCGGGTCGATGATCGTCTGCCCGTTCGAGGCGAAGAACGTCACGACCTGCAACTGGCCCGGCACGTTGCCCTGCGGGAACGACGGGTCTAGCAAGAAGCCGTGCGGGTTCTTCGTCGACTGCGGCGTCAAGTCGTTGCGGTAGAGGCTTTCGACGCCGAACAGGTGGCCGGCGGCGAGCACCGTGTAGTTGGTCGGGTTCGGTACGGTCTGGTCGCCGTACGCGTTCTGGAACAGCACCCGCTTCGGCTGGCTGCCGTGTGGCGGATCGAGACGCAGCAGCGGGGCGTACGTCTCCGGGTCGCCGGACCGATCCAGCCACGTCGACTGGGCGAGTGCGACCTGGATCGCGACGGCGCCCGGCGCGGGGTTCAGTTCCGGCGGGTCGCCGCGCAGTGGCATCGACTCAGTGAAGCCGTCGAAGCCACCGTTCACCAGGCTCGGTACGCGCAGCGCCAGGTCCTGGGTGATCAGCAGCCGGAACGACGGGGACAGTCGCGCGATCTCGGTGATCGGGCCACCGGACACGTTGAGCGCCAGTACCTCGACCTTCGGGTCCACGCCGCCGAGCATGACGCCGTAGATGCCGCCGAAGCTCTGGCCGTAGTAGCTGACACCGGTCTCGCGCAGGTCGCTGTGCCCGTCGGCGTCGAGGTCGAGCCCGTGCCCGATCGCACGCACGAGGGACATCACGTCGGCGACCGTCTGTGTCAGACCGTCACGGTTCGCGACTTCGGCGTCCGGCGCTGGCTGAATCGGTGCGCCGACACCCTCGGTGCTGGCGATGACACCGTCACCGTTCTGGTCGTGTCCGCGGGCGTGCGCGCTCACCGAGACGGTGCCAGTCGCGGTCGTGATGTTCCACGTGCTGCGCGGTCCGAATCCGTGACCGACGACGTCGGTGCCGATGGTCGCGATGCCGTGGAGCGCGTTCAGGTCAGCGGCCAGGAATACGTCCTGGTCCGTTTCGCCGAAGCCGTGTCCGAAGATCGCAACCGGCCAGCCACCCGGCGGCGGCGTACCGGCCGGGACGATGAGCACGAACGGTAGCCGCGCCGCTCCGGTGACCCGCGGCCCGATGCCACGAGTCGGCGTCTGCGGGATGACGCTGTCCCCGTTCAGCCAGTTCGGCGCGAGGAACGAACCAAACACGTAACGCCCGGCGCCGGTCGCCGACGTGATCGGGATCGGGATGGTCTGCAGCCCGCCGACCGAACCCAGGTCACGCGTGTACGTCAGCGTTGTGCCGGCGGCCGGCACGTCAGCGTCGATCTGCAGACCTCGGTCGCCCGGTGCGATGCCGGCCATCGCGTACGCGAGACCGGAGTCGAGCTGCTTGCGGATGTCCAGCAGGTCGATGGTGGCGCTTTCGGTGGTGAACGTGGAGTGTGCCTCGGGGATGCCGAGGTGGCTGTCGCCACGCAGGCGCAACTCGTATGTGGTGTCCGGCGCGAGCTGGTCGATCGGGTGCGCGTAGACCGTGTTCGTGCTCGCGTCATAGACGACGCGGTCGACGCCGATCGGCGACGAGGGGCCGTGCCCGACGCGCGACACCGTGGTCCGGCTCGCCACCGCGGTGGCGTCCACCGGCTGGCTGAATGCGAGCGCGAGCTGTGGGTCGATGTCGAAACCGTCCAGCGTGTTGAGCTGGCGGACGGTGTTGCAGTCGGTGGGATGCGTGGTGCAGTCGGGCAGCGGAAGTGCGACACGTCTGCCGGTGAGCTGGCGGCTGTCATGAACGGTCAGGCTGTTGCTGGGGAACAGGCTCACTCGTGCGTGTGACGGGCCAGAGTGGTCCGGGCCGGTCGCGGATGCCGCGGTCGGCACCGCGATCGCGATGGCGATGACCGCGGCCCCACACAGCGCCACTCGACGGCGTGTCGTCAGGAGACGACTCATGGCAACTCCTTCGTGCACAAACGACGGGCACGTGCAGGCATGACTCCGAGCGGGGGACGGCCGGAGTCGATCGTTGTGACTTTAAGCCCGGGTTAACGACCGGACGACCCTCGATTTTGCACAGCCGATGCAGGATTTCTCAGCAGCGTCCGCGTGGGTACGCCGGACCGCGGCCGGACTAGGAGGCGGTGGCTCAGGCGTCTCGTCCGCCGTGCAGCGCCGGCGGCGCGAACGCGTACCCGCGTGGCTCGTAACGCAGCCACTTGCCGTGCGCGTCGCCCTCGGCCAGGACCTCGACGGTGGCCGCGCCGCCGCACCAGGCGACGACGGTGATGTGCGTGGTGGCGTCCGGCGTGACGTTCGGCATCGGGTCGGTCCACGCATGCAGCTGGTGCGCCTCGTTCGTCACGACCACGAGGTCGCGTCGCGTGCCGATGTCGGCGAGCATCCGGATCAGCTCAGCGCGCCCAGCGGCGTTGAGATAGACGAGTGCGTGCGAGGCGAACACGCACGGTAAGACATCCGCGGGCACCGTCGCGACGGCGGCCGCGAGCCCGTCACGCATGTCCGCCACGATCATGGTGGGGCCGACCTTCGCAACCTCGGCGAGTGCAAGGTCGAGCCGCCAGTCGCGCTCCGTGTGCTCCGGCCAGATGCACGCGTGCAGCCAGGCCGCGCCGTCGGCATCGCCTGGTCGGATCGGTGCCAGATCTATGCCGGTACGGCTGGCGACCGCGACCGCGGTGCCGGCGGGCAGCGGCCAACCGTCACCACGAAGGTCGCAGTCGATCGTGAGCGCTCCGTCGCCGTACGTCTGGGTGCGCTCGCCCGCGCGGTAGCGGATTGCGTACCGGTCGGTCGCGAGCAGCAGCCCGGCGCTGGTGCCGAGTTCGATGAGAGCAATCGCACCCGACCCGCGCCGCGAACCGCTGTGGGACTCGGTCGCGAGGTCGGCGGCGATCTCGGCCGCGCGACCGAACGCGGGCCGCAGCAGAGCCGCTCGGCGGGCTTCATTGGTCTGCGTCGTTCGCGTCGCGCAGATCCGTTCGACGGCGTCGCGACGCGCATCGACGAAGTCGGTGAGCGCGGCGACGGGATCGCTGTCGGTGGCCGGCCGTCGCCCGCCGAGGACGGGGTACCACTCGGCCAGCGGATGATGCGGTTCGGCGCGCAGCAGGTACGCCACGGCCGCGAAGTAGAGCAGCGCGCGGCGCTGGGTCGGCGGCGCGGCAAGCAACGGCGTCAGGAGTTCCGGTCGGTCCGCAACGGCGTACGCGAGCCGCTCGTACAGCGGCGATTCGCGCGCGAACTCGACGGATGCCATGTGGCGGAAGTCGTCGGCGACGCGCGTGAGGTCGGCATCGGCGGCGGCACTCGGCTGCGTCTCGTCGGACAGCGCGGCGCCGTTCTCGGGTGCCATGTCCGTTATCGTGCGCCGATCGCGCGCTGGCGGCAGCGACGGTGATCACATGGTGTGTCCCGGCGCCCGCCCACCCGATGCGGTGACGGGCACCCGATGCGTCGGGGCGACAAACCGGCACAAGCCGGCCACGGAACTGGCGGGTCGGCGGGCCGTTCGCCTACGGTCAGGGATCGTGGACGCACAACGGCCGTACTCGTCGGAACCTCCGCCCTGGTATAGCGATCGTGACGACCCGGGCCGCACGCCCGGTCAACGCGATTCGCGCTACGGCGAGCGGTATCCCGACGACTCCCGGTTCGGGGAGGACGGAAGCTACCCGGACGACGGGCGGCACCGCGACGCGTACGGCGCCGGATACCCCGGTGACGACTCCCGGTTCGATTCCGGCGACCGGTTCGAAGGTGCCGACCCGCTGTTCGACGCGCCGGAGGGTGCACGGACGACGCAGGGCGGCCGCCGAGGCCCGCGGTCCGGCCTCGCCATGCCAGGAGACGACGCGGATCCAACCCGCGACGACCCATCGGCTCGCTACCGCACCGAGATGTTCGACCGGGGCCAGCTTCGCCGGCCCGCGGGCGAGGCAGGTCCGGCCGGCCCACCGCCTGGGGCATCCGGCCCGGTCGCGCCGTCGTCCACGGTCTATCAGGGCAGCGGTACGCCGACCCAGCCGTTGGCCGCCTCACGAACGAACGAGGCCTACCGGGCACGTCGGTCCGGCACCGCGGCCTTGCTCGGCATCGTGGCCGTGATCGCCGAGATCCTGCTGCTGCTCCGGGTCCTCGCGAACTCACTGACCTCGCACCCGGTGAACCCGGCCGGAGTGCTCGGCGGCCTGCTCGCGATGTGCGGTGTCCCGCTCGTTGCGATCGGCATGTACGCCCTCGCCACCGGCGCCGCGACCGCGGGCGGACCCAACGTCGGTCGAGCATGGCTGCGTACGCCGCTCGCGTACCTGCCGGTCGGGCTCGTCCTGCTGATCGCCGCTGGCCTCGCCGTCTGAGGATCCCGGGCAAGGTCGCGACATCTTCACCCACTCGCCACTTTGGGACTCGGAACAACCCTTCGCGTCACGAGGAGGGGCCGTGCGCCGACCGAAGGTCCAGGCGCTTCGACCAGCGAAGAGCGGCGGAGTTCCGGTGGTCTTGGCCGAACGCGTACACTATTTGTGGCGATCACCGCGTGGTGATCGACTTCGCGCGCCCTGACATCCGCCGGCCTTGATCGAGGTTTACGCGGATCGACGCGGTGGCCGCCCTGGTCCCGATGCTTGCATCGGGTGGCATGCGGCCAACGACGGGCGCTAGGCGGCTGGCCGACCGGCCCGCCGAACAACCAGGATCAAGGAGCAGTCCACCGTCATGGCCGTGGTAACCATGCGCCAGCTGTTGGAGAGCGGTGTCCACTTCGGGCACCAGACCCGCCGCTGGAATCCCAAGATGAAGC
>DASTMZ010000122.1:0-20360 GCA_035713725.1 Micromonosporaceae bacterium
TTGCCGGATCCACCAGGTGGCGTACGTGGAGAACTTGTAGCCCTTGGTGTAGTCGAACTTCTCCACCGCGCGGATCAGGCCGAGGTTGCCTTCCTGGATGAGGTCGAGGAAGGCCATGCCGCGGCCGGTGTAGCGCTTGGCGAGCGAGACCACCAGCCGCAGGTTCGCCTCCAGCAAATGGTTCTTCGCCCGTTCGCCGTCCCGGGAGATCCACATCAGGTCGCGGTACATCTCGGTGCGGAGCTTCTCCTCGCCGTCGGCCGCGGCGCGCAGGCGCTCGCCGGCATACAGACCGGCCTCGATCCGCTTGGCGAGCTCGACCTCCTGCTCGGCATTCAGAAGCGGTACTTTGCCGATCTGCTTCAGATATGCGCGCACCGAGTCGGCGGACGCCGTCAACTCGGCATCGCGGCGGGCCTGCTTGAGGGCCTCGGACTCCTCGTCGTCCCATTCGAAGTCGTCGGCCTTCTCGGCGTCCGCCTCGGCGGCCGCGGTGACCTCGGCCGGCTCGTCGATGACGACGTCTTCGATCTCTTCGGCCAACTTTTCGGGATCGATGTCCTCGAGCGGCCCGACCACATCGGCGTCGGCGTCGATCTCGACCGCGACGCCCTCCGGCAGGTCGGTCGGCGCGACCTCGGCCACCGTCTCGGCGGCGGCCGAGGTGGCCGTTGCCTTCGCAGGAGCCTTTGCCGGCGCCTTCGCGGGCTTCTCGGCGGCGGTGGCCTTTGCGGCTGCCTTGCTCGGTGCCGCCTTCGCGGCCGCAGTCTTGTCCGCGGCGGCTGCCTTGTCGGCTGCCGCTGGCGCGGCCTTCGTGACCCGACCAGCCGCCTTTGGCGCATCCTCTGCCGACGTCGCCGCCTCGGCCTTCACGGGCGCCCGCTTCGTCGGCGTCTCGCTGGCGGCGGCCTTCTTCGCTGCGACGGAAGCGGCTTTCTTGGTCGCCGTCTCGGCCGCCGTTGCCGCCTTCGCGGCGGTCCGGGTTGCCTTGGCCGCCGGGGTCGGCGACATCGCACCATCGGCGCCCGCAGCGCCCTCGTCGGGCGACGTGTTCGCGGTCTGCTTGGGCGGCGCTGCCTTGCGTCCGTTCGACTTGGTGCCGTCGATGTCCGGCACGGCCTTGACCGCGGGAGCGGCCTTCTTGACCGGCGCCTTCGCGGTGGTCGCCTTGGCGGCCGCGGTGGCGGAGCGAGCCGCGGCGACGCGACTACGTGCGGGACTCGATGATCCATCCACGTTCAGCACACCCGCCTCGGTCAACGATCGCACCAGCTTCTTGGCTTGGCTTGCGCTCAAAGCGGCATCCTCGACCGCCTCTTCCAACGCCGCCGACGACAGCTGCCCGCCGGATTCGGCGGCGCGATGGAGCAGGGTGTCGGTGAGGGTACGCACGTCCGGTTCGGATTGACGGGCTTCAGTCACGAGCGACCTTCCGAGGCGAAGAACGAGTGTGGCGACGGTCGCCAACCTCACGAACTGATATTCGCGAGGCGAGTGACGCGCGATCGCCAGTGTGATGACTATGTTCTGTGACCCGAGCGCTGGTGGCGGACCGGTCGATGAGCACTGGGCAGCGTGAATTGTAGCGCCGTGTTTGGCATTCGACCCGTCACGCACGCCGCAGGAGGTATGAATCCGCCGAACAATACGACGCCCGTTCGGATCGAATTGAACGACCCGACAATTAACCGACGTTTGGCAGGATGCCGTCATGACCGAGGCACCACCTGCGCCAGACCTGCTGGCGCTTGCCGTACGGCTGGCCGATCAGGGTGCCGCACTCGCGCGCAAGCTCCGCAGCGAGGCCATCACGGACATCGGTACGAAGAGCAGCGACACCGATGTGGTGACTGCGGCCGACCACGCCGTCGAGCGTTTCGTGATCGACGAGCTGGCTCGGCTACGTCCAGGTGACGCGGTGCTGAGTGAGGAGTCGGGCAGTCGTGGGGAGCCGGCTGGCGCCGCCGTGCGGTGGATCCTGGACCCGATCGACGGCACGGTGAATTACCTCTACGGCGTGCCGTACTACGCCGTGTCGCTGGCCGCCGAGGTCGCCGGCATCGTCGTCGCCGGGGTGGTGCACAACGCCGCTACCAACGAGCGGTGGGTGGCGGTACGGGGCTCCGGGGCGTACCGCGGCGACTTCGGCGTCGGGCCACGACTGGCCGGTTCCGCCGAGACGACGCTCGGGCAGTCATTGATCGCGACTGGGTTCGGTTATCACGCGGCACGCCGCCGTCATCAGGCGGAGGTGCTTGCCGCCCTGGCCGACCGGATCAGGGACATCCGCCGGTTCGGTGCCGCGGCGCTCGACCTGTGCCTGGCCGCGGAGGGGCTCGTGGACGGCTTCTTCGAAAAGGGCCTCAACGCCTGGGATATGGCGGCCGGTGCGCTGATAGCGACGGAGGCAGGTCTGGTGGTGACAAATGTCGATGGAGCACCGCCGGATCGATCATTCCTGGTCGCCGCACCGCCGGCGATCCACCGCGTGCTCCGGCCGGTACTCGCGGATCTTGACGCGGCCGGCGGACCGTGAACCGCCGCACGGCCGGCGACCAACGGCGGACTCAGCTGGTGCGCGCGCAGGTGCCCGCCGGGGCCGATGCGTCGCCGAGCTGGGCGATCGCCTGATTGACCTCTGTTGTGGAGCCGAGCTGCCGGAAACCCTTACCGATCACCACGTCGACGACTTTCGACTTCGACTTGATGTTGAACTTCATGTCCCGGTTCTGCTGACTGTTGGTCATCAGAAATTCGGCGCGGACGACCTGGGCGGCCGCGACGGTGTCCGGGCCGAACATGATGAACGCGACGTCGTCGATCGTCGGCTTGTTGTCTCTAGGGCCGACCTTTTGCACGGTGTAGCCACGGTGTTGAAGGTCTTCGGCGACCGACTGTGCCAGGCCGGGTTGGCTTGCGCCGTTCCACACCTTGATCGTGATGTCGCCACGGGGCGGCAGCGGCTTTGTGATCACCGGAACCGAGTTGGCTGGGCAGCTGCTGAGGTAACTGGCATGCGTCTGCCTGTCGTGTGCCATTGTTTCCAGACTCAGCACCACGGCGACCAGGACGAGCGCGGCGACGACCGCAATCGCTCGAGCGCGCGCTGCTGTCATGTTTACGACTCCCGTGGTGGTCGATGTGGCTCGACGACACCGGGCAGCGGGATCGTCCGGGTCCGAGGGTAACGCGTCAACTTCTGCCCGGGCGGGGATTACGTTTGCAAACTCCGGCGCGCCGAACCGTACGTGAGGGATGCTGCCCCTACCTTTGTGTCGCTCGGATCACATTGGGAACAACATCGAGCGTCGCGGCCTTACACAAGCACCGCCGGGGAGGTAAGGTACCGCGCTCGAATGGGATCTTCTGGCGAGAAGACCCAAAGGGGGGAACCATCGTTACACCGCGAGGCGCGCGCACCGCGCGACCGCGGCGGAGGGGCGCCAGAAAGTCCTCGGACCGACCTGGCATGAACGACGTTCGTTTAAGCGTTACAGGGGCGAATACGGATACGGGAGTGTGACACCGATGGCCACCGACTACGACGCTCCGCGTCGCGACGAGGTAGACCTCGGCGAGGACAGCTTGGAGGAGCTCAAGTCACGCCGGACGGATTCCCAGTCCGCCGTCGTGGACGTTGACGAGACCGAGGTGGCGGAGAGTTTCGAGCTCCCCGGCGCCGACCTCGCCGACGAAGAGCTCACCGTTAAGGTCCTGCCGATGCAGCAGGACGAGTTCCGGTGTTCTCGCTGCTTCCTCGTGCACCACCGCAGTCAGCTGGCGGTCGAGAAGAACGGCCAGTTGATCTGCAAGGAGTGCGCCTAACAGATCGATAGAGCGAGCATCGCCGTCGTACGGTTGACGACGCCGGAGCCGGGGAACCAACACTTGTCCAAACCGGTTCCCGCCCAGTGGAGTCGACCAGTGCCACGAGGGGGTGGCGGCGATGAGCTCTGAAGACGTGACGCCCGTGTCCGGCCGGTCGCCGGACACGGGCACTTCTGTGCCCGCACCCGAGGCTGGCTCGGGACCGGCCAGCGGTCCGGAGTCGGGCCGCGGCATGTCGCCGGCGGCGCAGACCGCGGCCGGTCCGGGTGGTTGGGGGCCGCGTGCGGTGCTTCGCCGACTGCCGGTACGACGTGTCCGGCTCGGTCGCGATGCGCGGGCCGGAGCGGCCGACCCGACGGCCGGCGCGACGAGTGATCCGACCGAGGCGATGGCCGGCTCGATCGAGCGGCTCGCCGAGCCGGACCTCGACGTCGGCGAGCGTCGGAGGCTGCTCGGACGGCTGGCTAGCCAAGTTCGCGCACGCGGCGGAGTGTCCGACACGTTCAAGCCGAGTGCCGCACTCCGGTGGGTGGCGGACACGGTCGGTGATTTGGCTCCACACGTACCGATCCGAGGTCGGGAGACGCTGCGCAAACACTTTCCCGGCATGACCGACGACGAGGTCGCGGATCGGTTGATTCGCAACGCGGCACGAGCCACCGCGGCGATCGGTGCCGCGGGCGGCGGAGTGGCCGCGGTGGAGTGGGTGGCGACACCGACACTTCTGACCGCGCCGGTGGTGCTCGCCGCCGAGACGGTGGCCGTGGTCACCGTGGAGATCAAACTGCTCGGCGAGTTACACGAGATCTACGGCCGGCCGGTCACCGGCTCAGCTACCCAACGCGGCGTCGCGCTGATGACGTCCTGGGCGCACCGACGCGGCGTCAATCCGCTGGTTCCGGGCGTCGGCGTGGCCGCAGTCTTGGGCACCGCTGCCCGGCGCGACCTCCGCGACCGGTTGCTTCGCCGGTTCGGCCGCAACCTCACGAGCTTCGGTCCGTTTCTGACCGGGGCCGCCGTGGCCAGCTACCTAAATCGGCGCGCAACGCTCGCGCTCGCCGGTGAGATTCGCAAGGATCTTCGGGGTAAACGGCTCAAGGTCATCGACGGCTCCGCGCAGTAGCGGCTGTCGTCTCGTCAACTCGAGCCGCGGGCGGCATCCCGGCCCGCGACGATAGCCGCCGCCAGGACCGCCGGCCGACGTGAGCTGACCACCCAGTACGGCGTCGAATCCTCGGGGTCGTCGATGACCACGCGTACCGCGCCGCCAATCCACGGACGCTGCACCACGAAGGCGTACCGCTGCGACAGTGGCCCGAGCACCGCGTGCTTGGCGGCGGCGTCGAGCACGTTGACCTCGGTGACGTACGTCAACGGCAGGTGCGCGTCGTCGACGTAGAACTCGGCGTCGCGTATTTCGACCACGATCCGGCCGAACACGAGCAGCGTCGCCGCCGTGGCGGGCAGCAGGATCGCGTACGGCACCCAGGCCAGTGCGGTCGGAGCACCGAGGAACACCTCGGCGGCGAGTAGCGCCGCAACTGCGAGGGCGAGCGGCCATGCGAACCACGGCACAGTCAGTCGCTCGCGATAACGTGCCGCGACCCCGTTCTCGCCGGGTCGCGGGCCGCCGCCGCTTGTCGCACTGGGCGGGGTCGCGGAGTCGTGTGCCACCCTGCGAGGGTATGTCACCGCTGGTTCGCGCACGCACGCCGTGGATCGAGGAGTCGCCGTGGATCGAGGAGTCGCCGTGGATGTAGTGCAACCGGTGCCGGTAGCCGTCCGGCAACTCGACCCCGACTTGCCGATGCCGACGTACGCCCATCCCGGCGACGCGGGTGCCGATCTCTACGCAGCGGCCGCCGTTGACATCCCGCCAGGCCACCGTGCGGTAGTGCCGACCGGAGTGGCGATCGAGTTGCCGGACGGGTACGTCGGCCTGGTACATCCGCGTTCCGGGCTCGCCGCGAAGCTCGGTGTCACGGTGCTGAACGCGCCGGGTACGGTCGACTCCGGGTACCGCGGCGAGATCATGGTGATCCTTGTCAACCACGATCCGGCATCGGTCGCGCACATCTCGCGAGGGGACCGGGTCGCGCAACTCGTGATCCAGCGAGTCGAGCGCGCGGAGTTCCGTCGCGCGGACGTCCTCGGTGAGACGGCACGCGGCGCGGGTCGGCACGGATCGACGGGTGGTCACGCCGGCCTGCTTGGATAGAGTGACCGCGTCGCGGTGCGCTCAGAGCAGCCGCTCCGACGAACCGCTCCGACCTGCACCCACCGGAGCAGGATGAAACGGTCGACGCCGAACCGGGCGCTTGGCCATCGACAGGATCGAACGAAGGGCTACACGGTGATCTTCTCGCGGGATCGCGGGAGCGGCCGGCATGCGGCCGATCAGTCACATCGTTCCGGTCGCTCGCCGGACGGAGCGGCGAAGCGCGATCGGCAGCCGCCTGCCGCAGCCGCCGACGATTCCAGTCGGCCGCGCCGCACTCGCCGGCCCGATCCGGACGACGTGTCGCACAGCGGGCCCTACGACGTCGCCGACGCGCCGGAGGGCGTGGACCGCCTCGACCTCGGCAGCCTGCAGATCCCGGTCGTCGAGGGAGTCGCCGTGCAGGTACAGGCCAGCAACGACGGCGTCGTCCAACAAGTAGCGCTGACCCACGAGGACAGCGCGTTGTTATTGAGCGCGCTCGCCGCACCGCGTGGCGAATCGATCTGGGACGAGGTTCGCGCGGACATCCGCAAGGAGCTGGCCGGCAGTGGCGCGCCTGCCGACGAGATCGACGGCTTCTACGGTCCGGAGTTGCGTACCCGCGTCAACAGCGCTGACGGCGCAGTCGACCTGCGGTTCGTCGGCGTGGATGGCGAACGCTGGATGGTACGGGCGATCTACCAAGGCCGCGCCGCGACCGATCCGGCGGCCGCTGGGCCGCTTGCCGACTGCCTCGCCGGACTGGTCGTCGACCGCGGCCGCGATGCCATGCCGGCGCTGGAGGCGCTGCCACTGCGGCTGCCGCGCGAGATCGCCGAACAGGCGAGGGCGCAGGCAGAGGCCAACGCGCCGGCACCGAACGCGACGAATGGTGTGGTTCCGGGACCGACCCGGCGGAACCGCGCGTGAGGCGGCCGGGCGTCCGTCGAGCCACCCGGCGTGACGACGTCGAGGCGCCGCGCCCAGATCGGCGGCGACCGTCGCCGGCCTGATGGACGTACGCTTGTTGCAGCGGCCCTCACTCGTCGGGCCGGCGGTCAGGGAGAGTGACCACCGCACCATGGTGTCGGTTGATCGCGAATCATCGATCCGGCGGCTAATGCGCCGGCTGGTCGCCACTGAGGCCGAACTCGAAGCCGAGGAGCTCCAGCGCGACGTGGTCGCGGCTGGTTGTTGCCCGGTCGACGAGGCCGATCGCGGCGACCTTGCGTTGATCAACGGCCGATTGCGGACCGTTGTGTATACCCCGCGGACCACGTTGCCGACACTGGAGGCCGAGCTTTACGACGGCACCGATGTCGTGACGCTCGTCTGGCTTGGCCGTCGGCACATCGCCGGCATCGAGCCGGGTCGGCAATTGACCGTACGAGGCCGCATCGCGGTGCGCGCAGACCGTAAGGTCATCTACAACCCCTACTACGAGCTCGAGCCGCCACGGTGAGGGCGGACACGGTGAGGACCGCGGTGAACACCGGCACGCCCCGATGGGAGACGACCGCATGACGGACCCGGCCACGCGAATGGACGGGACGCCGCTCGAACCGTCCGAGGCTGCCCATCAGCGGTCGCAAGCGGTCGATCAGCGGTCCGACCCGTCCCAGGAGCCCTCCGATGCGGCCGAGGTGCTGCCGACCTTCTCCGAGCAACTGGCTCAGCAGCTAGGCGGCGTGCGCGGCGTGCTCGAGTCGAGCATCCCGGTGGCCGTGTTCATCGTGGTGAACTTCTGGTCCCTGAAGGCCGCGATGATCGTTTCGGTGGCATCCGCCGTTGTCATCGCCGTCGTTCGGCTGTTGCGGCGCCAGACCGTACGCCATGCCGTCAATGGTTTGTTCGGCGTCGCGATCGGTGTCGCGTTTGCCTGGAAGACCGGCAGCGCAAAGAACTTCTACCTGCCCGGCATCATCTTGAGCTTCGTGTACGGCGTGGCGATGATCGCGTCGGTAGTGGCACGCCGGCCGCTTGTCGGCTGGATCTGGTCGCTGCTCATCGCCGGCGGCAGCACGAAGTGGCGCGAGCAACCTCCGATGGTGCGACTGTTCAGCCGCCTGACGTTGCTGTGGGCGGTGACGTATCTCGCGAAGGTCGCCATCCAGACGTGGCTGTTCGGCAACACCAGCGCGCACGACCCCGGCACCGCGCTCGGCATCGCGCGGTTGGCTCTAGGCTATCCGCCCTACGCCGCGCTGCTTGCGTTCACCGTCTGGTCGGTACGCCGGTTGACCGCCTCCGATCCCAGCCTCGCCGAGGTCCGCTGAGCGGAGGTCCGCTGATCTCAGTTGGTGGGTCGCGGCCCGCGGCCCGCCCGCGCCTGGGCGGAGCCACGCGTCCGTGCCACGCTATCCGCGCCGAGCATCACACTGCGGACGTCATCCTCCGCCTCCGATGTGACAACGAAGATCAGCTCGTCACCGGCCTCCAGCGGATCGTCGGGCGTCGGCACCAGCACGCGTTTGCCGCGCAGAATCGCGACGAGCGCGGAATCGCGGGGGAGCGGTACGTCGCGCACCGGATGGCCAACGTACGGGGCCGACGTCGGCAACGTGATCTCGACGAGGTTCGCCTCGCTCTGCCGGAATGTCATTAGGCGCACCAGATCGCCGACGGTGACCGCCTCTTCGACCAGGGCGGCCATCAGGCGCGGCTTGCTGACCGAGACGTCGACGCCCCACTGTTCGGTGAACAGCCACTCGTTCTCGGCCCGATTGACGCGCGCCACCACCCGGTTCACTCCGAACTCCGTCTTGGCCAGCAGCGAGACGACCAGGTTCACCTTGTCGTCTCCGGTGGCGGCGACCACCACGTCGCAGGTCTCCAGGCGCGCGGTCTGCAGGCTGGCAAGCTCGCACGCGTCGGCGAGCACCCACTCCGCCTGGGGTACGCGTTCGGGGCGCAACATGCGGGGTACGCGTTCGATCAACATCACCTGATGGCCGTTGTCGATGAGTTCAGCGGCAATGGAGCGCCCGACATTGCCGGCCCCGGCGATCGCGACTCGCATGATCAGTGCCCTCCGTCCGACGTACCACCGGAGATCTTCGTGACCGAGTCGACGATCGCGTCCGTGACGAGCATGAAGATCTGGTCGCCGTCCTGGATGACGGTGGACGCGGTGGGCAGCGTACCGATGCCGAATCGCATGATGAACGCGGCGCGCGTGCCGGTGGCGTCCTCGAGCGCCCGCAGCGGTCGACCGACCCAGTCGCGATGCACCGGTACCTCGATGATCGCGATCGCGCTCGTCGGATCGCGCCATAGTTCGGTGTTCGCCTCCGGCACCAACTGCCGGAGCATCCGGTCGGCGGTCCAGCGGACGGTCGCGACGGTCGGGATGCCGAGCCGTTCGTAAACCTCGGCGCGCTTCGCGTCGTAGATGCGGGCGACCACCCGGTTCACACCGAAGTTCTCGCGCGCCAGGCGGGCCGAGATGATGTTGGTGTTGTCACCGCTGGACACGGCAGCGAACGCGTCGGCGCGCTCGATGCCTGCCGAGATCAGTACATCGCGATCGAAGCCCATGCCGGTGACGGTCAGCCCGGTGAATTCGGTGCCGAGCCGACGGAACGCGTCGGGGTCGGCATCGATCACCGCCACTGAATGGCCGCGAGCCTCCAGGCTGTAGGCGAGGGTTGAGCCCACTCGACCACAACCCATGATCACGACGTGCACGATCCGTTCCTCTCGCCGCTGTTGCGCTACCCACCCGGTCAAGGCGCTACCCACCCGGTCAAGGTGTGTTAGGCAAAGGGTGCCATGCCGGACGCGAAGTGCACGTCGGACTCCCTCGTCGGCTCCGCCGGTCGGCCGGTGAGCTGCCCGGTCGGCGGCCAAACTGCCCCGGCGATTGCGGCCGGTGATCGTCGCTAGAGCGCATCGTTGCCAATCACCCCTGCCCACCACGGGTGCCGTGTCCCCGTACGCTTGTCGTTTGTGGCACGACCCACCTCGCTCGTCAAGCGGTTGCTCGTCGGCCGGCCGTTCCGCTCCGACCGCCTGCAGCACACGCTCCTCCCGAAGCGCATCGCACTGCCGATCTTCGCGTCGGACGCGCTGTCCTCGGTGGCGTACGCACCGGACGAGATCCTGCTGACGCTGTCGGTCGGCGGTGCCGCGTTCTACGCGTATTCGTGGCGGGTCGCGATCGCCGTGTCGGTCGTCATGCTGGTGGTGGTCGCGAGTTACCGGCAGAACGTGCACGCCTACCCATCGGGCGGCGGCGACTACGAGGTGGCCACCGTCAACCTCGGGCCACGTTTCGGTCTCGTGGTGGCCAGCGCACTAATGGTCGACTATGTGCTCACCGTCGCGGTGTCGGTGTCGTCCGGCGTGGCGAATATCGGGTCCGCCTGGACGTTCGCCGCCGATCATCCGGTCGGCGTATCGGTTGGCGTGGTCGCCGTCCTCACCGCGATGAACTTGCGCGGCATCCGGGAGGCGGGCGTCACGTTCGCTATTCCGACGTACGCGTTCATGATCTCCGTACTCTTGATGGTCGGCTGGGGCTTCGTACGCATCTTCGGGCTCGGCAACGACGTCGAAGCGTCGACCGCAAACCAGCACATCAGCGCGAAGTCGATCACTGGCCTCGCGTTCGCGTTCCTGATGATCCGCACCTTCTCGTCCGGCTGTGCTGCGTTGACCGGCGTCGAGGCAATCTCCAACGGCGTGCCAGCCTTCAAGAAGCCGAAGAGCAAGAACGCGGCCACCACGCTCTTGTTGCTCGGCACGCTCGCGGTCACCATGCTGATCGGCATCGTCGTGCTGGCGCGGCTGACGCACGTACACATCGTCGACGCCTCGTCGCAGCCGGTGCTGCCGCAGCTCGCGGACGCCGTGTTCGGCAGCTTCCGGCTACCGTTCTACATCGTGGTCGGGGTGACCGCGCTGATCCTCGCGCTCGCCGCGAACACCGCGTTCAACGGCTTTCCGGTGCTGGGCTCGATCCTCGCGCAGGACCGCTACCTGCCGCGCCAGCTGCACACCCGCGGCGACCGGCTGGCGTTCTCGAACGGCATCCTGTTCCTCGCTACGTTCGCGACCGTGCTCATCGTGTCGTTCCGGGCGCAGCCGACGCACCTCATTCAGCTCTACATCGTCGGCGTGTTCGTGTCGTTCACGCTGTCCCAGACCGGCATGCTGCGGCACTGGAACCGGCTGTTGAAGACGGAGCGCGACCGCGCGACCCGGCGCCGGATGTATCGCTCGCGGACCATCAACGGCATCGGCCTGGTCATGACCGGCTTCGTGCTGTGCCTGGTGATCTTCACGAAGTTCCTGGCCGGCGCATGGATCTCGATCGCCGCGATGGTCGTGATCTTCATGGTCATGATTGCGATCCGCCGCCATTACGACCACGTGGCCACCGAGCTGGCACCGGCCGAAGAGCGGCCGATGCTGCCGGCGCGCAACCACGCCGTGGTGCTCGTCAGCAAGGTGCACTTGCCGACGTTGCGGGCGCTCGCCTACGCGCAGGGCACCCGGCCCGACACGTTGACGGCGGTGACCGTCAACGTCGACGACGCCGACACTCGCCGCATCCAGCACGAGTGGGAGGCACGCGAGATCGGGGTTCCGCTGGTCGTCGTCGATTCTCCGTACCGGGAGATCACCGGGCCGGTAATCGACTACGTAAAGTCGCTGCGGAAGAACTCGCCGCGCGACGTCGTGACGGTGTTCATCCCCGAATACGTGGTCGGCAAGTGGTTCGAGAACGTGCTGCACAACCAAAGCGCCCTGCGCCTGAAGGGTCGGCTCCTCTACGAGCCGGGCGTGATGGTCACGAGCGTGCCGTGGCAGTTGCAGTCCAGCACGGCCAAGAACCTCAGCAAGTTTGACCGCGAGCTCTCGCTGGGGCCACTGCGCGGACCTCGCGACCGCAGGCCCGGCAACGTCGCGTCCGCATCCGACGCGGCGGGTGCGACCGATCGTGCGGCCGCGGCCCGGTCGGCAGACGCGACGTCAGGAGACGACGGCACCGGGACGGCCGCCGGCGCGCCGGACGACACTCGCGGCAGTGGGTCGGCGGGTGACCAGTATCGGTCCGACACCGCGCAGTCGGATCGCACGTCACGGACGTGACCGGACGCGCGGGACAGTCGCGGGGACGCGTGTGGGCCGACCACGTCGCAACCGGGCCGAGCGACGAGTCCGTCGGAACGCGGTTCGACATCGAGGTCGGCCAGGTCGCGCATGGCGGACACTGCGTCGGGCGGGCACCGGACGGCCGGGTGGTCTTCGTCCGACACGCGCTGCCCGGCGAGCGCGTCGTCGCCACCGTCACCGAGGAACACACCGGCTACCTGCGCGCCGACGCCGTCGAAATCTTGCGGCCGTCGGCGGATCGGGTCACGCCGCCATGCCGGTACGCCGGACCGGACCGCTGCGGTGGCTGCGACTTCCAGCACGTCACGCCCTCGGCGCAGCGCTCGCTGAAGGAAGCGGTGGTGCGGGAGCAGCTGATTCGCCTCGGCCGGCTGTCCGAGGCCGAGGTGGCGGCGCTGGACGTACGCGTTTTGCCGCTGCCCGGCGGGCCGCTCGGATGGCGTACCCGGTTGCGCTACACGGTCGCTGCCGACGGGCGGGCAGGGCTGCTCAAGCACCGGTCGCACGAGGTCGTACCGGTCGACAACTGCCTGATCGCGGCGCGCGACATACAGGCGACGGACGTCACAACGCGCAGTTGGCCGGGCGAGGACGCGATCGAGGTCGTCGCGTCGCCCAGTGGCATCGCGGTCAGCACGGTCGCCGGTGGCACGACCCGTTCGGTGTCCGGCCCGGACAAGGTCACCGAGACCGTCGGCGACCACCAGTGGAGCCTGGAACCTGACGTGTTCTGGCAGGTGCACAGCGCGGCACCGGCCGCCTTCGTGTCGGCCGTGTTGGCGATGCTCGCGCCACAGCCTGGCGAGCGCGCGTGGGACCTCTACGGCGGCGCCGGCCTGTTCTCCGCGTCGCTGGCCGACGTGGTCGGCCGGCGCGGCTCGGTGACGCTGGTGGAATCGGATGACCGGGCGGTGCTCGCCGCTGCCGCGAACCTCGGCGATCTGCCGCAGGTGACCGTCGTCTCGTCGACCGTCGAGCGGGCGCGACCGCGCGGCCGGCCGGACATCGTGGTCCTCGACCCGCCCCGATCCGGCGCCGGTGCGCGAGTGGTGCGCAAGCTCGTCGAGGCCGGGCCGCGCGCCATCGCTTACGTCGCCTGTGACCCGGCTGCGTTGGCCCGCGACGTGGCGACGTTCCGCGCGGCGGAGTGGCGGCTGGCACAGCTGCGAGCGTTCGATGCGTTCCCCATGACGCATCACGTCGAGTGCATTGCGCTGCTCACGCCGCCGGACTCGTAACGGCTGCGCCCAGCGGCCCGGTCGGTGTCGCTTTTGCGGCTCGTACGCCATTCGGATGTGGGCCGGCACGGTATCGCTAGACTTCCCCGTCATGAGCGAGCGTCAGCGAGCGAGTCAGGATCGCAGCGCATCCCGTGCCTCATGTGCGCCCGGAGCGAAGCGAGGACGCGCATGAGCTTGCCCGAGTCCGAGACCGCCGGCATCCCCGAAGCGAGTGGCCTGCTGGAACGGATCGGTAGCCCCGCTGATCTCCGGGACCTGTCCCGCTCCGACCTTGACGTGCTCGCCGCGGAGATCCGCGACTTCCTGGTTGCGAAGGTGTCCCGGACCGGTGGCCACCTCGGTCCCAACCTCGGCGTGGTGGAGCTCACACTCGCGCTGCACCGGGTCTTCGACTCGCCGAAAGACCGGATCCTCTTCGACACCGGTCACCAGGCCTACGTACACAAGATCATCACTGGTCGTCAGGCGGGCTTTGACCTGCTGCGCCAGCGCGGCGGCTTGTCCGGATATCCGAACCAGGCCGAGTCCGAGCACGACGTGATCGAGAACTCACACGCGTCGACGGCGCTGTCATACGCAGACGGCATGGCCAAGGGATTCGCGCTGCGCGGCGAGGACCGGCACGTCGTCGTCGTGGTCGGCGACGGTGCGTTGACCGGCGGCATGTGCTGGGAGGCATTGAACAACATCGCGGCCACGAACAACCGCTTGGTCATCATCGTCAACGACAACGGCCGCTCGTACGCGCCGACCATCGGCGGGTTGGCGAACCATCTGGCAACGCTTCGCCTGAACCCGGGCTACGAGAAGATGCTCGACGTCGTGAAGGGCGCCCTCGGCCGTACGCCGGTCGTCGGCCCGCCGATGTACGAAGCGCTGCACGCGATGAAGAAGGGCGTCAAGGACGCCGTCTCGCCACAGGGCATGTTCGAGGATCTCGGGCTGAAGTACGTCGGCCCGGTCGACGGCCATGACGTGACCGCCGTCGAGTCAGCATTGCGGCGCGCCAAGCGGTTCGGCGGCCCGGTGCTCGTGCATGCCGTGACACGTAAGGGTTTTGGCTACCGGCCGGCCGAGGACGACGAGGCGGACTGCCTGCACGGGCCGAGCAGCTTCGACCCGGCCACCGGCAAGCTTCTTGCGCCGCCGTCGCTGAAGTGGACGTCGGTGTTCGCGGACGAATTGGTCGCGCTGGCCGACGAGCGCAGCGACATCGTCGGCATCACTGCCGCGATGGCCGAGCCGACCGGCATCGCACGGCTCGCCGCGAAATACCCGGACCGGGCGTACGACGTCGGCATCGCCGAGCAGCACGCGGTCACGTCGGCGGCCGGACTGGCGTTGGCTGGCATGCACCCGGTGGTCGCGGTCTATGCCACGTTCCTCAATCGCGCGTTCGATCAGGTCCTGCTGGACGTCGCGTTGCATCGGCTACCGGTGACGTTCGTGCTCGATCGCGCCGGCATCACCGGACCGGACGGCCCGAGTCACTACGGCATCTGGGATCTGTCCGTCTTCGGCGTCGTACCAGGGCTCCGCATCGCGGCACCTCGTGACGCGGCAACCATCCGCGAGGAGTTGCGGGAGGCGGTCGGGATCGGCGACGGGCCGACGATCGTACGGTTCCCGACCGGCTCCGTGCCGGCCGACCTTCCGGCACTGCGCCGCAGGGGACCGGTCGACGTGCTGGCCGAGGACGACCGCCGCGACGTGTTGCTCGTTTCGATCGGAGCGCTCGCGCACGAGGCAATGGACGCGGCGACGTTAGTGCGCGAGGCCGGGTACGGCGTGACCGTCGCCGACCCGCGCTGGGTGCGTCCGATTCCGCTGGAACTCGTGGCGATGGCTCGGGAGCACGCGCTGGTGGTGACGCTGGAAGACGGCGTGCGTACGGGTGGCGTCGGAGACGCGCTGGCGAAGGCGATGCGCGACGGCGGAGTACGTACCCCCCTGCGGGACCTCGGCATCGCCGCCGACTGGCATCCGCACGGCACACGGTCAGAGATTCTGGCCGACCTCGGACTGACCGGTGCGGACGTGGCGCGTGAGGTCTTGGCGACGCTGTCGGACGTCGACATCGCGTCGATTGTGGATCGCGGCTGATCGGCGCCCGGACGGCAACGCAGCCGCCTAGGCGGTGACGCGCTCCTTTTCGATCTGCGTGACCCGTCCTGACGTGATGCCGAGGACCCGCGCGGTGTCGCGGATGGACAGGCCGCGCTCGCGGAGCTTGCGGACGGCGCCGGCGGTGAGGTCGGCGGAGCGCGCGGCGGCCTCTCGGGCGGCGCGTGCGTCGTCGACGAGCGGGTCGACCTCGTCGTCGACGCGGATGCGCAGTGCCACGTCCATCGCGTCCTGCGCGCTGCGCGGCAGGTCCAGCGTCACGGCGATCGATTCGCGGATCCGGCGATCCACCTCGGCGATGCTGTCGCCCCACGTGTTAGCGCCGTTGACGGCGTCAGCGGTCGCGGACCAGGTGCCGTCCGGCTCCCGCCAGACGGACACGAAATAAGTCACCGTAGCCACCCCTTTCCGAACACCGGCTCCATCTGCCGCTCAATCGCCCGCAGCAAGCCGGGGCCGAGGTCCCGGGTTCCATGATCGGGAATGGTTGTGCGTGCAGTTACCCCGCTGGACGAGGCGACGAAGTGTCGGTGTGATCCGCGTCGACGTGCCTCCGTGCCGCCGAGGTCTGCGATCCGCTTGATGACCTCTCGCGAGTTCACAGTATGGAGGATAGGCGCTAAGCATCGCAAGCGACAAGCAGCTAAGCACCAGGCGGGCACGGGTCGGATACACGGTCGCGTGCGATGCCGAGCGCGGTCGCCGGAGGCCAGACCAGCCCGGCCGACGACGGCGCACTTGCGCATGATCGGAGGCCGTCACGGGTAACGCCAAGTCAGCGGCCCCGCCAACCACCGACGCCAGAGCGTCGTGGCGCAACCACGACCGCGGGCCGGCTCGTGTTTGTGGTGGCGGGTTCGGGCACCGACAATGGGAACAGCCCGATCGGGACGACCGGCGCGTCTGCGCGCCACGCGGGATGTGACGGCGCGACATGGACGACGATCTGACCGACCCGGGTGATGACCGCGGGGCCGAGTCACCGTACGCGCGGGCGGACGACGACGACATCGGCTCGCCGTACGCCCGGACCGGCACCGCGGCATCAACGCCCGCTGCGACGCCGGCAGGCGTCGAGCAGTTGGCGGCCGCTCCGCGGGATATCCCATCCGATCCGACGTACGCGTATCCCCAATCGCCGTGGCAACCCGACGAATCGATCGCGACAACGTTGCCACCGTCACCCGTGCAGCCGAACTCGTCGCCATCCGTCGATGTCGCACGGTCCGAGGCCAGGCCGCTGACCAAGCTCGAGGACAGCGACCTCGAGATGATCGACATTGGCGATGTGCGCGACGGCATCGACGCGGTGTCCCGAGCCGAGGTGCGCGCCGAGTCGGCGAGAACTCGATTGGTCCGGCGGCTGGGCCGATCGCCTGCACGCCGTCGTGCATCCGGTGCACCCGTCATCGACCTCGGCGAGCGGCACGGCAGGATGTCGGCAGCCGACCGGCTCGGCGCGCTCTCGCCGTGGTGGCGCGCCAACGTCGTCTGGCGCGAACACGCCCGGCCAACCGTCGCGGTGGCCATCGCCGTGCTCGCGTTGCTCGTCGGCGGCTCCGTCGCACCGCCGCTGCCCCGCATGTCGCCGATCAGCAGCATCAGCATGCCGCTCGGCGCTGCGTTCGCGGTCGACGGGACCCGCGCCGTCGTCCTCGCGAGCCGGGACGGCGTCGGTGAGAGCATCGCCGCGTACGCGGTTGCCGGCGGACGTCGGGCGTGGTTCACCGAGTTGCCGATCCGGCAGGCCGACGACGTCGGGATGACTATGACCGACGGGATCGTGCTCGTCTCGGCGGGTCGATTCGGCAATCGTGGGCCCCACACGCTCGCGGTGGACGAGAAGTCCGGACGGCTGCTGTGGACGAGCGCGCTCGCTCTCGTGAGCCCGCGCCGCGGCAGCGAGTCGGTGCTGGCGTCGGACGGGCCGGCCAACGTCGTGTCGCTCGACAAGCGCACCGGTGAGCAGAGTTGGTCGGTGCCGGTCGGCGCCACGTGCAGCACGGACGTGGCGGTGCCGGGCGACGCGGAGGTGGCCAACGCGTTGGTCGAGTTGTGCACCGCGACCGGTGCGCTGAGCCGAATCGACCTCGACACCGGCGCGGTAGGGGCAACCTCGCACATCTCGTTGACGTCGACGGAGAAGTCCGGCGCGACGATGTTCACCGTCGCCAACGAGGTGGTCGTCGAGGACAGTGCTCAGAAGCCGCCGTTGATCAGTGGGTACGCCCTCGACTCCCTGCGCCCGCTGTGGACCACGCGAGCGTTCACGCCCAACGACTCCGCGTACGCGTGCGGATCGGACATCTGCGTCTCGTCCGGCGGGCTCACCGCACTGCTTGACGCACGCACCGGCGCGCTGATCCCGACGCTTCCGAACGCCAACGAGCTGGCCACCGTCGTACCGCGGCCGTTCGTACCGGCGACCGTGATCGGCACGCTGCTGCTGCCCTCGCCGGGCACCCTGTTGCCGATAACGAACCGGTCCACGTACGTGGCAAGCCACGTCGCCGAGCAGATGGTCGTGCACGTCCCGCTGTTCCGGCCGGGCCGCACCTGGGTTGTGACGATGTCGGCCGGCGGCGTACGCGACGCGGTCCAGCTGCTGGACGGCCCGGCGGCGGACGTGTGCCTGCCGGTCGGCTCATACCTCGCCTGCATGACCGCGAAGCAGATCATGACATTCTGGGTGCTGCCGACGGTGCCGTGATCGTGCGGCGTGCGCCGGCCGGCTACGGTGGCTCGAAAAGCGCTGCCACCGGTCATCCCGGGCCGGCGGCGCGGACCGGCAGCGGGAGCGGCAGTGCGAGTTCTGGTGATCGAGGACGAGCGCAATCTGGCGGATGCGATCGCCCGCGGATTGCGCCGTGAGGGCATGGCGGTCGACGTCGCGTACGACGGCAACAGCGGGCACGAGATGGCGTTCGTCACCCGCTACGACGTCCTCGTGCTCGATCGCGACCTGCCCGGCATCCACGGCGACGAGATCTGTGCCGACCTTGCCGCCGCTGGCACGCTGACCCGCGTACTCATGCTGACGGCGAGCGGTACGGTGGCGGACCGCGTGGCTGGCCTGGGCCTCGGTGCCGACGACTACCTGCCGAAGCCCTTCGCGTTCGACGAGCTGGTCGCACGGGTGCGAGCGCTCGGCCGGCGCTCGTCGCCGGGTGCGCCGCCCGTGCTGGCCCTCGGCGATGTAGTGCTGGATCCCGCCAAGCGGTTGGTCACCCGCGCCGGCCGTCCGCTCGATCTCGGTCGCAAGGAATTCGGCCTGCTCGAAGAGCTGCTCAAGGCACGCGGTGCGGTGGTGTCGAGCGAGGAGCTGCTCGACCGGGTGTGGGACGCCAACACCGATCCGTTCACCACGATCGTCCGCGTGACGATGATGACGTTGCGCAAGAAGCTCGGCGATCCGCCGCTGATCGAGACCGTCGTCGGCGTCGGCTACCGGATCCCCACGTGACGATCTACGGCACGCGCGGGCCGCGCCGCCCGCGACCGACGTTGCGGGTCCGACTCGCGCTCATCAACGGTGCCGTGCTCGGCGCCGTCGCGCTGGCGCTCGTCATCATCGCGACCGTCATTGGCCGGCATCGGGTAGCGACCGACATCGTGGCGGTCGCCGTCATCACGCTCGCTGGCGTGGCGGCCGGTTATCTCGTCATCGCCCGCGCGCTGCGGCCGCTGCAACGTGTCACGGCCACCGCACAACGACTGTCCGGCGAGACGCTCGACCAACGCATCAACTACACGGGTACGGACGACGAGGTGGCCGAGCTCGCCTCGACGTTCGACGCGATGCTGGACCGGCTGTCGGCCGCGTTCGAGACGCAGAAGCGATTCGTGGCCAACGCATCGCATGAGTTGCGTACGCCGCTTGCCGTGATGCGTACCGAGATCGACGTGACGATGTCAGATCCGGAAGCCGACATGGAGGAGTTCCGGCGCATGGGCACCGTGGTGCGCGACGCATCGGAGCGGGCGAACGCGCTCGTCGAGTCGCTGCTCGTGCTCGCGCGGTCCGAAGCACAGGCCGGCCGGCGATTGGTTCGCAAGGTGCCGGTGGACCTGGCCGACGGCGCCACCGCCGCACTATCCGCGGTCGGTCGCGAGGTTGGCCGCCTCGGGCTCGAGATCACCACGGATCTGCGGCCGGCGCTCGTCGTCGGTGACCCGAGCCTGCTAGAACGGTTGGCCGGCAACCTGATCGAGAACGCAGTGCGCTACAACCATGGTCAGGGCCGCGTTTGGGTGCGTACCGAGACGGATGGCGCGGTAGCGCGACTCGTCGTCGGCAACACTGGCTTCGAGGTCGAGCCGGCCGACGTACCGAAGCTGTTCGAGGCGTTCCGTCGCGGGGTACGAGACCGGACCGGCTCCGGTCGTGGTGCCGGGCTCGGCCTGTCGATCGTTCGCGCGGTGACCGACGCACACGGCGGCACGGTACGGGCGGAACCGTTGACCGATGGCGGCCTCGAGGTCGTCGTCACGTTGCCCGCCGCGTCGGCGACGCCGATCGCGACCGGCTCTGCGTCGGTATCGGCCGTCGCCGGGGCGGCGGCCGTCGATGCGTCGCCGGGAACGTCACCAGCGAGACCGCCTGAGGCCGGATCGCGCGCGACTCCGCCGAACGGCTCGCAGCGGCCGCCCGCCGCATCGTCATGACGCCAAGGCCGTCGGGCTGGCACATGCCGTACCCGCCTAAGAAGCGAAGGGTCCGACCGCGACGTGCGGTCGGACCCATTCTCGCGACGGACGATGCTTAGACGCTGCAATGCTCAGACGTCGTAGTACATGGCAAACTCGTGCGGCGTCGGGCGTAGCCGGATCGGGTCGATCTCATTGGT
>DASTMZ010000123.1:0-17542 GCA_035713725.1 Micromonosporaceae bacterium
TGCGCGCCGCGGCCACCCACTCCTCGTTTGCCGGCTGGTCGAGGCCCGGATTCGCACCACGCGCCAACGAGAACCGCAGTGCGTCCGAGCCGTAGGCATCCATCCAGTCCAGCGGATCGACTGTGTTGCCACGCGACTTGCTCATCTTCTTGCCGTACTTGTCGCGGACCAGCCCATGCAGCAGTACGGTCCGGAACGGCACTTCTCCGTCCATCGCGTAGAGCCCGAACAACATCATCCGGACGACCCAGAAGAACAGGATGTCGTAGCCGGTGACCAGCAGCGACGTTGGGTAGAAGCGGGACAGATCGGCGGTGCGCGCCGGCCAGCCCATCGTGGAGAACGGCCACAATGCCGACGAGAACCACGTGTCGAGTACGTCAGGATCCTGCGTCCAGCCGTCGCCGGTGGGCGGCGTGTCGTTCGGCCCGACGCACAGCGTCTCGCCGTTGGGTCCGTACCACACCGGGATGCGGTGGCCCCACCACAGCTGCCGGCTGATGCACCAGTCGTGCATGTTGTCGACCCAGTCGAAGTAGCGAGGCTTGAGCGCGGGAGGCTCAATCGTCACCCGACCGTCGCGCACCGCGTCGCCGGCCGCCTTCGCGAGCTTCTCCACGCGTACGAACCACTGCAGCGACAGCCTCGGCTCGACCACCGTGTCGCACCGCGAACAGTGGCCGACCGCGTGGACGTAGGGCCGCGTCTCCGCGACGATCCGGCCCTCTTCGCGCAGCGCCGCGGTGACCGCATGCCGCGCATCCTCACGGCTCAGGCCCTCGAACGGACCGTGCGCGGTGATCCGCGCTGCCTCGTCCATGATGTCGACCATCGGCAATGAGTGCCGCTGACCGATCTCGAAGTCGTTCGGGTCGTGCGCGGGCGTCACCTTCACCGCGCCGGTGCCGAATTCCGGGTCGACGTGCGCGTCGGCCACCACCGGGATCATTCGTCCGACCAGCGGTAGCTCTATCTCGGTGCCGATCAGGTGCGCGTAGCGCGGGTCGTCGGGATGCACCGCGACCGCGGTGTCGCCGAGCATCGTCTCGACACGAGTCGTCGCAACCACCACCGAACGATCGCCGTCGCCGTAGCGGATCGAGACCAGCTCGCCCTCGTCGTCGGCGTGGTCGACCTCGATGTCCGACAGCGCCGTGTGGTCGGTCGGGCACCAGTTGATGATCCGCTCGGCACGATAGATCAGGCCATCTTCGTAGAGCCGCTTGAAGATCGTCTGGACCGCCTTCGACAGACCGTCGTCCATGGTGAAGCGCTCGCGGCTCCAGTCCACTCCGACGCCGAGCCGGCGCATCTGGTCGAGGATCTTGCCGCCGTACAGCTGCTTCCACTGCCAGACGCGCGAGACGAACTCCTCGCGGCCGACGTCGTGCCGGGTCTTGCCCTCCGTCTCGGCCAGGTGCTTCTCGACCAGCACCTGGGTGGCGATCCCGGCGTGATCCATGCCGGGCAGCCACAGCACCTCGTCGCCGAGCATGCGACGCCGACGCAGCACGGCGTCCATCAGCGTCTGCTCAAGTGCGTGGCCGAGGTGCAGCGATCCGGTAACGTTCGGCGGCGGGATCACGAGACTGTACGGCGGCTTCTCGCTCGCCGCATCTGCGGTGAAGTAGCCCCGGTCGACCCAACGGCGGTAGAGGACGTCCTCTACCCGCCGCGGCTCGTACTGACTCGCGATGTCACGGCCGGTGGACGGATCGGGGGAGATTTCGGGCACCCGACGATGATAGGCGGTTCTCATGCGACGCCGTACGGGACGCTCGGTGCGCCGAACACGGGACCGCTGATGATCGGGTACGGGCCGGGCGTACGGCGGGAACCGGCCGGTCCGGCGGCGCGTCTCATCGATATGACAGCCTGCCCGGGCATCCCGCGCCCCCACGCCACGTCGCGCGCTCGCGCGACGGCGATCGCACTTGTCGGGCTCGCCGCGACCGTGTTCGCTTCGACACTTCTCGGCGCGTGCGCCACACCCTCCAACAGCACGGCGGCCGACGGCACGGCACCGCCGATCGTCACGTCGACGGCGCCAAGTTCCGCGGCGCCACCCACGGCGCAACCACCGACGACGCAGCCGCCTAAGGCCGGCTCCGGCTCATCGACGTGTCCGGCGACCTTGGTCGTGTCGTTCGCCGACAACTCGCGGACGCTCTGCGTCAGCAAGGGTGGCACGGTGACGATCACTGCGCCGGCCAACCAGGCGAGCGGCTGGACGCCGTTCGAGGTGTCCGGCACGTCGCTCGCGCCCGTGTCACACACACCGGCGCAGACCGGCGGCGACAAGGTCCTCGCGGCGTATTCAGCGGTTGCGTCGGGTTCGTCGCAGATCGCCGCGTCCCACCGCAACTGCCCGACACCCGCGGGTGGCGTCGGCTGCAACTCGATCCTGCTGTGGCAGGTCACGATCGTCGTGAAGTAGCCCCTCGGGTAGGGGTGCGCCAGGCAACCTATCGCGTTCCCGGACGGTCGGTGTGTACGGTGCCGACTGTCGACGTGGGAGGCTCGGGTGCTCGGTTACCTGCGGATGGCGCCGTGGCGCCGCGGGCCATGGCTGCTCGTACGGCGTCCCGGCGTGTTCCTTGCGCTCGTGGCGGCGAGCTTCGTCGCGGCACTACCGGCCGCCGCGGCCGGGCCGTTTGTGTCCGCGTCGCGGCACGCGACCCTTCGGGACGAGATCGCGCAGTCCTGCCCGTCCTACGTCGGTGACTGGGTCACCACGACCGCCGTCGTGCCACCCAACGCCAACTCTTTCGGCTCCGATGAGGCCGACCGGGCCGCGGTCGCCGACTACGACAAGTCCGTGAAGGCCGCAGCCGCCGGACAGGCCGCCGCAGCCAAGGTCGCCACCGGGCTCCGACCACTGGTGAAGACGCAACTCGTCGTCGCCACGCTGGCCAACCAGACCGCGGCGATTGTGACGGATCGGCCGGGTTTCCAGCAGAACGTGACGGTGCTGTCCGGACCACGTGGCAGCGGCCTGTGGATCCCGGCCAGCTACGCGCAGGATGCCCACCTGAAGGTCGGATCAAAGGTCACGTTCGGGGACCGAATCGATGACCGATCATTTCCGGTCGCCGCGATCTACCGCGACCTGCGGTCCGAGCCGCGACGCCCGTTCTGGTGTGCACTGACGAAGTTCTGGAACGCGCAGAGCGGATTCGAAAGCGCCGCGCCGCCACCGCTGATCCTGACCGACAGTGCGACGTTCGCGAAAACCCTCTTCGCCTCGAACCAGCCGGTCGACCTCCCGCCGATCGACTTCAACTACGTGTCGACGTACTACCAATACCTCGAGTGGGACATTCCGACCGCGCAGCCCACGATCGCGCAGGCCAAGCAGCTCGTGACGTCGATCAACCGGGTCAACGCGGCGCTCGGCGTCACCCAAACGCAGCCGAATCCGACCGCCACCTATCTGCCGTATTACACGTCCGACCTGAGCGACTTCCTGCCGCGCGCGGATCTCGCCGCAAACGTGATGCGGCCGGCCATCGCACCGATCACTGGCGTCGGCATCGGCGTCGGACTCGGCGTGGTCGCCGCCGCCGGCGTGTTCTGGGTGCTGCGTCGGCGGCAGGAACTGACCGTGCTGTCCGCGCACGGCATGAGCGCGCGATCGCTCGGCGTCAAGGCCGCCATCGAGGCCGGGCCCGCGCTGATCCTCGGCGCCGCGGCCGGCTGGGCAACGTCGCTATGGCTGGTACGAACGGCCGGACCGTCCCGGATCATCGCCTCCATCGCGATTCGCGAGTCGATCGAGGCGGTGGTGGCGACGTTGGTCGGCGCGATCCTGGTCGTCGGCTTCGTTGCGGCGTGGCGCGCACGGTCGCTGGCCGACGAACGAACCAGGCGCCGCCTGCCGCGCGTCGGGCGCCTGCCGTGGGAGTTGGCGTTGGTGGTGGCCGCCCCGTTCGTCTGGCGATCCTACGGATCCTCGGTCGTCACGAACGGCAACGCGAACGGTCAGACCGCCGGGCTCGTGGTACACGTACCCGAACGGCTGCTCGTCGTACCGATCCTCGCGATCGTCGGGCTGTTCATCTTCGCCGCCCGGCTGTGGGCCGTCGCGCTGCGCCGCCGGCGTACCGGCTCGGGCCGTACCATGCCGCGATTCCTCGCCGGTCGACGCGTCGTACGCGAGGCGGCGGTCGCCGTCGTACTCGCGATCGCGGCCGCGTTGCCGGTGTCCCTCGCGGTCTACGGCGCGGCGATCACGAACTCGGTACAGACCACGCTGACCGCCAAGGCGCTGCTATACGCAGGCTCCGATGTCGTGGTCACCCTGCAGCAACCGACACCGATTCCGGCCGAGTTCGCGAGCCACGCCACGTCGGTGGTACGGCTGAACGGCGTCATCATCAACGGCCTGTCGACCGACCTGCTCGGCATCGATCCCGCCACGTTCGCCCGTGGCGCGTTCTGGAACAGCCAGATCACCGGCCAGTCGCTCGCCGACATCGTGAAGCCGCTGCAGTCCGACACCGGGCTGGGGCCGCCGGTCGCGATCCTCGCCGACGCGAGCCAGATCGGCAGCCAGGAACTCGATGTCGAGGCTGGCCATCCGGTGCTCTTCGACGTGCAGGCCATCTCGACGCTACCGGCTCAGCACAACAGCTTCCATACCGCGCTGGTCAGCCAGGACCTGGTGACGAAGGCGCCGTCCGCGCAGTTCCAGATCTGGATCCGCGGCGACCCGGACACGATCCTGAACGAAGTCGCGTCCAGTGGCCTCCGGGTCAAATACACCCAGGTCGCCGCGGACACCACGGTCAACTCGATCTACGAGCCGCTGACCTTCACCTTCCAATACCTGACCGCGCTGTCGCTGTTGTGCGGCGTGATCGCGATCGTCGGACTGCTGCTCTACCTAGAGGCACGGGCGCCGGGTCATCGGCGGTCGTTCGTGATGCTGCACCGGATGGGCATGGGTACGGGCAGCCACTGGCGGGCGATGCTGTGGGAGCTGGGTACGCCCCTGATTGTCGGGCTGGGCGTGGGGTTGGGCGCGTCGTCGATCGCCGCCTACACACTGCGCTCGAACTATGACGTCGACCCGTCGCTGCCGCCCGGCGGTCTGCTGACCATGCCGACCGTCGCGATGGTCGGGATCTCCGCCGCGGTCATCGTGGTCACGTTCGTCGCATCCGGATACGCCCAACTGCGGGTGGTACGGACGAACCCGTCCAACATCCTGCGCGACGTGGCCTAGCGCGCCACCGGCTCGAGGCGTGACGGTCAGCGGTACCCGCTCGGGGCGATCGTCGGCGACCTGCCGGGCGCCGGGCCGTTGTCGAACATCGCGATGACCGGACCGGTGTGCGTGCGACTGGTCGGATCGGTCCGCGACTCGACGCAGTTCCCGCTGCGGGACACGGCCGGCGGCTGGTCCGGAAACAGGTTCGCCATCGTCTCGTGCGAGTTCGGCGTCAAGAAGCGGAAGTCGACGCGTACGTCACCGTTGCCGTTCGCGAAGCCGTGCAGTCGCGCGAAATACGAGACCCCGCCCACCAATCGGTACGCAAACGCGTCAAACGACCACTCGTCGGGCTCCGGCGACGGCCACGGAACCGCGCTGTCGCCCGGCACCGAGGCAGACGGCGGCGTACACCCGGCGAAGTAGACCGTCCACCCCGAAGCGCGCAGCGCGGCGATCCCTTTCGCGGTCGCAGCTCGCGCCGCGCTCTTCGCGGACCGCGACACGGCCGGCAACGCCAACCCGGCACCCGGCGCGGGCGAGCCGGTCGATGCCGGCCCGTGTCCGAGCTTGTCGATTAGATATCCGTCGAGGTATCCGCGTCGGGGCGGCAGCGTCGGCGAGATGAGGAAGCCGGGGCTGCCGACGCGGTCGCCCACCGCGATCCGGAGCAGCCGCTCGTGCGCGAGCACCTGGTAGCGCTGCCGGTCCACCGCGGTCACCGAACCGTTCGCCGGGCAGCCGACGAGGGCCGGGAAGCTGCCGGCGAGCACCAGCAAGACCAGGATTCCGCGGCGGGTCACGCCGCGCAGGGTCACGCCGCGCGCGGTCACTCCGTGGCTGATCACGAGTCTGCCTTCACTTCGGGGTAATCACCGCCTGTACGTGTGCGTAGCCCAGCGTGCCGACGTTGCCGTTCAAGAAGTCAGCCTCGCTGACCTGTTCGACGGCACCGGACGGGTTGTAGAACGTCAGCGTGTCGCCGTCGTGCGCGATGAGCAACACGTAGTGCCGTGGCACCCCGTCGCCGATCAGCACCGGCACCGGATAGCCAGCGTCGACCGCGGCCACCGCGCCGGTCAGGGCCGGCCCGACGCTGCCGGCATCCGTGTCGTCGACGAGGTGCCAGCGGTACGACGTGCCGAGTTCCCCGCTGTTGGCATTGAGCACGTCGGTCAGCCCCCACGGCGTGGTGCCAAGCTGTTGCGGCCACAACGTATTGGTCTCGTCGTGAACCCGCTGTTCCTCCTGGCGCAGCATGTCGGTCAGCGACGTGCCGGGCTTGTCGGTCAGCGTCATCGCGTAGATCGGGTCGTTCATGGCGCGCGCCATGATGATCGACATCGAGCCGCACGTCGTCTCGTCCTGCTGCGCGACGATCTGCCCGTCGATCACCAGCGCACCCGGCTGGTCCGGGTTCGCGATCGTGAGATGAGACCGCAGCCAGTCGTCGGACTTGCCGCCGATCGACTTGGCGAACAGCGCGATCGCGGCGATCGAGTCGCCGGCGATGAGCGCCTTGAGCAGGTATGCCCGCGCGACGTCCGAGGCGGCACCGCCGAGCAACGTGTCGATCGTCTTGCGGTCGGCGGTTGACAGCGCGCCGAGCGCACCACCGGCCCGCGTCAGTTGCGCGACCGTGAGGATGCCGTCGTCCGTGCCGATGCCCGCCGGATCGAGCCCGGTGTCGGCCAACCGGACCGCCGTGAACGCGTCCAACCCGCCACCGGTGGCCGCCTGCGCACGCGCGTCACTGGCCACGTCGTCGAGGCCGCGTCGCAGCGTGTCCACCGCGCCGGCCCATCGCCGGTAGACCGCTGCCGCACCGAGCAATCCGCGCACGATGTCGTCGACACCGTCGACGAACGCGCGGTGCCCGTGCCAGAGCGCGACGAACTCCGAGACCAGCGCCTCGCCGATTCCTTCGGCAAGCTCGTGCCATCCGCGATTGATCACTGCCTGACTCGCGGCGAGGTCGGCGCGAAGTCCGGGCAGCACGCCCGCGTACGCGTCGAGATGCCCGGCCGCCTCGTACATCGCGCTGCGGGCCGCGACCAGCAGTTGCTCGGTGGACTGCAACGCGGCAACCGCGTTCGAGGCGGCCTGGCCACTCCACACCTTCGGCACGCTGACCGAGATCGCGCTCAGGTCCGCGTACACATCGCCGACGTTCGTGGCCATCGTGGCGAATGCGGTGCTACGCGCATCGAGGCCGCCGACGTCACCTGGGATGTCGCCGGCCACCAGGTCGATGATCGTTTCGACGATGCGCTCCACTTCGGCCGGCGCGGTGATCGGGTTGGTCAGCCGGAGCACTTCGTCGGCGGCTTGCTCGAGCCGATGCACGGCCACCGTGATTTGGAGATAGTCGGTCGAAGTCACGGCGCCGCCCGGCTACTCGGCCCGTACCCGGACCGTGGCGACCGTACGCGACGACGCCTCGGTATCCGCGTGCTGGTACGCCGCACCGGCCGCGCGCATCGCCGTACACCAGGCGGTGAGGACCTCGACGTACACGGTGAATTCGGCGTTCCACACGGATCGGACCGTGTCGAGCGCGTTCGTCGCGTCGGTGACCCCGAACAGGCTCGGCGCGCTGGACTCGCCCTGCGACCAGGCCATCGCGGCGGACCTCAGGCGATCCGCCAGGTCGCAGATTGTCGTTCCGGTGCTACCGACCACCGGCGCTTGCACGTGGAACCCGCCCGACACCATCGTCACCCCACCCGTCGATCGGCTTCGATCCTGCCAGTCGCGCTGCTGTCGAGCAGCACTCGTTAGATGCCCTGTGGATAAACCGCTCGCGGCTCGGGGTGCGCTGGCTGCATTCGCGCATCCAGTGGGCATGCACCGGCATCCACAGTGGAGATGGCCGGGGGCCGAGGGCCGTTTCGTGTTGAGCGCTCGCGTCGATGACGCATATGCTGTGCTCGATGCTCGCCATCGATCACCATGAAATCGCTCGTCACCAGGCGATGGCGTGATCGACTTGCGGAAGGGTCGTCGGTGGGCGCGGTTGACGTACCACCTCGTTCGGGTGCGGATCGGCACGTGCCGCGGCGCTTGATCGTCGTCGTGCTGGCGCTGATGGTGGCACCCGGCGCGATCGCCGCTTGCTCCGCCGGACCGGATCGGTCACGCGCCGCATCCGATACGGCCACTTTGGCCACGTCCAGCTCCGAGCCGTCTGCGGCGTCCGCGGCCGGACAGGCGGCGATCGCCGCCTACGACGCCGCGATGAAGGCGGAGGTCGCCGTTCTCGGCGGCGGGAGCGCCAGCACGGCACGGCTGAGCAAGGTCATGACGGCGCCGATTCTCGACGCTACCGCGTTCGTCGCGAAGCAGGACCGCGCCGCCGGAGTCGTCTACCGCGGACAACCCGCATGGCACGCGACGGTGACCGCCGTCGACCTCGCCGCCGACCCGCCCACTGTCACGCTGTCGGTGTGCTTCACGTTCAGCGGCTGGACACCCATCTTCAAGTCGTCCGGCCGGCCGTTCGGTGCGGCCGTGACGGGTCCGCCACGGCAGTTGAAGATCGCCCGACTCACCGAGCAGCACGGCACGTGGCGGCTCGCTGACGAGGAGAGGCAGCACAGACCATGTTGAGACGCCTCGTGACGCTGGCCGCTGCCCTCGCGCTCGCCGTGACCGGTCTCGTCGTCGCAGCCACACCGGTCTACGGGTCGGGCAGCGGGAGTTGTCAGGGCGACTCATGCTGGTTCGTTGCGACCGGCCCGGCCGTACCGGGCACGCAAGGCGGCGGCACCGGCGGCGGCACCGGCGGCGGCGTGGCGCAGTGCTTCGTTGACTTCCACGGATTCCAGGTGCCGGTGGCGTGCTGGGACCCGGTGATGGGCTCGTTCGACTCGACCGATGACTGCTACTACAAGCCGGCGAGCCCGCAACCGCCGCCGGGCGACCCGGCGTGGGAGGGCCACCCGGCCGGTGTTGGACAGGTCTACGACGGGTGGTGTCTGGTCCCATTCGGCGGTGGGTTCGGGCCGGTACGCGTTGGCACCAGGTGGTTCAATACGCCGCCGCCTGGCCAGGGGAACGGGCCGACACCGGCGCAGGTCGCCGCCCGAGCCATCGCGAAGATTCTCGTCAACGGCCCGACGATCGGCAGCGCGCCGCTGCCCACCGGGCACGGTCTCGTCGGACTGCCCGTCTGGCTGTGGACCGCGCAGACGCCCGGAACGTGGGGGCCGCTCCCGGCCAGCGATACCGAGGGCGGCATCACGGTCACCGCCGTGGCCCAGGCGCAGTACATCGTGTGGGACATGGGCGACGGGCACACGGTCACGTGCGATAACCCCGGCAGTGCGTACGGCGGGGCCGGCGCGCCGTCGCCAAACTGCGGGTACCGATATCTTGCGCCGTCGCGAAACCTTCCGGGCGGCGTCTACACCGTCACCGCCACGACCCACTGGCTCGTGACCTGGCAGGGTGGCGGCGATCAGGGCACGTTGACCACCGACGTCGCGAACACGACCACGATCCAGATCGACGAGCTCGAGGTACTCATCTCGTAGCCCGCCGCGGCATCTCCTAGAGTCGTCGGTGCGTACCGGCTGCGAGGAGGTCGCCGTGATCCGGTGGTACCAGCGGGTGACCTGGTGATGGCGACCGACTCGGGCGCGAGCGCGGACTTGGCAGCCGCCCTCGTGGCCGATCTCGGTGCCGAGTCCGACGACCTCGACGCCATGCTCACGCCACTGGACGCAACGCACTGGCGGTTGCTCACGCCAGCCATCGGTTGGACGATCGCGGACCAGGTGAGCCACCTGGCGTACTTTGACGAGGCCGCGCATGCGGCGGCGACCGACCCGGACCGGTTCCGCCGGGAGCTTGCCCAGTTGGTCGCGGACGGCATCGACCTGCCCGACCGGATCGCAGTGCGCTACCGCGGGATGCCCGGTGACGAGTTGCTCTCCTGGTGGCGGCGCGCGCGATCGACGCTGCTCGACACGTTCGCCGCGCTGGATCGCTCGCTTCGGCTGCCGTGGTACGGCCCGGAGATGAGCGTCGCGTCATCGGTCACCGCACGAATCATGGAGACGTGGGCGCACGGGCAGGACATCGCGGACGCACTGGGTCGCATCCGGCCGGCCACGAACCGGCTGCGTCACATCGCGCACCTGGGTGTGCGTACCACCGGATTTGCCTTTGCCATCAACGGCCGTGAGCCGCCGACGGCGCCGATCCGCGTTGAGCTCGACGCGCCCGACGGCGGGATGTGGACGTGGGGTCCGGCCGGTGCGGGCAATGTCGTGCGCGGGCCGGCCGTCGACTTCTGTCTGGTCGTCACGCAGCGCCGCCATCGCGACGACACGCGGCTCACCTCCGTCGGACCGGTCGCCAACGAGTGGATCGGGATTTCGCAGGCATTTGCTGGACCGCCCGGCCCGGGACGCGCACGCGGGTCGTCGGTTCCACTCGGCGACGACGGTGCGGCGACCGCATGAGACACGATCGGCCGGTACGGATCGCCAACTCGTCCGGCTTCTATGGCGACCGTGCCACCGCGGCGGCGGAAATGGTCGCCGGCGGGCCGATCGACGTGCTCACCGGCGACTACCTCGCCGAGCTGACCATGCTCATCCTGTGGAAGGCGTGGCAGAAGGATACGCGTGCCGGCTACGCGCGCACCGTCCTCGACCACCTCGAACATGTGCTCGGTACGTGCCTCGATCGCGGCATCAAGATTGTGAACAACGCCGGTGGGCTCAACCCAGCCGGGCTCGCCGCCGATCTCGCCGCGCTCGCGTCGCGACTCGGGCTGACGCCACGGATCGCGTACGTCACCGGCGACGATCTGCTGCCGCGGCTCGATGAATTGACCGCGGCCGGCGAATCGTTCGCCCATCTCGACACCGGCGTTCCGTTGCGCAACGCGGCTTCCATGCCGGTGACGGCCAACGCCTACCTCGGCGGGTGGGGCATCGCGGCGGCCCTCGACGCGGGCGCCGACATCGTGGTGTGCCCGCGGGTCACCGACGCCTCGCTCGTCGTCGGTCCGGCGGCATGGTGGCACGGCTGGCGGCGGGACGACTTCGACGCGCTCGCCGGCGCGGTGGTGGCCGGCCACGTCATCGAGTGCGGACCGCAGGCGACCGGCGGCAACTATGCGTTCCTCGACGAGATCGTCGACCGCCGATATCCCGGCTTCCCGATCGCCGAGGTCGCGCGCGACGGCAGCTGCGTCGTCACGAAGCACCCCGACACCGGCGGCCTCGTCTCGGTCGGCACGGTCACCGCACAACTGTTGTACGAGATTGCCGAGCCCGCGTACCTGAACCCGGACGTGGTGTCGCACTTCGACACCGCGACGGTGACCCAGGTCGGCCCGGACCGCGTGCAGATCAGTGGCACGGTCGGCAGCCCACCAACGCCGACCACCAAGGTGGCGATCAACCTACTCGGCGGATATCGCAACACGATGACGCTCGTCCTCACCGGCCTCGACATCGAGGCGAAGGCGGCGTGGGCGCGCGAGCAGTTGTTCGGCATCCTCGGTGGCGAGTCGCAGTTCGCGTCCGTCGATGTCCGCCTGCTGCGCTATGACATCCCAGATGCGCCGAGCAACGAGCAGGCGACGGCACACCTGCGGATCACCGTGAAAGACCCGGACCCGCACCAGGTCGGCCGTCGATTCGCGGACGCGACGGTGCAGTTGGCCATGGGTGGGTACGCCGGGTTCCACGCCACCACACCACCCACGACCGAGACAGCGTACGGCGTCTACTGGCCGGCACTGATCCCGTCGAACCTCGTCGCGCACGAAGTCGTGCTGCCGGACGGCACGGTTCGGGCGATCGCGCCCACGGCGTCCGGACCGGCGCGAGCGTTGCCGTCAGTGGAGCGGCCGATGGGCGTGTTCGGGTCGCCGGACGCGCTTGGGAAGCCGGACGCGCTTGGGTCGCCGGACGTGCGCCGGGTGCCGCTCGGGGCGCTGGCCGGCGCTCGGTCGGGTGACAAGGGCGGCAACGCGAACGTCGGGATCTGGGCGCGTGACCCGGCCGCGTACCCGTGGCTGCGTGACTACCTCACCGTCGAGCGGTTCGTCCGGCTCGTACCCGAGTCCGCCGGTCTTGAGGTCCGACGGTATGAGTTGGCCAAGCTCGGCGCATTGAACTTCGTGATCGTCGGACTGCTCGGCGAGGGCGTGGCATCGTCGACGCGCCCGGATCCCCAGGCGAAGGGCCTCGGCGAGTACGTCCGGTCGCGCCTCGTGGACGTACCCGTTGACGTGCTCCGCGATGCGCTCTCGGATCGGGAGCTCAATGGTGGGTCGTGACTAGGCGGATGGTGCCGGTGTCGGCTGCCGCAGGCCGAACCGGACGCCCTGGTCGTCGGCGCACTCGGCCCATCGGCCGAATCCGGGGCTGTCGTTGACCTCGCTCATGACTCGTCCGCCGAGCTGAGCGACCTGAACCAACGACCCATCGAGGTCGTCGACGGAGAAGAAGACCTCGAAGATCGCGGATTCGTCGCCATCGTGAATCCCGATCGACAGTGTCGACGAGTCGACCTGCCCCGGCCCTTGGTCACCGGACGCCCGCCATCCGAGCAGCGGTCCGTAGAAGGCACGCGCCACATCCGCATCGCGTACGCCCAACTCGATGTACGACGGCTCTCCAGTCATCACGTCCGCCCTTCGGGTAACGGAGCTTGAAAGCTCCACGGGTGTCCTTCATGGTCGCGTACGCCGTATTCGCGGACGCCGTACGGCATGTCGGCCGGCCCGTACAGCAGATGGCCGCCCCGACCGACGGCACGTGTTGCGTGTGCGTCGACATCTGTCACGCCGGCAACCACGGCGGCGCTCGCGCGGCCATCCCGGCCCGGTGGCGCGAGATAGCTCGTCGGCGGGTGAAGGTGCACGATGCCTTGCCCGGCCAGTACCTCGGCGTGCACGGCCGTTCCGTCGGCGTCTCGTGTCAGCGTTCCGGCCTCGAAGCCGAACATGTCCACCAGTCGGATTTGGGCCGCCTCGACATCCTCGTATGGCAGGAGCGCCAACACTTGCCGTACCGCGAACGGACGCGCGACGAAGCGCTGCATCTCGCGGATGACCGCAGTCGGGTCGGCCGCCGCACTGGAGCGCACGTCAGGCCACCGCGGCGCGAGCGACGCGTTGGGCGACAGGCTCTCCAGGCGTTGTCGCAGACGGCTCATCGCCTCGATTTGTGCGTCGAGTTCGGCACGTTGTCGCGCTGCCGCGCTCTGCAAATCCCAGCTTGGATCCTGCATGCGCGCCACGATGTGCGCCAACGGGACGCCGAGACTTCGCAGTACAAGTGCCGCATAGAGTCGCTCGACATCCGGCCGGGTGTAGACACGGTGGCCGCCCGGCGTGCGAGCCGACGGTCGGACCAGCCCGATCGCGTCGTAGTGATGCAGGGTGCGAACCGTGAGCCCGGTCTCGGCGGCCAAGGAACCGACCCGCCACATCGACGCTGCGACGTTCGCGCTCACCGGCATGAGGCGAGCATAGAACCTAACGTTACGTCAGTTTCAAGTGACAGAATCGGCCCCAATAGACCGCGGCACGGCCTGCACACTCGACTGCGGAGGCCGCGACGCCGCGCTAACCCGGCACCAGCGCGACGGTGGTTGGCGGGTAGCCTGACAACCGCGGGCTGCTAGCTCAATGGCAGAGCTGCGGACTTTTAATCCGTAGGTTCCGGGTTCGAGTCCCGGGCAGCCTACTAGTCCCGAGGTCAGACCGATCGCTGGCGAACGCCTAGGTCAGCCGCGCGCGAACCGCGGCCAAGTGCTTCGGCCGCACGCCACAATCAACCAGATAGCTCGAAACGCCGCCGTAGCGCGTTTCCAGGTGGTTGAACGTGTTGACGATCATCGTCGCCGGCGAATCCTCGGTGAGCGCGAAGTCGGCGGCGATCGAGTCCACCGGTACGCCGGCGACGTGCAGCGCGAGCGCGACCACCACCCCGGTGCGGTCCCGGCCGCCATGGCAATGCACGATGACGCAGCCTTCCGGGGCCTCCGCAATCGAGATGAACGCGGCGGCTAAGCGGTCCCGGCTGGCGTCGACCATAAGCCGATAGCTGTCCAGTGGGATCTGCTCGTCACCGGTCGGATCGAAGCACGCCGGGACAAGGCGGTAGCGCTCGTCGCCGGCCAGCGGGCTTGGATACTTCTTCGCCTCCCAGTCCCACCTCAGGTCGACGATGCGGCTGACGCCGTATGACCGGATGGCGGCAAGGCCGGCCGTATCGAGCCGGTCGTGGTTGTCCGTGCGAACCAGGGCACGCTCGCGAATGTGTCCACCCTCGATCGTCGGTATCCCGCCGAGATCGCGTGCATTACGCAGATCGGGCCAGTCGAGTTGGGACACGCGACGAGGCTACCGCCTGGACGTTTCCGCACACTGCGGGCAAGCCTCGCGACGGTAGCGGCGGTCGTCCTTGTCCGCGTCGACTAGTCCTAATCGCGGCCTCGAGCAACCTGCAGTTCGTGAGGCTCGCAGAGATCGAGAACGACCTTTCCGGCTTCTGCCTGACGGCACACGACTCAAGCACAAACGGCGCCAAGATCTACCAAGACCGCTGCGGGCTTGCTCAAGACGAGTGGAAGATCTACCAGGACCTCGCCTACCTGCCCAGCGTCGTCTATGAGTTCCGGAACCAAGATAGCGACAAATGCCTGGCGGACCCGAGCTCGTCCCAGACGGCGGGCGCTCAATTCACCCAATGGACCTGCAATAACTTCGACTCGCAACGCTTCTGGACCAAGAATCTGGATACCACCACAGACCTAGGCTTCGCCGAGAACCTTGCATCAACGCTCTACATGGACGACAAGGGCGCGAGCCTCACCGCTGGTGCGGCCATCATCCAGTGGACCTTCAACGGTCAGCTGAACCAGACGTGGTATTTCGCTGCGTCGCCCGCCACCGGACCGTGCTGCGTGGAGTGAGATCCCACTCCGTCCTCGGTGGACGGTCATGGCGACACCCAGAATGGGTTCCTACCGATGAAACCCAACAGCCTGGTCTGGGTATCCACACCGCCCGGTACCTCGACTCGCGAGCCGAACTGGCCGGAGGCGCGGATGGCCTCCTCCATCTGCTCCATCCCGCCGAGGAGCTGAGCGCAGAAGTCGGGATCCAGCCGGTCGTCCTGGCCCGTGGCTCTAGCGAGATCCCAGGTGTGCATGAAAACGTCGGCCGTGTAGAACTGGTCGATCGCGGCCGACACCGGCAGGCTGCCGGTATGCCGGTTGGTGAGTTGCCGGTGCGCGGTCTCCGGATCGTCCAGTACCGCCTGGACACCGTCGCAATGGACCTGCCACGCGGCGACCGGGTCCACATCTACCGACGGACCGCGGGGCAGTTGGATGCCCGAACCAGCGCCTAGAAACTCCGGAAACCAGTCGGTCAGGTGACGCACGACATCCCGGGCAGACCAGCCGGCGACCGGGGATGGCGCGCCCCAGGACCGGGTGCCGCGCACCCGCTCGGTGAACAGGCCGCCAACCTCCCGGTGCCGCTCGGCCGGCCGATCAGACAGCGCCATCGACGAGCATCCTGTCCAGCTTGGCGTAGCCCTCGTTCACGCCGACCTCCATTCCGCTGCGCAGAAACGCATCGCGGCTCTCGAAGCTGTCGACCAGCGACTGCGCGCGCAATCGCGTACGGCCGTCACCAAGGTCCTCGAACCACAACGTTTCCAGCGCTACTGCGTCGGGATCGCCCTCGTACGTGAAGGTCTGCACGATGCGGTCCGGCCGTACGTCGTGGAAGCAGCCGTGGAACCCGTATTCGGTACCCTCGCGCCCCGCGACGTAGCGCCAGCTACCGCCGGAACGCGCGTCCCAATGCTCGATCCGGGTCGTCATCCCGTCGGGACCCACCCACTGGGCGAACAACTCGGGATCGGTGTGCGCGCGCAACAGTTTCTCGCGCGTGGCGGCGAAGTCACGGGTTATCCGGATCAGCGGCAGCCTCGGGTCGGCTTCGATCGCTGCCTCCGTGATGCGGTCCATGGCCGTCTCCTTCCATCCGTTCGAGAACAGCGTCGAGGCGCCGGTAGCGTCGCTCGACGCGGGCTCGATGGTGCTCGAGCCAGGTATCCATCAGGTCGAAGGCCGGGGCCTCCAAGCGCACCGGCCGGGGCTGCGGCCCTCGCGGTCGGCTGACGAGACCCGCGTCCTCCAGCACCCGCAGATGCTTGTAGACCGCCTGCAACGTCATTCGGTACGGCTCGGCCAGCTGGCTGACTGTCGCCTCGCCCATCGACAGCCGCGTCACCATGTCAAGCCGGGTCGGATCCGCCAGAGCAGCGAAGACCCGGGACATCGTGTCCGTGGTCATCGCCCTCACTTTCAACTCTGTGGTTGAAAGAGCAGGATAGGCCGCAGGAGGCCCGGACGTCAACCTGGGCGGGTACGCCTCAAGCTCCGCACTGTGCAGCAGAAGGAACCGGACGCGGATCGTCCGGATCTTGTCCTAGCGTGATTCGGATGTCGGCACACCGTCCACGACGAAACGAGGACGGGCGTCTATGCCGATCGTGACCGACCGCGCTGCACAAGGAGAACTGATCGTGGACATTCTTCTCATTGGCGGCCTGTGGCTCGAGGGGTCCGCCTGGAAGGACGTCGTGCCTGCGCTCGACGCACTAGGTCACCGCCCCGTGCCGATCACCCTTCCCGGCCAGGGCGACGGCGCGGTCGCCGCCACCCTCGACGACCAGGTCGCCACCGTGCTTGCCGCGGTTGACGCGGCGCCCGGAAAGGCCGTGGTGGTGGGGCATTCCGCCGCGGGTACCCTCGCTTGGCTCGCCGCCGACGCACGGCCGGAGAAGGTGGCAAAGGTCGTGATGATCGGTGGTTTCGCGTCCTCCGACGGGCAGCTATACGCCGACTTCTTCGAGGTGAAGGACGGCGTCATGGCGTTCCCCGGTTGGGGACCGTTCGAAGGCCCAGATTCTGCCGACCTGGACGACGGCGCCAAGCAACGCATCGCGGCGGCGGCAGTCCCGGTGCCGGAGGGTGTGGCCAAGGCCGTTGTCCGGCTGACCGACGAGCGCCGCTATGACGTACCCGTCGTGCTCGTATGCCCTGAGTTCTCACCGGCGGACGCCAAGGCGTGGATTGACGCCGGCGAGATACCCGAGCTCGCGAAGGCCAAGCATGTCGAGTTCGTGGACATCGACTCGGGACACTGGCCGATGTTCACCAAGCCGGCCGAACTTGCGCAGACCCTCGCCGCGATAGCCGACCAGACCTGAAGCGCTGTCGCCGACCGTGGGCCCCGGCAATAGACGGCGTATATACCACCGGCGGATCTTGATATCCTGT
>DASTMZ010000124.1:0-3719 GCA_035713725.1 Micromonosporaceae bacterium
CCTGCGGCGCGCAGCGCCTCGACGTCCGCCCGCCGGTTCTCCTCGACGTTGGCGAGCACGAGGTCCGGCTCGATCGCGAGCACCGCATCGACGGACGGATACTTGCTGCCGCCCACGCGTGGCACGTCAAGCGATGCCGGATGCGTGCAGTAGTCCGTCGCGCCGGCGATCAGGCGTACGTCGACGGACGCGACCGCCTCGGTCAACGACGGCACAAGCGACACGATGCGCCGCGGCGGGGCGGCCAGATGCACGGCTTCCCCGAGATCGTCGCGCGGCACGACCGGCCTCCGACACTCCGCGATCGTCGTCGCGTGTCACGACTTCAGGTCGGGGAAGTCCTCTTCCCAGAACTCTCCGTCGGCGCGGTCCGCCGCCATACCGTTGCCGTGCCGCTCGGCCTCCACGCCCCGCAACTCGACCCGGCGGATCTTGCCGGAGATCGTCTTCGGCAGGTCGGCGAATTCGAGCCGGCGTACGCGCTTGAACGGCGCCAGCCGCTCGCGCGCGAATGCGAGTATCTCGCGCGCGGTCGCGGCATCCGGCTCGTGGCCGGCGGCGAGCAGGACGTAGGCCTTCGGCACCGCGAGGCGCAGCGGGTCCGGTGACGGCACCACGGCCGCCTCGGCGACCGCGTCGTGCTCGAGCAACACGCTTTCCAACTCGAACGGCGAGATCCGGTAGTCGGACGCCTTGAACACATCATCAGTGCGGCCGACGTACGTGATGTAGCCGTCCGAGTCCCGGGACGCGACATCGCCCGTGTGGTAGACGCCGTCGCGCATCACCTCGGCGGTGCGCTCGTGCGAGTCGCGGTATCCGGTCATCAGCGCGGTCGGCCGCGGCTCGAGTTCGATGCAGATCTCGCCTTCGTCGCCGCGCCCGCCCGTGACCGGGTCGACGAGCGCGATTCGGTAGCCGGGCAGCGGCCGGCCCATCGAGCCGAGCTTGAGCGGAAGACCTGGCGGGTTGCCGATCTGGGCGGACGTCTCGGTCTGTCCGTACCCGTCGCGAACGGTGATGCGCCACGCCGCTCGTACCTGTTCGATGACCTCCGGATTCAGCGGCTCACCGGCGGCCACACACTCGCGCATGGGCACCTGCCACGCGCCGAGGTCGACCTGGATCAGCATCCGCCAGACGGTCGGCGGCGCGCAGAACGTCGTCACGCCGCAGCGCACGATCACGTCGAGAAGCGGGCCGGCGGCGAAGCGGCTCTGGTTCACGATGAGGATCGTGGCGCCCGCGTTCCACGGCGCGAAGAGGTTGCTCCACGCATGTTTCGCCCAGCCGGGCGACGAGATGTTCAGGTGTACGTCGCCGGGGCGCAGCCCGATCCAGTACATCGTCGACAGGTGGCCGACCGGGTAGGACGCGTGGGTGTGCTCGACGAGCTTCGGTTGCGCGGTGGTGCCGGACGTGAAGTAGAGCAGCAGCGGGTCGCTAGCCGCGGTCGGGCCGTCCGGGCTGGCATCGGCGAGTGACACGTAAGAGTCGTCGTAGCGGAGCCAGCCCTCGGCCGGCTCGCCGACGGCGATGCGCGTCCAGCCACCTGGTACGCCCTCGAAGCGAGGCGTGTCACCGCTTCTCGCCACCACGTGCGCGACCTGGCCGCGGTGCACACGGTCGACGAGGTCGCTCGTACCCAGCAATGTCGAAGCCGGAATGATGACGACGCCGAGCTTGATCGCGGCCAGAATCGTTTCCCACAGCTCGATCTGGTTGCCGAGCATGAGCAGCAGGTGGTCGTGGCGTTCCACACCGTGGGCGCGCAACCAGCCGGCGACCTGTTCGGACCGCGCGGACATCTCGGCGAACGTCACCTTGGTGTCGGTGCCATCCTCCTCGACGATCCATAGCGCCGTCTGGTCGGGCCGTTCAGTCGCGAGCACCGCGTCGAACCAGTCCCGCGCCCAGTTGAACTCGGTCACGTCCGGCCATCGGAATTCCCGATACGCGGTCGCGTAGTCGTCGCGATGGGCGAGCAGATAGTCGCGCGCCGCGCGGAACGCGGTGATGCCCGAGACGTCGTCGGCCATGCTCCTCAAGTCCCTTCGTGGTGAGGCTGTTGCCTCGATGGCGCCCGGCCGTCGCGTCGTCCGACCGGCCGTGATCGATCTTCTCGTACGCATCGTCCTATCGAACCGTCATGTCACCGCATCACGGTCTCGAACAGCACTCTGCGCAGCACCGGATCGGCGACCGCCAGCCGGACCGGAATGCGCTTGCCCGGCACCAGGCCCGGGCCCTCGCACCTGGCCCGCACCGCGGGCGCGTCGAGCGCCACGACGCCATGCGGCGGGCGCGGCTGTGGTGGCGCGGCGGGTGTCGCGCCGTCTGAGCGCTGGTGCTGGATGTCCGGTTCCGGGTTGTGCTGCGTCTGCTGGTTGTGCTGCTCGGGCTGGCGGTCGTGCGGCTGATGGTTGTCATGGTGCGGCTTGTGGTGGTGCTCCGGCTCGTCCACGTCGAGAACCGCCGCCTCGAACACTTCGCCGACGCGGCTCTCTAGCAGCACGGCCTCGGCGAGGTCGACCGCGCCACGCTCCGCGGCGCTCGCGACGTGGTCGGTCGCCGCCATCACCCCAGGCAGCTTCGGCAGAGCCACGCGTACCCAGTCCGGCACCGGCTCGCCGTGGAACAGCGCGAGGCATGCCTCGGTCGCGTAGCGGTCTGCCAGGCGCCGCAACGGTGCGGTCACGTGTGCGTACGCCGCCGCCACACCACCGTGCTCGTGCAGCTCGGGGGTCGCTCCGTCCATCGCCGTATATGCCGCACCGCGCAGCAACTCGGCGGCATGACCGAGGAACGCGGCGCCACGGGGTGTACCGCCGTCGACCTGTGCGATCACCCGGCCGGCCGACGTGCCGCGAGGCCATCGAACGCCGAGCGAGTTCGCCGCCCGCCGAAGCCTCCGGATCGCCCAGAACGGCGGAGCCGGCATGGTGCGCAACAGACCGATCCCGCCCTTGAGCATGATGTCTGCGGCGGCCATGCCGGTGAGCAGCGAAATCTGAGCGTTGTAGTCCTCGATCGGATCGGGCGCGTGCAGCACGAGCTCCCAGCCGCCGTCCACGCGCTCAACGTCCTGGGCCGGCATGGGGAGGTTGATGGCGCCGCGCGCGAGACCGCGTTCGATCAGCAGCTTGCCGATCTCGGGAAGCAGCGCAACGGGTTCGTCGAGCCGACCGGCGTCCACGGCCGCTTGGGTGTCCGGGTAGCCGAGCTTGGCCCGACTGCGTACCGTCGCACGTTCCACTCGCACGTCGACGGTGGCGCCGTCCGCGTCCAGGTCGATCGTCCACACCACGGCCGGTCGTACCTGACCCGGCAGGAGGCTCGCAGCGCCCTCGGAAAGCACCGTCGGATGCAACGGCACGCGGCCGTCGGGCAGGTAGACGGTCTGTCCTCGGGCCCAGGTGTCGGAGATGAGGGCGCCATCCGGTGCAACGAATGCGGAAACATCAGCGATGGCGTACCAGACGCGGTAGCCGGTCCCCCGCCGCTGCAGGCACATAGCCTGGTCCAGGTCCATCGATGTGGGCGGGTCGAGTGTCGCGAACGCGATGTCGGTGCGGTCAACGGACGGAAGCCTCGGTCCGCGCGCCGCCACATCGTCCGCCTCACGCTGCGCCGCGAGCGAGAACTGCGTGGGCAGCCTCAACTCGCGGCGCAGCGCACTGAAATCAATGCTGGGTGCGACGAGGCGACGGATCACCATC
>DASTMZ010000125.1:0-27768 GCA_035713725.1 Micromonosporaceae bacterium
AAGCTGCCCACCGCCGTCGAGCAGGTCGGCACCGCGACGCCATCGGCAAGTACCGCGCACGCTCGGCACTGCTCGACACCGCACCCGTATTTCGCGCCGGTCAGCCCGAGGTCGTTACGCAACACCTCGAGGAACGGGGTCACTGGATCGACGGCGACTCGGACCGAGGCACCGTTGACGTTCAGCTCGATTGTTCCGGCATCCTCGGGTGCTGCGCGATGCTCGTCGGCCACGACGCACCACGCTACGCCGTCACGCGGTACGCAACTCGTCGACGCTGGTGCTGGCCTTCAGGAACAGCAGGCCGATCGCGACGGTCAACGCCACCGCTCCGACCGACACGCCGACGACCAGGCCGAGATTCGCCCACGGCACCGGTACGGCACCAACGACATCCGGAATCTTGATCACCGGCCCGTCGCCGGTCTGGATTGAGCCGGCCCCTGCGTGCACCGACGTACCCGTGACGAATCTGCCGATCAACAGTCCGGCCGTGGTGGCCAGGGTCAGCGCGGGTACGGCCACCGCAAGGCTCTGCCATAGCTGGGCGCGGGCGAGCACCGATCGGGGTACGCCGGCCGCGACAACTCCCGCGTACCCACGGCGGCGCGACACGATTGCCTCGCTGATCGCGACGAGTTGGCCGAGCGCGCCGATCACCGCGGCCAGCAGAACCGCGATCGCGACGAGCAGTGTGGCGTTCGTGTAGAACGAGTCCGGCGGTGACGCCTCGTATGGCTGGTGCAGGAGCGTCGCCATGAGCCGGTTCTGTGCCTCGGTGGTCGCGGCCATCGACACGAAGTGCTGGTATACGACGGCCGTACCGCCACCGAACACCGCCGCGACCATCAGCACGCCGAAGGCGCGGCTGCCCTGCCACGGGTCGGCGATCAGCCGCGCCGCCGCCAGTTGGCCGGCCGCTCGTCGACTTGCTCGGCGCAACACGCAACCGGTGGCGTACGCGATCCACCCGGCGCCGACCACCACGCCGAGCACGGTCATCAGGACGCCGACGTAGAAGATCGTGAGGGTCAACGAGGCCGGGATCGCGATGCGATGGTGCGATAGGAACCGGACCAGCGGCGCGAAGCCGGCGAACGTCAGAAGGCCGATCAGGATCAGGATGCCGGGCCAGACGCGGGGTGGCCGTCGGCGTGGGCCGCGCCGGACCACGCCGAGCGGACTGGTGGTGACCGCGCGCAGCAACCAGGCGGACGCGAGCGCGACGACGACCGGCAGCGCCACGGCGACCACGACGATGACCCAAAGGCTCGGGAGTACGTCGGTCGGCAGCGTCCGCTGTCCGTGCGCGTTGACGTTGTCGAGCACCCGCCGCAGTACGAAATACGAAGCGACGCCGAGCGCCGAGCCGAGCAATGCCGACGCGCCGCTCTCACCAGCGCCGATCGCGACCGCCTGGCGTGGCGTCGCGCCGGCCAGCCGCATGGCGGCGATGCGTCGGTCGCGCGCCGGTGCGCCGAGCCGCGCACACTGACCGACAAACGCAAGCACCGGGATGGTCAACAGCACAAAGGCGGTCACCACACCGGGCCGCAGCCCGGGCTCGCGCAACAGAGCGCTCGTGTAGCGGTTGTCGTCGGCCGCCGAACCCAGGTCCGAGCCGGCGAAGCCGAGCGCCGCTACCGTCGCGGCGCAGAGCCAGCCGAGTGTCGCCAGTGCCGAGCCGAACGCGGTCAGCAGGAGCCGTACGCTGTCCGTCCGCGTACCGGACGCGGCAAGCCGTACCAATGTCGAAGCTCTCATTGTCCGCTCGCCCAGGCGTGTCGCGGTCCGGCCGCCGCTGGACCGGTGCCAGCGGCGGCCGGCGACGACATCGGGAACCCCAGCCCCGTCGGATCGAGCATGCCGTCCCGCAGCGCAACCTCGCGATCGGCGTGCGCGGCGACGGTGGCCTCGTGCGTCACGAGCACCACCGCCGTCCCCTGTTCGCGCACGACGCGCACGATGTGGCCGAGCACCGCTTCGCCGGTCAGGGTGTCCAGCGCACCGGTCGGCTCGTCCGCGAACAGCACGCGCGGTTCGGTGACGAGCGCACGGCCGAGCGCGACCCGCTGCGCCTGGCCGCCGGACATCTCGCCGGGCAGGTCACGCCCAACGTCGGCGACGCCGAGCCGGTCCAGCCAGACCATCGCGGCGCTGCGCGCCTCGCGTCGCCGGGTGCCGCGCAGCAGCAGCGGCAGCGCGACGTTGTCGACCGCTGGCAACTCCGCGACGAGCTGGCCGAATTGGAACAGCAAGCCGAAGTCGCCGCGTCGCAGCGCCGAGCGCTCCGACTCGGTGCGCGTGTCGAGCCGGGCGCCGCGGTAGCTGATCTCGCCCGCGTCCGGTCGCATGATGCCGGACAGGCAGTAGAGCAACGTTGACTTGCCGCAGCCGCTCGGTCCGGTGACGGCCACGATCTCGCCCTCGCCGACGTCGATCGTCACGCCACGCAGCGCCGGGGAGTTCCCGTACGACTTGACGACGCCACGCGCCGCGAGCAGTACCTCGGTCATTTGCGGATCTCCTCGTCGAGTTCGGCGACGCGCGCGAGCGTGGTGGCCAGCCACCGCAGGTCGGCGTCGAGGTGGACGATCGCGTAGTCGGCGGCGATGACGGCGCCGACACCGGCGTGCGGATCGGTCTTGACGCGAGTGAGCTCGCGCAACCGATCGGTGTGTGCCTTGCGCTGCGCGGTCAGATATCGCCGCGCACGGTCGCGGTCCGCGGCGAGCAGCGCTACGACCACCTTGGCGAGCAACGCGCTGGAGGCATGTGGCGCCGGCGGTTCGACTTCGTCGAGCCACGCGTCAAGCGACGTCCGGCCGACGGTGGTGACCCGGAACGAGGTCCGGTCCGGTCCGCCGACCCGCTCCGCGCCGTCCGGCGCGACGAGGCCATCGCGCTCCATCCGGCCGAGCGTCGCGTAGACCTGACCGAAGGCCAGCGGCTTGGCGCCGGGCAGCACCGCGTCGTGCGCCTGCTTGAGCTCGTACCCGTGTTGTGGGTGCTTGCTGAGCAGGCCGAGCAGCACGTGCGCGGTGGACATGTCGCACACTATTCACCCAATGAATAGTGGGCGTCAAGCGCTAGACTTCTCGATCACCGTGGCGGAACGCCCGATCGGATGCCCCAGCCGCCGTCCACGTCGATGGTCTGGCCGGTGATCCAGAACGCGCCGTCAGAGAGCAGCCACGCAACCGCACCGGCCACGTCGTCCGGCTGACCCCATCGCTGCGCGAGTGGCATTCGCGACGCGACCCACGCGCGGGCGTCGTCGTCGGCGTACCCAGTGTCGACCGGCCCGGGATTCACGCAGTTCACCGTGGCGCCAGTGGACGCGAGTGCGGCCGCAAGCGTCGCGGTGATGCCCTGGATGGCGGCCTTGCTCAGGACGTACGGGATCTCGGTGGGCATCGGCGACTGGTGCACGCCGGTGGTGAAGAGCACGACACGGCGTACCCCGACCCGCGCGGCGGCCTGCACCAGCAACACGGTGGCGCGCGCATTTACCGCGAATGACGCGTCCATCTCCGCCGCCGTCACGGAGGCGAGATCCTGATCGCTCGACCGCGCGTGCACCGCGACGAGCGCGTCGAGCGATCCGAAGCGCGCGACATGGTCGGCGACGAGCCGTGCGGGTACGTCCGGGTCGGCGAGGTCGGCGGCCTGCCACCCCATGCCGGCCGGGCCGCCGGGTTCGTCGTCGCCGCCCCACGGCTGCTCGTTGTCGTGTGCCGGCCAGCCGGACAGCGACGCTTGCCATCCGTCGTCGCCGAGTCGTCCCGCGACGGCGTACGCGATGCCAATCCGACGGCTCACTCCGGTGATCAACGCGGTCTTCGGCATGCGCGGATTGTGCCAGCGGCCACCGACCGTGGCGAACGTGTTACTCGCCCGGCGCTCCAGTGGTTGGTGGCGTCGGATCCGGCGGCCGATGCTGGCAGTCACACCACGCCCGACCCGGGCACTTGTCGTGCCGCTTCGCGCGACACGCGCGACAGATCACTAATTCAGCCTGCGCTTGCACGCCGAGTGCGTCAAGAATGGGCGGCGATGGCACGGCAGATCTATACCCTCAAGATCACACTGGCCGATGTGACACCGCCGGTGTGGCGTCGCGTCGCGGTGCCCGGCGCGTACACGCTCGATCGAGTCCACCGTGTCATCCAGCTCGCGATGGGTTGGCAGGACTGCCACCTGCACTCGTTCGACATCGGCACCGTACAGTTCGGGCAACCCGATCCGGACGGCCTGCTCGACATGCGCGACGAGATCGACAGCCGGCTCGACGACGTTGCCGCGAAGGACGACCGCTTCGGCTACACGTACGACTTCGGCGACTGGTGGGAGCACCACATCGCGGTCGAGGACGTGTTGGAGGCCGATCCGGACGAGCGGTATCCGACGTGTGTGGACGGCGCCGGTGCGTGCCCGCCCGAGGACGTCGGCGGCGTCTACGGCTTCGAGCGGTTCTGCGCCGCGATGGCCGACCCGGATCATCCGGAGCACGCCGAGATGTTCGAGTGGTACGGCCGCGCGTTCGACCCTCGCGCGTTTTCGGTGGCGCGCGCCACGGCGCTCCTTCGACGGATGGCCTAGCTCACCGGGCGAATCCGCGAACGTGACGCGGCGGCCGGGATGCCAACGACGCGAGTGACACCCCGACCACCGCTACGTCCACGGTAGAACGCGCGGCGCGATTCGCGTTGCCATTCGGCGTGCCGACCGGTGTCCGGTTCCTTACGCGGCTTCCGCACGCGGCTTGCGCTACGCGGCTTCCTCAGGCGGGTGGCGGGCGCGGGATGGCGCGGGCGCCGCGGTTCGGGCGACAATCGGGCGGGTGCGGCGTTCGGGAGGCGGCCATGGTGCTTGCGTACGTGAACGGACCATCGACGGTGGCGTTGCTCGGCCAGACGATCGGGGAGAATCTCGCGGAGACCGTGGCAGCACACGGCGACCGTGAGGCGATGGTCGACTTCCCCTCCGGGCGGCGCTGGACCTATCGCGCGCTCGCGGCCGACGTCGAAGCCGTCGCGAACGGTCTGCTCTCGCTGGGCGTCGAAGCTGGCGACCGCGTCGGGATCTGGGCGCCGAACCTGCCCGAGTGGGTGCTGGTGCAGTTCGCCACCGCCCGGGTCGGCGCGATCCTCGTCAACATCAATCCGGCGTACCGAAGCCATGAACTCGCGTATGTGCTCAAGCAGTCCGGCGTCCGTACCCTCGTGTCCGCCGAGACGTTCAAGACGTCCAACTACCGCGACATGATCGACGAGGTGCGTGGCGACTGCCCGGACCTGCTGGACATCGTCTACATCGGGACGCCGGGCTGGGACGAGATAGTGGCGGCCGGTGCATCGGTCGACACGGACGCGTTGACCGAACGCGAAGCATCGCTCGACTTCGACGATCCGATCAATATCCAGTACACCTCGGGCACCACCGGATTCCCGAAGGGCGCCACGCTCTCGCACCACAACATCCTGAACAACGGCTACTTCGTGGCGCGGACCCAGAACTGGACCGAGCAGGACCGGGTGTGCGTACCGGTGCCGTTCTACCACTGCTTCGGCATGGTGATGGGCAATCTCGGCGCGGTCACGCGTGGTGCGTGCATCGTGATTCCGGGGCCTGGGTTCGATCCGGCGACCACGCTGGCCGCCGTCGCGGCGGAACACTGCACGGTGCTCTACGGCGTACCCACGATGTTCATCGCGGAGCTTGGCGATCCGACGTTCGCCGACCACGACCTGTCCTCGCTCCGGACCGGCGTGATGGCCGGATCGCCCTGCCCCGTGGAGGTCATGAAACGGGTCATCGCCGAGATGGGCATGGCCGAGGTGACGATCTGCTACGGCATGACCGAGACGTCACCGGTGTCGACGCAGACCCGCCCGGACGACGACCTCGACCGCCGCGTGTCCACCGTCGGCACCGTGCACCCGCATCTCGAGGTGAAGGTCGTCGACCCGGCGACCGGTCGGACCGTGCAGCGCGGCGAGCCCGGCGAGTTCTGTACGCGGGGCTACAGCGTGATGCTCGGCTACTGGAACATGCCGGAGCGCACCGCCGAGGCGATCGACGCGGCACGGTGGATGCATACCGGCGACCTGGCCGTGATGGACACCGACGGATATCTGTCGATCGTCGGGCGGATCAAGGACATGGTCATCCGCGGTGGCGAGAACGTCTACCCGCGGGAGATCGAGGAATTCCTTTACACCCACCCCGACATCGTCGACGCGCAGGTCATCGGCGTTCCGGACGAGAAGTTCGGCGAAGAGCTGATGGTGTGGATCCGCATGCGCGAGGGCGCGCCGCCCCTGGACGCCGAATCCTTACGCGCGTTCTGCGCGGGCAAGCTCGCGCACTACAAGATTCCTCGGTACGTGAAGATCGTCGACGCGTTCCCGATGACGGTGACCGGCAAGATCCGCAAGGTCGAGATGCGCGAGGTGTCGATCGCCGAACTCGGTCGCTAGTCCGCCGTAGCAACCGTTCGCTGCCGCGCGCGTCGCGCCCAGACTGTCCGCCCGGCGGTCCGTCCGACTGTCCGGCGCAGATCGCGACTCACCTCGCCTATTGACAGGCGCGTCCGGACAAGGCAGCTTTCATGGGAGCGCTCCCGCAGTGTTTAACAGTGGATATGTGTTAACACAGTAGGTACACAGCGCTGGCGGGTCGGGGGAACGCTCGCAGGCCAGGGCGACACGCCACAGTGTCGTCGAGCCTCGCGGGCCAGGCGAGCCCCGGTGCGGTCGACGAGGACACGTGACCAGGGGGTAGGCGGATGGTGAGCCAGCGGCAGCGGTCGCCCGGCCGGCCGACGCTCGAAGAGGTGGCGGCCGCCGCCGGCGTCGGTCGCGGCACCGTGTCCCGCGTGGTCAACGGCTCGCCGCAGGTCAGCCCGGCCGCCAAGGAAGCCGTCGAGCGTGCCATCGCCGATCTCGGGTACGTGCCGAATCGCGCCGCCCGTGCGCTCGTCACGCAACGAACCGACTCAGTTGCGCTCGTGGTCTCCGAATCCGAGGACCGGGTGTTCGGCCAGCCGTTCTTCGCGGGCATCATCCGTGGCATCAGTTCGAGCCTCGCCGAAACGCCGTTGCAGCTATGGCTCGCGATGGCGCAGTCGTCCGCCGAACGGGTCCGGCTCAATCTGCACCTCACCCGTCAGCACGTCGACGGCGTGCTGCTGCTCTCGCTCCACGACGACGATCCGCTGCCGGCGCTGCTCGCCGACCGGGACCTGCCGGTCGTGCTGGGTGGTCGGACCGCATCCATGCTGGGTACGCCCGAGGCGGCGCCGGTGAGCTTCGTGGACGTCGACAATGTCGGTGGCGCGCGGCTGGCAACGACGCACCTGGTCGCGGCCAATCGGCGGCGCATCGCGACCATCGCCGGACCACAGGACATGGGTGCCGGTGTCGCCCGGCTCGCCGGCTATCGCGACGCCATGGCGGCCGAGTCGCGTACCGTCGACCCCCGACTCATCGCGTACGGCGACTTCACCGAAGACTCCGGCATCGTCGCGATGCGTCACCTGCTGGCCGCGCGTCCGGACATCGACGCGGTGTTCGCCGCCAACGATCCGATGGCGCTCGGCGCGCTGCGCGTGCTTCGGGACAGTGGACTGCGAGTGCCCGAGGACGTCGCCGTGGTCGGCTTCGACGACTCGGTGATCGCCAGCCAGACGCAGCCCACGCTCACCTCGGTGCATCAGCCGATCGAGGAGATGGGCCGCGCGATGGTGCGTCTGCTCTACGACAAGATCCGCGGTATCCAGCCGGACGCGCCCTACATCATCCTCGGCACGCACCTGGTGGAGCGCGACTCCGGCTGACACGGACACTCCACTTCGCTCCCCACCGTGGACGTGAGCCACGGGCACCCGCATCCACCTGCGCCTACGCGCGTTGTACCGGTCGTCGGCCGGAGCCGCGCCGATCGCTTCGTGTGCGTGACGCGCCGATTGTCCGAATTATTCCTCCACTCCGCGAACACGACGTTGAGCTGCGGATTTGTGGAGCGAATGCAGGTCGATCCGGCAGATTGGCGATTGACGGTGGAGAGAAGTGGAGTACAGTGGTGCGCACTGGCGGAGATGGACGGATCACCGGCCGTTATCGGTGGAGGTAGCCGTAGTCCGGCCTCGGTGAATCGAGGGGGGTGGGTGCAGTGTTTCTTGGCACCCACACGCCCCATCTCGATGACAAGGGCCGGCTGATCTTGCCGGCGAAGTTTCGAGACGAGCTCGCGGGAGGCGTCGTGATCACCAAGGGGCAGGAACGCTGTCTCTACGTGTTCCCGTCTGCCGAGTTCAACCGCATCGCCGACCAGTTGCACGCGCAGCCCGTCACACACAAGGCCGCGCGGGCCTACAGCAGAGTGTTCTTCGCGAGCGCGCACGACGAATTGCCGGACCGACAGGGTCGCGTGACGATCCCATCGCACCTGCGCGACTACGCCGGACTCGACCGCGAACTGGTCGTGATCGGCGCCAGCAGCCGGGTCGAGGTGTGGGACCGGCGTTCGTGGGAGACGTATCTCGCCGACAGCGAGGACGCCTTCTCCGACATCGAGGAGGGGGTGTTGCCGGTCGGCCTGTGACGGGCCGGTGGTGGCCGTGCCCGACGAGGGCGTACGGCGAGATCTCCACCCGCTTGGCGTTCCTGACACCTCTTCCCCGGTGCCAGGCCTGCGGGAGCGGATGGGGATCTGGCGGTACGGACTCGATTCGTACCGGCACAAGGCCTGCCACGAGTGACATCGCCGTTCGGCCAACGGCGGTTTCGCGGGGGGCAAGACGTTGACGACAAACGCGCCGCCGGCGGAGGCGGCGCACACCGGCCGTTAATCGGCCGGCAACTGGCGACCCGTTCGCGCATCGCGTGGCACGTGGCCGCCCGCATCACCCACCACGGGCCCGCGAACCCGTGGCCGGCGACGGCCCGATCGCTTCCACGGTCACCAGACCGACCCCGATCGGCTCGCCCGCCGCGCGCGGTGATGAGACGCGCACCGGCCGAGTGTGCGCCCGGCCGCGGCCGCTTCCTTGCTGCCGCGTGCCTTCGAGCGAATCGCGGCGCTGGCGTGTTCCAAGGGGGTGTTCGACGTGCACATCTCGCTACCGATGGCGCCGCATGCCGCGGCGTCCGGAAACGGCGAGCACGCGTCCCCCGCCGCCGGCCAGCATGTCCCGGTACGCCTCGATCGCGTGCTCGAGCTTCTGTCGCCTGCCCTCGCCGCCGCGGAAGCGGCCGGCCGCGACGCCGTCTACGTCGACGCGACGCTCGGACTGGGTGGGCACGCCGAGGCCGTACTCGCGGCGCATCCGCTCGTCGTCCTCGTCGGGCTCGACCGAGACACCGAGGCACTGTCGCGTGCCACGACACGGCTCGCGCGCTTCGCGTCGCGTACCCATCTCGTGCACGCGGTCTACGACGAGCTGCCCGACGTGCTCGACCGCCTGGGCTATCCGGCCGTCGACGGCGTGCTCTTCGACCTGGGCGTTTCCTCGCTGCAGCTGGACGTCGTCGAGCGCGGCTTCGCGTACGCCCGCGATGCACCGCTGGACATGCGGATGGACCAGACCCGGGGCATCACCGCCGAGCAGGTCGTCAACGACTACCCGGCGGCCGAGCTAGTGCGGCTGATTCGCGACTACGGCGAGGAACGATTCGCGCCGCGGATCGTGTCTGCGATCGTGCGCGAACGCACGAAGGCACGGATCGTGTCGTCGGCACGCCTGTCCGACCTGGTTCGGGACGCGATTCCGGCGGCCGCGCGCCGCACCGGCGGCAATCCATCGAAGCGCACATTCCAGGCGCTGCGCATCGAGGTCAACGGAGAGCTGGCGGCGTTGGAGCGCGCTATGCCCGCCGCGCTCGATGCGTTGGCACTGGGCGGGCGGCTCGTCGTCTTGTCGTACCACTCCTTGGAGGACCGCATCGCCAAGGCCGCGATCACGCGGCGGACCAGGTCGACCGGGCCGGTCGACCTGCCCGTCGAGCTGCCCGGCGATGCCCCGACGTTCCGGCTGCTCACCCGCGGTGCGGAGCGACCGAGCGACGCGGAGGTCGCGGCAAACCCGCGTGCCGCGTCGGTCCGGTTGCGCGCCGCGGTGCGGCTCGGGAAACAACCGACATCCACTGGCACCACCGACACGAGGGAGCGGCGATGACCGCACAACGCGTCCGCCCGACGGGCACCCGGAACGGTCCGGCGACGGCCGGCCGTCCGGCCGCCCGGGCGGCATCCACCAGCGCACGCGGCGCGGCCGCGGTGGCACACGGCAAGGTTCCGGCCGCGCGCCGGGGCTCGGACACGATCGTTCGCGATCCGTCGCGGCGGAGCGCGGCGAACCCGGCCTCGGCGGCATCGGTCGCGCCCGTTGCGGCGGTCGCGGCGGCGCGGGACTTTCCGGTAGACGGGAGTTCGGCGCTCGCGCGGGCGGTGACCGTCGAACCCGAGCTTGCCGAGCCGGTACGCCGCCGGAGCGCCGCCGAACGCGAGGCGGCCGACGAACGGGCCGCGCAGCGCGCCGCCGATCGCGACGCGGCGGTCGACTCCCGTCACCGGTTGCGCGTCGCACCGCCGCTACCGGTCAGTGTCGCCCGCGCACCGTTCGTCGCGACATTGCTGTTCGTCGTCGTCGCCGGTGTGGTGGGCATCCTGGTGCTGTCCACCTTGATCAACGCCAACCAGTTCAAGCTCAACGAGCTGCAGAACAAGCAGGCCACGTTGAACCAGCAGCAGCAACAACTGCAGCAGAACCTGGTCCAGCAGGAGGCACCGGGCAGCGTGGTCGCCGACGCGAACCGGCTCGGCCTGGTGCCGGCCGGGCCGCTCGGGTATGTCCAACTGCCCAACGGCTCGGTCGTCGGGGTAGGCCACCCGTCCACCGACACCCCTAGCATTACCGCGCAGGTCGGCCACTAGCCATGGCCGAGCGGCGGGACGACGGCCGGGACCGCGACGCGTACGACGGCGATTCGCCGGGCGGCGCGCGGCGTCCCGGCCGTCGTACCCGTGAGGTCCTTTCGATCGGGCCGCTGTCCGCCCGCCGGCCGGGAGCGGCTGGCACCGGTCGTGGCGGAATCTCGGACGCGCGCGCCTACACACCACGTGGTCGGACCGTACGGGAGACCGGTCCCGACCGCCTGACGGATCCGCACCGGCCCGCTCTTCGACTCGTCGAACCCGGGCCGGCGGATCTGTCGGGCCACCCTCGCTCCGGCTCGTCCCGGACCGCGTCAGCTAAAACGACGCGGGGCCGCTCCGCGACCGCGCCCGCGCCTGCCCCGGAGCCTGCCCCGGACCGAAGGGCCCGCGGATCGCAGCGGCCGCAACGGGCGGCGACACGGCCGGAACGTGCCCTGGAACGGCCGCAACGCGAATCGGCGCCGACGAAGCGCCGGTCCAACCGACCGAAGCGAGCCGGCGACCGAACACGGCGAAAGTCGCCGCTTCGTACGTTCCGGCCGGGCAAGCGCCTGCGCCTCGCGACCGTGCTTGCCTTGGTCATCTTCACCATACTGGGCGGTCGGCTCGTGTTGCTCCAGCTCACCGATGGGCGCGCCTACGCCGCGGCCGGTCTGAAGGATCGGCTCACCACGACCGTGTTGGAGGCGAAGCGCGGCGCCATCCTCGACCGCTACGGCAACGTGCTCGCTCAGAGCGTCGACGCGCGGTATGTATTCGCCGACCCGACCCGCGTCGTGAATCCGGCCTACGCCGCCTCGAAGCTGCGCGATCTACTCGGCGTCCCGGTTTCCGAGCTGTTGCCGAAGCTGTCGCACAAGACGCGCCCGGACGGCACCCCAGACGAGTTCGAATACCTCGCGCGCGGGCTCGACCCGACGACCGCGGCGTCCGTACAGGCATTGGACCTGCCGGGCATCGGCATCGCGTACGACCAGCGTCGCGAAGATCCCGGCCACGACCTGGCCGCGAACCTGATCGGGTTCACCGGCAGCGACTCGGTCGGGCTCGGCGGGCTCGAGGAGGCGTTCAACAAGCAGCTGCAGGGCGTCAACGGCTCGCACACGTACGAAGTCGGCGACGGCAGCCTGTCCACCGAGCTGCCGGGCGGCTACGACGAGTCGACGCCGGCCCGACCCGGTTCGACCATCGAGCTCACCATCGACCGGGATCTGCAGTACGAGATCCAGCAGATGCTGTTCGACCACATGTCAAAGGCGCACGCCGACTTCGCGGCCGCCGTGGTGATGGACGCGAAGACCGGTGAGGTGCTGGCGCAGGCGAGCTACCCGACGTACGACGCCGCGGCGTGGCAGAACTACCCGGCCGCCGACCGGGTGGACGCGGCGACCCAGAAGGCAGTGGATCCCGGCTCGGTGGCAAAGCTCATCACGATCGCCGGCGCGTTGAACGAGGGTGTGATCACGCCGGACACGGTGCTCACCATCGGTCCGACGATCAAGCGCGGTGGGGTCACGTATCACGACACCCATCCGTTCCCGACCGGCACCAAGCTCACCATCCCCGGCCTGCTGGCGTTCTCGTCGAACGTCGGCACCATCACCGTCGCTGGCCAGCTCGGTGCCGACAATCTCTATGCGTACCAGCGGAAGTTCGGTTTTGGGCAGGCGACTGGCGAAGGGCTGCCGGCCGAGTCGCCAGGACTCGTCCAGCCGCCCTCCCGCTGGAGCGGGTCGAGCTACGGTTCGATCCCGATCGGCCTCGGCATCTCCGTGACGCCGCTGCAGATGACGGCGGCGTACGCGGCGATCGCCAACAATGGCGTCTGGGTCCAGCCGCACGTGGTGAAGGCGACGGTCGCGCCGAACGGGACGGTCACGCCCGCCGCGGCGCCGGCACGCCATGAGGTCGTCACGCCGCAGACCGCCGCCGAGATGCGTACCCTCCTTCAGGCGGTGACCACCGTGAAGGGCGCCACCGGCACCACCGCGGCGATCACCGGTTACCAGGTCGCCGGTAAGACTGGCACCGGTCTGCAGGTGTCCGACGGCAAATACCAGGCGGGCAACGTGGTGTCCTTCGTCGGCATGGCGCCGGCGGACAATCCGCGCTACGTGATCGGCGTGTTCGCGCACGTCCACGACGGATCTAGCACGACCGTACCGGCGCCCACGTTCCACGACATGATGACCTTCACGCTGCAGCACTTCGGCGTGCCGCCGGATGGCGAGACAGCGCCGAAGTTCCAGACCACCGTTAAGTGATGCCGTTACGAGATGCCGTGACCGACGGATGACGGCGGCGGCAGTGTCGCGGGCGCGGCCGAATCTGGCGTCAAGTACCGTTCGTCCGGTCCGGGCGGGTAGGGTCTGACGCCGTGCCCGGCTACCCGCGTCCCAGCGTGACGGCGCCGCGTTCGATCGCCGCGATCGCCGCGCGGCTCGGCGATGTGCGACTCGTCGACGGGCCGTCCAAGGGCGCCACCGATGGCACGAGCATGGATGTCACAGTCACCGATGTCACGGTCACCGGCATCACGCACGCCAGCGACGACGTCCGGCCCGGCGATCTGTTCGCCGCGTTGCCCGGCGCCCGTACGCACGGATCGGCGTACGTCGCCGCGGCGGCCGCCGCCGGTGCGGTCGCGGTGCTGACCGATTCCGACGGCGTCTCGGCCGCCCAGGCGGCGGGACTGCCCGCGATCGTCGTGCCGGACGCGCGCGCCGCGCTCGGTCCCGCCGCCGCCGAGGTGTACGGCGATCCGGCCGGCCGTCTGGTGCTGATCGGCCTGACGGGTACCGCGGGCAAGACGTCGACTGCCTACCTCGTGGAGTCCGGACTGCGGGCGGCCGGCCACGTGACCGGACTGATCGGTACGGTCGAGACGCGGCTGGGCGACCTCGTAGTGGACAGCGTGCGCACCACGCCCGAGGCGAGCGACCTGCACGGCCTGTTCGCGGCGGCGGTGCAGCGCGGCGTGACCGCGATGGTCATGGAGGTCTCCAGCCACGCGCTCGCCCTCGACCGGGTCGGCGGCACCCGCTTCGCGGTCGGCGGCTTCACCAACTTCGGGCTCGATCACCTCGACTTCCATCGGGACGCGCAGGACTACTTCGCGGCGAAGGCGAAGCTGTTCGACGGGCGCTGCGACACCGAGATCCTCAACGCCGACGACCCGGCGCTCCGGCCGCTCTACAAGCCGGACACCGTGACCTACTCGGCCGCTGGCGACACGTCCGCGACGTGGTACGCGCTGGACGTCGCGACGGACGGGTTCGGGCAGCGGTTCACCGCGTACGGTCCTGCTGGTGTGGTGCTGTCCGCCGGCGTACGCATGCCGGGCCGCCACAACATCGCCAATGCGCTGCTGGCGATCGCGTGCCTCGTCGCGGTCGGCGTGGCACCGGACGTTGCCGCCGAGGGTGTCGCGGCGTGCGCCGGGGTACCCGGTCGGCTGGAGCGCGTGGCCGCGCCCGGTCCGGTCATCGGCGTGGTCGACTATGCCCACAAGCCGGACGCGATCGTGGCCGCGCTCGAGGCGGTACGCCGCCTCGGTACCGGTCGCGTCATCTGCCTGATCGGCGCGGGCGGTGACCGCGACCGCGGCAAGCGGCCGGTGATGGGGGCCGCCGCGGCGCGCGGCAGCGATCTGCTGATCGTCACCGACGACAACCCTCGTTCGGAGGACCCGTCGGTGATCCGCGCCGAGGTGTTGCGCGGGGCGACGGCCTCTGGGGCGACGGCCCCCGGGGCCGGTGCCGAGATCCTCGAGGTGGCCGGCAGGCGAGCGGCGATCGACGAAGCCGTACGCCGCGCCGCGCCCGGCGACGTGATCGCGGTGCTCGGCAAGGGACACGAGCGCGGTCAAGAGATCACCGGCGCGCTGCACCCGTTCGACGATCGGGTCGAGCTAGCGGCCGCGTTGCGAGTGCGGTTCGGCGACAGCGCGTCGTCCGTACCCGTCGGCGGCCGGGGAGGCGCGACGTGATCACGATGTCGCTCGCCGAGATCTCGTCGACGGTCGGTGGCGTGTTGGTCGACGCGAACCCGCAAATCCGGGTGTCCGGCACGGTGGAGTACGACTCGCGCAAGGTGACGCCGGGCGGCCTATTCGTGGCGTTCGCCGGCGACCACGTGGACGGTCATGACTTCGCGCACGCGGCGGTCGCCGCCGGTGCGGTCGGCGTGCTCGGTCAGCGAGCCGTCGCCGGGGTGCCGTCCATCGTGGTGGACGACCCGAGGTCCGCGCTCGCGCGCCTCGCTCGCCACGTCGTGGACCGTCTGCCGCAGACCACCGTGATCGGCCTGACCGGGTCCTCCGGCAAGACCACCACCAAGGACTTCATCGCCCAGCTCGTGTCGAGGGCCGGCCCGACGGTGGCCCCGGCCGGTTCGCTGAACAACGAGCTCGGTCACCCGTACACCGTGTTGCAGGCCACCGATGCCACGCGCTTTCTCGTGCTCGAGATCGGCGCTCGGGGCGGCGGGCACGTGCGCTATCTGTGCGAGGTCGCGCCGCCGCGGATCGGCGCCGTCCTGAATGTCGGCACATCGCACATCGGCGAGTTCGGCTCCGTCGAGGCGATCGCCGCGGCCAAGGGCGAGCTGGTCGAGTCGCTGCCGGCCGACGGCGTGGCGGTGCTCAATGCGGACGACCCACGGGTACGGGCGATGGCCGGCCGTACGGCGGCGCGCGTCGTCTACGCCGGCGAGGCGCCGGACGCCGAAGTTCGAGCCGACGCGGTCGTGGTCGACGATGCGGGTCGGGCGTCGTACACGCTCGTGACGCCCGACGGCACCGCTCGGGTATCCCTGCCAGTGCCGGGCCGCCACCAGGTCGGCAACACGCTCGTTGCGGCCGCCGCCGCGCTGGCCGCCGGCGTACCGTTCCCGGACGTGGCCGACGGGCTGGCGGAGCTGCGGGTGGTTTCTGCACGAAGGATGGATGTCTTCGAGCGCGCCGACGGTGTCACCGTCATTGACGACTCGTACAACGCCAATCCGGCGTCGATGTCGGCGGCACTGCATGCGCTCGCCGCCATCGGCCGGGACCGGCGCCGCATCGCCGTGCTCGGCTACATGGCCGAACTCGGCGGCTACGAGCGTGCCGGCCACGAGGGCGTCGGGCAGCTCGCCGCGGAGCTCGGCGTCGACCGCCTGATAGTGGTCGGCGATGGCGCCGAGCCGATCCACCACGGGGCCATATCGGTGACCGGATGGAAGGGAACATCGGTGGCGGTTGCAGACCAGGACGCCGCGATCGGGGAGTTGCACGCCGATCTGCGCGCCGGCGACGTGGTGTTGGTGAAGGCATCGCGGTACCGCACCTGGAAGGTCGCGGATTCGCTCCGGCTGAAGCTGGTCGAAGCGCCTGGACCTGCGGTCGGCGCACCGGCTCGGCACGTGACATCGACGGGTGCCGACAGTCCAGCTTTGGGACAGGGCGCATGAGCGCAATCGGCTCGGTCATCGTCGCCGTCTGCGTCGCCTTCGTCTTCTCGCTCTTGCTCACGCCGCTGGCCATCAAGGCCCTCACGCGGCTGAAGGCCGGCCAGCCGATCCGCGACATCAACCCGGCCGGGCACGCGGTCAAGCGTGGTACGCCGACCATGGGCGGCCTGGTCTTCATGTCCGGGACGCTGGTCGCCTACATCGCCGGCCACCTGATGCTCAAGACACTGTCGAAGAACTTCTCGGTGCCGTCCGGCCCGACGCTTACCGGCCTGTTCCTGCTTGGCCTGTTCATCTGCTGCGGCGCGATCGGGTTCGTCGACGATCTGCTGAAGGTGCGCAAGCGCAATAGCCTTGGCATCAGCGCCCGCTGGAAGCTCGCGCTGCAGTTGCTGGTCGGCGGCGTGTTCGGCGCGATCGCGCTCTACTTCCCGTCCAACGGCCAGACGGTGGCGAGTACGTTCGTGTCGTTCGTACGCGACCTGTCCTGGCTGGACGTCGGCAAGATTGCCGCGATCGCGGTGATGGTCGCGATCGTCATCGGCGCGACGAACGGCGTCAACATCACCGACGGCCTGGACGGCCTGGCCACCGGCGCGGCGACGATGGTGTTCGCCGGCTACATGATGATCGCGTTCTGGCAATTCCGGCACTGGTGCGGCGATCCGTCGGCGCCGAGTTTCACACACCTCTACTGCTACTCGGTGCGTGACCCGCTCGATGTCGCGCTGGTCGCCGGCGCCGCGGCCGGCGCGATGCTGGGCTTCCTGTGGTGGAACGCGTCGCCGGCCCGGGTGTTCATGGGCGATACCGGCTCCATGGCGGTCGGTGGTCTGCTCGCCGCGCTCGCGGTCGCCACCCGGACCGAACTGCTGCTGCCCATCATGGGTCTGCTGTTCGTGATCACCACGATGTCCGTCATCATCCAGGTGATCTCGTTCAAGACCACCGGCAAACGCGTGTTCCGCATGTCGCCGCTGCATCACCATTTCGAGTTGGCCGGCTGGAGCGAGGTCAACATCGTGATCCGTTTCTGGATCATCGCCGGAATCGGCGTGGCGGTCGCGCTCGGCCTGTTCTACGGCGACTTCCTGAGAGCGATCAGTTGAGCGATCCGGCGGTGCGCGGCGCACGGCGTCACCTTGTGGTCGGCGCCGCCGTCGCCGCGGTGGCCAGCGCGGAGTGGTTTCTGGCCGCCGGGGATCGCGTCACAGTCACCGATCGCCGACTCAGCGAGGCGTTGGATCGCCTGACGTCGGCGGGCGCGACCGTGCTGGTCGCCGACCCGCCGCCGGTTGACCTGTTGGCCGACGTCGACGACGTACTCGTGTCGCCGGGCGTACCCCCGCATGACGCTCTTGCCGCCGCGGCCGTGTCGGCCGGTCTGGACGTCTACAGCGAACCGGAGCTGGCGTGGCGGGATCGCGGCACCGGCGCACCGCCGTGGCTCGCGGTCACCGGTACGAACGGCAAGTCCACCGTCGTCACGATGCTTGCCGCGATCCTTTCGGCCGCCGGCCGCCGGACTGCCGCGCTCGGCAATATCGGCGTACCGCTGCTCGGCTCGGCCCGGGCGAGCGACGGACTGGACGTGCTCGCCGTGGAGTTGTCGAGCTTCCAGCTCTACTGGTCGTCGTCGCTCGCCCCGGAGGTTGGCGCGTTCCTCAACGCCGCCGACGATCACCTCGAGTGGCACCGGAGCTTCGGCGCGTACGTGGCCGCGAAGTTCGACATCTGGCGGGCCGCGACGCCCGAGGCGGGTGGCATCGCGATCGGCAACCTCGACGATCCGTTGGTCGCGGCCGGCCTGGCCGGCGTGCGCGGCCGTCGCGTCGGCTTCACGCTCGGCGAGCCGGCCGCCGGTCAGCTCGGCGTGGTGGATGGTGTGCTGGTCGACCGCGTCGACTGGTCGGCGGGAGCACCCGGCGCCACCGGCGAGCCGTACGCAGGCGTTGCGCTGGTGGATGCGGCTCTGATCCGGCCGCCGGGGGAGCACAATGTCGCGAACGCGCTAGCCGCGGCGGCAATGGCACGGGCGTACGGAGTGCCGCCGGAAGCCGTACGCGACGGTCTCGTGGCGTACCAGCCGGAGCCGCACCGCAATGCGACCGTGGCGACCATCGACGGCGTCACGTACGTCGACGACAGCAAGGCGACCAACCCGCACGCGGCGGCCGCGTCGCTGGCTGCGTACCCGTCGATCGTGTGGGTGGCCGGCGGGCAGCTCAAGGGTGTCGACGTCAACGAACTCGTCGCCTCAGTGGCCGGCCGGTTGCGCGGCGCGGTGCTGCTCGGGGTTGATCGGGCCGAGTTAGCCGCGGCACTCGCGCGACACGCGCCGGATGTGCCCGTCGTCGACGTGCCGAGCACGGATGATAAGGCGATGGGCGAGGCGGTCGTGGCCGCGGCCGGCCTCGCCCACTCCGGCGACACCGTGCTGCTCGCCCCGGCAGCGGCGAGCAAAGACATGTACGCGAGCTTCGGTGCGCGCGGCGACGCGTTCGTGGCGGCGGTGCGGGCGTTGGATCGCAGCGCCGGCGGGACGGACGTGACCGAGGAGTCGACAGCCTAGCGACGGGGCGAGTCGAGCGGCCAGCGAGCGAGGAGGCGCGGGTGGACACCGACGTTCGGGTGGCCGACCACGGCGCCGAGACACACGGATCTCGTTCGACGCGGGACGGCGACCCTGGCACTCGTGCGGCACGGGGCGATCCGTTCGCCGCGCTGCGCGGCTTGCTCGCCCGGCCGCTGTCCTCCTACTACCTACTGCTCGCGAGCTCCGGCCTGCTGCTCGTGATCGGGCTCGTGATGGTCTTCTCGGCCACCAGCGTGCAGGCCTACGTGGCCAGCGGCAACGCGTACGCGCCGGTGACCCGGCAGTTGGTGTACGCGCTGATCGGTCTGGCCGCGTTCTGGGTCGCGCAGCGGCTGCCGGTCGGCACCTACCGCGCGGTGGCCCGGCCGCTCATGGGGTTCGCGTTGTTGCTGATCGGCGTACAGGATCTCGCGGTCGCGCTGGTCGGCGTACACGCCATTGGCGCCGCGCGCATCGGGCCGTTCCGTGCCGACGAGCTGTGGGTCTACCTCGGCCCGGTGCAGATGCAGCCGTCCGAACTCGGCAAGCTCGCGCTGTGCCTGTGGGGCGGCCAGGTGCTCGCCGCCGCGGACGGCACCCAGCGACGGTTCCGGGACATCGCCGGAAGCCTCCTGCCCGGCGCCGTGTTCATGCTGCTTCTCGTCGGGTACGGCGATCTCGGCACGATGATCTGCATGGCGATCCTGCTGTTCGGGCTGATGTACGCCGCCGGCGTCCGGCTGCGGGTGTTCGCGTGGATGTCCGGTATCGGTGTCGCCGGAATCCTCGCGCTGGTCGCCATCCAGAGCTACCGCGTGGAGCGGCTGACCGGCTTCATCCACTCGCCGGCCACATGTCACGTCCAGGACGTGAACGACCCTTGTTACCAGGCGCTGGAAGGCCGCTACGCGATCGCGAACGGCGGCTGGTTCGGGGTCGGTCTCGGGCAGGGACACCTCAAGTGGGGCCGGCTGCCCAACGCGCACAATGACTTCATCTTCGCGGTGATCGCCGAGGAACTCGGGGTGGTCGGGTGCTTCGTGGTGCTCGCGCTGCTCGGCGTCCTCGCGTATAGCGGCTTCCGCATCGCGCGCCGGTCGGCCGATCCCTTCCGGCGGATCGTCGCGACCGGCATTACGGCGTGGCTCGTCGCGCAATCTGTGATCAACATCGGCGGCGTGGTCGGTCTGCTGCCGATCACCGGGTTGCCGTTGCCGTTCATCTCGGACGGCGGCAGTGCGCTGGTCGTGGTGCTGGGCGCGGTCGGCGTACTCGCGTCGTTCGCGCGCGCCGAACCGGACGCGGCACGCGCGCTGCACGCGCGACCACCGGACAAGTGGGTACGCATCCTGTGGGCGCCGCTGCCCGCGCTGCCGACCCCGGACGCACGCGAATCACGGCCGCGACGGGGAGCACCTAACGGCGGAGCCGGGCCGCCAGGCATGATGCCTGGGTAGGTCCGGCGAGCACAGCGCCGGCCGGATCGGTGCGAAGCCGGATCGGTGCGAAGCCGGATCGGTGCGAAGGGAGACGCGGATGGATGCGGTGCGTTCGGTGGTCCTCGCCGGCGGGGGCACGGGCGGACACATCTACCCGCTGTTGGCGTTCGCGGACTGCCTGCGCAGCCACGATCCCGACCTGCGCATCACGTGCCTCGGCACGCCACGCGGTCTGGAAAACGAGATCATCCCGCCACGCGGATATGACCTGCGGCTGGTGCCCGCGTTCCAGCTGCCGCGATCGCTGAACATGGACCTGGTGCGCACGCCGGACCGGATGATCAGGTCGTCGCGCGCCGCGCGCAAGGTACTTGACGACGTGTCGGCCGACGTCCTGGTCGGCTTCGGCGGGTACGTGTCGGTGCCCGGCTACCTCGCGGCGTGGCGGCGACACACGCCGATGGTGATCCACGAGGTGAACGTCCCGCCCGGCGTGGCCAACCGGATGGGGATGCGGTTCACGCGTAACGTCGCGGTCGGATTCCCGTACCAGATCGAGCAGGTGTCGTCGCTGCGTAGCGCGCGCGTGACCGGTGTGCCACTGCGTACCGCGATCTCGACGCTGCACCGACAGGCCCGCCAGCAGGAGGCGCGCGCGCACTTCGGCCTGCAGCCCCACCTGCCGACGCTGTTCGTGTTCGGCGCGTCGCAGGGTGCCCGGGCGATCAACCTCGCGATGGCCGGTGCGGCGAAGGCGATCACGTCGGCCGGCATCCAGGTGCTGCACGTGATCGGTGCCCGCAACGAGTGGGTGGACATCCCCGGAGACCTGCCGGTGCCGTACGTCACCGTGAAGTTCATCGAGCAGATGGAGCTCGGCTACGCCGCCGCCGACCTGACGTTGTGCCGGGGCGGTGCGATGACGTGCGCGGAGACCGCCGCCGTTGGCATGCCGGCGATCTACGTGCCGTTGCCCTACGGCAACGGGGAACAGCGTCGAAATGCGCTGCCGTTGGTGGAACGCGGTGGTGGAATCATCGTCGACAACAGCGACCTCACATCGGCGTGGATCGAGACGAACGTGATTCCGTTGGCGCACGATCGGGTGGCGTTGGCGAAGATGAGTTCGGGCGCGGCGTCCTACGGCCGGCGCGACGGCGACGAGGCGCTCCGCGAGTACATGTACGAAGTCGTCGCTAGCGCAACGCGTTCGCGTTGACGCGCGGCCTACCGGGCGCGGTCGCAGCGTTTGGGGCGCGAGTGGAGCGTTGATTGACGTGGGGAAGACGGCGAGATGACATGGGTGGGGGCATGAGGGCGGCGGACGAGCTCACGGCGGAGGACCTCGGCACCGTTCACCTGATCGGCGTCGGCGGTGTCGGCATGTGTGGCCTGGCACGCCTGATGCTCACCCGCGGCATTCCGGTCACCGGCAGCGAGTTGCGCGAGTGGCCGACGCTCGCCGGGCTGCGCGCGTTGGGTGGCACGATCCACATGACCCATCAGCCGTCGAACCTGGACGGTGTCGACACGGTGGTCTATTCGACTGCGATCCCGACCGACCATCTCGAGCTCGTCGAGGCACGGGCACGCGGTCTTCGCGTGCTCCACCGCTCGGAGGCGCTGGCCGCCGCGATGGCCGGCCGGCGGACCGTCGCGGTCGCGGGCACCCACGGAAAGACGACCACGACGTCGATGACCACGTGGGTGCTGCAGCACGCCGGGCTGGATCCGTCGTTCGTGATCGGTGGCGAGATCTCCGAGGCCGGCTCGAACGGCCACCACGGCACCGGCGAGCTGTTCGTGGTCGAGGCGGACGAGAGCGATCGTTCGTTCCTTCGCTACCGGCCGTACGCCGCGATCGTCACCAACATCGACGCCGACCACCTGAACACGTACGGCGACCTGGCCGGGCTCGCGGCCGCGTTCGGCGAGTTCGCCTCACTCACCGCCCCGGACGGTTTCGTGGTCACGTGCGCCGACGACCGCGGTACGCGTGAGCTCGCGGCCAGCATCCGGGCCGCGGGCCGGGCGGTCTACACGTACGGCGAGGCGGACGACGCCGATCTGCGCCTGACCGAGTTGGTCGCGGCCGGCACCGGCACGCGCTACCTCGCGACGCTCGACGGCCAGGCGCTCGGCGAGATCACCCTCCCGGTGCCCGGCCGCTACCTCGCGCTGAACTCGGCGGCGGCCGTGCTGACCACCGCGAAGCTGGGCGTGGAGATCGACACGATCGTCGAGGCGCTTGCGTCGTTCCCCGGCGTGCGCCGACGCTTCGAGCTCAAGGGCACGGCCGCTGGGGTACGAGTCTTCGACGAGTATGCCTACCACCCGACGTCGATGAAGGCTGCCCTCGAGACGCTCCGCGATGTGGCCGGCGACGGGCAGCTGATCGTCGTATTCCAGCCCTACCGGATGTATCGCACGCGGGACTTCCAAGCCGAGATCGCCGCCGCGCTCGCGATCGCCGACCAGGCCGTGATCCTCGAGGTATTCGGGCCGGGCGAGCACCGTGGCCCGGGCGAGGGCGGCGTCGCGCTGACCGCGGCCGTCGATCTCGCGTCACGGCACAAGGCATTCGTACCCTCGTGGGAGGACGTACCGGGCGAGGTGCTGCGGCGGGCGCGCCGTGGCGACGTGGTGGTGACGATGGGCGCACCGCCGATCTCGTTGATGGGCGATCAGCTGGTGGCCGCGCTGGCCGAGCGGTCCGGTGAGCCGGGCGGCGGATCGGGCGGCGGCTCCCTCGGCGGGTCGGGCGGCGGGTCCCTCGGCGGATCGGGCGGCCGTGATGGGGTGGCCGAGGAGCCGGCGGCACCGTACGCGCCCCGCCATTCCGCGGACGAGTAACGGCGATGACCGGACCGGGTACGCGGCGCTGGCGTCTCGTACGGGCGACCGCGACCGCCATACCGCCGTCGTTGCGCCGCTTCAACTCGCGCGCCCGGGCCAGGCGGCTCCGTTCGGCCCGACCGTGGTTGGTTCTCGCGGCCGTTGTTTTGCTCGCCGGCGCCGGCGCGTACGTCGCGCTCGGTACGTCCGTCCTCGGCGTGCAACGCGTGGACATCCGAGGCGCGGGCTACGTCGGTGCCGACGCGATCCGGACCGCCGCCGCGATCCCGGCCGACGCACCACTACTCGGCCTCGACACCGGTGCCGTGGCGCGACGCGTCGAGCGGCTCGCCCCGGTCGCGCACGCCGACGTGTCGCGCCGTCTGCCGTCGACGGTGATCATCGACGTACGACTGCGGGTCGCGGTGGCCACCGTACCGATCGACAAGCACACGTACGTGCTGCTGGACGCCACCGGGGTGGTGTTTCGTACCGTATCGGCGGCGCCCGACGGGTTGGCTGTCGTCGAAGTCGCGAGACCTGGTCCGGGCGACCCGAGCACGGTCGGCGCGCTGCGCGTGTTGGCCGCGCTGCCGTCCGATCTGCGCGACCAACTCGATCACATCACAGCGCGTACGCCCAGCGAGATCGACCTGCTGCTGACCGACGGACGGGAGATCGTCTGGGGCGATGCGACCGACAACGCGACGAAGGTCCGCATCGCGGTGTCACTGCTGGCGCATCCCGGAACGGTTATCGACGTGAGCGCCCCGAATCTGGTGACGGTGCGCTGACCAGGCGAATGCGGTCCGCGACATTGGTCGGGCGGCGACACGCCGTACGAGGTCCTTGGTTACCGCCTCTGCGCCGCATACCTTGCCCAAAGGCGCAGTTGTTGACATCTGCCTAAGTCTCTAGTAGAGGGTGAGGGTTTGTCCGACCCTCGGCTCGGCAGGTCGACGCCGCACGGGGCGGCCGCTGACGCCTCTCAACTGGAAGGACGGCCATGACACCACCGCACAACTATTTGGCGGTCATCAAGGTCGTCGGCATCGGCGGCGGCGGCGTTAACGCGGTGAACCGGATGATCGAAGTCGGTCTGAAGGGCGTGGAGTTCATTGCCATCAACACCGACGCCCAAGCGCTGCTCATGAGCGACGCCGACGTCAAGCTCGACGTCGGGCGGGAGTTGACGCGTGGTCTCGGCGCGGGCGCGAACCCCGAGGTCGGGCACAACGCCGCGGAGGACCACCGCGACGAGATCGAAGAGGTGCTCAAGGGCGCCGACATGGTGTTCGTGACCTGTGGCGAAGGTGGTGGTACGGGCACCGGCGGCGCGCCGGTGGTCGGCAGCATCGCTCGCAAGATCGGCGCGCTGACGATCGGCGTGGTCACCCGGCCATTCGGGTTCGAGGGCAAGCGGCGCCAGGTCCAGGCCGAGGTCGGCATCGAGGAGCTGCGCAATGAGTGCGACACGCTCATCGTGATCCCGAACGACCGGCTGCTCGCGCTCGGCGATCGCAGCATCAGCATGATGGACGCGTTCCGGCAAGCCGACCAGGTGCTGCTGTCCGGCGTACAAGGGATCACCGATTTGATCACTACGCCCGGCCTCATCAACCTGGACTTCGCCGACGTGAAGAGCGTGATGAGCGGCGCCGGTAGCGCATTGATGGGCATCGGCAGCGCCCGCGGCGACAACCGTGCGGTGGAGGCGGCCGAGTCCGCGATCTCCAGCCCGCTGCTCGAGCAGAGCATGGACGGCGCGCGCGGCGTGCTGCTGTCCATCGCCGGTGGCTCGGATCTCGGCCTGTTCGAGATCAACGACGCCGCCCAGCTCGTCACGGATGCCGCGCACCCGGACGCAAACATCATCTTCGGAGCGGTCATCGACGACGCGCTCGGCGACGAGGTACGCGTGACCGTGATCGCCGCGGGATTCGACGGTGGCGCACCGACGTACAAGCCGGCGGATCTGTCGCGCAAGCACACGGTGCCGCTGGTTGTCGGCGAGAACGGCGCCAACGGATCGGCTCCGCGTCAGGCCGCCGGCACGCCGAGCGCGCGCCGCGTCCTGTTCGACGACGTCGACGTGCCGGACTTCCTGAAGAACGGGTCGTGACGCGGTCCGGCGCGCCGGAGCGCAGTATCGACACGTGATAGCCAACGCCGACGATCCGGCGCGCCGCGCGGAGATCGCCGATCGGCTCGCTCGGCTGCGCGACCGCATCGCCGCGGCGTGTGCCGTCGCCGACCGGGATCCGTCCGGAATCACGCTGGTGGCGGTCACGAAGACCTACCCAGCCGCGGACGTCGGGCACCTCGCCGCGCTCGGGGTACGTGACATCGGCGAGAACCGAGATCAGGAAGCGGCGCCGAAGGCGGCCGCGTGCGCGGCCGCCGGCATCGACGTGCGCTGGCATTACGTCGGGCAACTGCAGCGCAACAAGGCCAGGTCGGTGGCTGGCTACGCGACCGCCGTGCACTCGGTGGATCGACCGCCCTTGGTTGACGCGCTAGGCCGCGCGCGCAGCGCTGACGAGCGTGGACCGCTGGACGTGTTCATTCAGCTCAGCATCGACGGCGACGTGACGCGCGGCGGCGCGCTCGCCGCCGACGTTCCGGCGCTCGCGGACGCGGTGGCCGCACAGCCGGCCCTGCGCCTACTCGGTTTGATGGCGGTCGCGCCGCTCGGCATGCGCCCGCCGGACGCGTTCGGCAGATTAGCTGCGGTCTCCGCGCAGCTCCGCACGTCGCACCCGACTGCGACCGCGCTGTCGGCCGGCATGAGCGAGGATCTCGAACCGGCCATTGAATACGGCGCGACACACGTGCGCGTCGGCAGTGCGTTACTCGGCATGCGCGCAAAGCTGCGGTAGCCTCGACCGGCACGCGAACTACACAACTGTCGTTTGCCGTGGAGCCGTTGCGTCGCTTCGCATTTGACTCATCGAATCTGCGACTCGTCGAACCTCGGCTCGTCGAACCATCGGCTTCTCGAACCACGGCCCGCCGAGCCTTCGGTCGGTCGGGCCGGCGGGACGTTTGTGGGCAGCCGGCGGTGCGTTTCTCGCAACTGGCTCAGCGAAAACGGGCGAACACCGGACGCGGAACGCCCGCTACAAAAATAACGGCACCACAAATACGAATAACTCGGGGCATATCAAGGTACGTAGACGTGCGTTGACAGGGTGGGACATCGCGCGTTGGGGTCGTGGCGTCGTCGGAGGGCGGCGTGCCACACGGGGCGAAGGAGGCCGGCATGAGCGCATTGCGCAGGGCGGGGGTGTGGCTCGGCCTGATCGAAGACGAGGACGACAACGGGTACGGCTATGACGAGCGCGGATACGACGACGACTATTCGGACGACGAGCGCTCCGATCCCTCCGCCATCGTCCGCGCCCGGGTCGCCGACCGCCTCGCCGGTGCGCGTGCCGAACGGGAAGCCGCTCGCCTCGCGGGCGAACGTGCCGATCGCGGTCAGGTGCGCGATACCGAGTCGACGACGGTACGAGCGATCGCCCGGCCGGTGACCGCTTCCGCCGCCGCCCCGATCTCGTACCCGACCCGGGACAACCTCGCACTCAAGCCGGAGCCCGACTCGATCCCAACGCCACGAAACGCTGCCGATCCGAGTGCCACGGATGACCGTCGCTACCAGATCACCACGCTGCACCCGACCACGTTCAACGAGGCCCGTACGATCGGCGAACAGTTCCGCGACGGCGTACCGGTGATCATCAACCTGACCGATCTGCCAGAAGCGGACGCGAAACGGTTGGTCGACTTCGCCGCCGGCCTGGCATTCGGCCTGCGGGGTAGCATGGAGCGCGTGACCAATCGGGTGTTCCTGCTCTCCCCGGCGAATATTCAGGTCACCGCCGAAGACAAAGCGAAGATCGCCGAGGGCGGCTTCTTCCACCGGAGTTGACGGCGCCACGATAGATCTGTCTGCTGTCCGACTTTTCCGATAGCAGGCGCCGAAGCCCGGAGGGTCCGACATCGAGCCATGAAGTCGATCATCGGTCAAGCCCTGTACCTGGTGCTGTACGTCCTCCTGCTTCTGCTGTTCATCCGGTTGACGCTGAGCTATGTCCTCCAGTACGCGAGACGGTGGCGACCCGGTCGCGGAGCGGCCGCGTCACTCGAATTGGTGTGGACCGTCACTGACCCACCCCTTCATGCGTTGAGGCGAGTGATCCCACCGTTGCGTATTGGTACGGTGAGCATTGACATAGCGTTCCTAGTGTTGCTGCTTATCCTGTACGTGTTGTTGAGAGTCGTGGCAGGCGTGCTGATCTAGCTGAATGCTCGCCGGAGGCCCAGTGCCGGCGATGGGATGAGTAGTTAGTTGTGCGGCACCCCCGCAACCGACCCGAGGAGTCTCGATGCCGCTGACCCCGGCCGACGTCCACAACGTCGCCTTTAAGAAGCCCCCGATCGGCAAGCGGGGCTACGACGAAGATGAGGTCGACGCGTTCCTGGACGAGGTCGAGCGCGAGTTGGCACGCCTCATCGAGGACAACA
>DASTMZ010000126.1:0-52597 GCA_035713725.1 Micromonosporaceae bacterium
CACGCGTGGCTTGATCCGCACTAACGTGGCGCGTCCGATCGACCCGGCGACGACGACGTCGAGCAGTCCGTCCGTCGCGTCTGCCGCCGGACAGATGCGCATTCCGCCGCCGTAGGCCGGGGTGTTGCCGATCGCCACCAGCACCGCTGCCAACTGGTGCACGACGCCGTCGAGGGTCAGCGTGTAGGGGCGCGGTCGCAGCCGTAGCAGCTCCGCGAAGATCGCGAGGTCGTAGCGCCGCGGTCCGCGCGGAAACCGCATACGGTTCGCTCGTTCGTTCACGATCGCGTCGAATCCGGCGCCGAGCACCGCGCCGAACCATCGCACCGAGCCGTCCGTCGACTCCATCCGAGCAAGGTCGATCCGGCGGCGTGCACCATGCTCGAGCGACGCAACGATGGCGTCTGCGGCGGAGCGCGGGTCGAGCGGTAGACCGATCTCGCGGACGAAGTCGTTGCCAGTGCCCATCGGCACCGCACCGAACGGGATCTCGGTGCCGGCCACCGCCTGGAGCGCAAGGTTGACCGTACCGTCGCCGCCCATCGCGACGACGGCGCCCGCGCCGCCCGCAACCGCGTCGTGCGCCGCGGACATCGCGGCGTCCGCGGAATCCGCCTCCAGCACACGCACCTCGCGGCCCGTGGTTCGCAAGCGATCCACCACCATTGGTACGGCGGACCGATGGCGGCCGCGGCCGGCAGATGGATTGATCAGCACGGCGATCGGGCCGCTCGACTCGGATGGGTCTGCGTTCACGTCGGGATCAGGTCACGTGAAGTCGTCGTACCGTCGCTCGATCGGCTGCGCCGGTGCCACCGGCTCCGGTGCCGCGATCGGCTCGCCCGCCGCGATCTCGTCGTGCTCGTCGAGCGGCGATAGTTCGTCATCGCTGAGATCGCCGTAGAGCGTCTTGCGGCGCCGTCGCCGGTCGTTCAGCAGCGCGAACGCGACCGCACCGAAATAGAGGATCGCCATGCACGTGGCGAGGATGCTCATGCCGAACGGATCCGGCGTCGGCGTGACGATCGCGCCGAACAGGAACATCAGGAAGATCGCCTGCCGCCACCAGCCGAGCAGGCGCTTGCCGCTCGCGAGACCCGCGAGATTCAGCATCACGATCAGCAACGGGAACTCGAAGCCGGCGCCGAACAGCAGCATCATCTTCGTGACGAAGCCGAAGTAGCCATTGATCCCGACGACCACGTTGAAGTTCCCGGCACCGAGGAAGAAGTGCAGGCTCTTCGACACGATCAGGTGCGCGAGCACGACGCCGGCGGCGAAGAGCGGCGCGGCGATCGCCGCGAAAATGTACGTGTAGCGACGCTCGTGCCGGTGCAGCCCGGGCGCGATGAACGCCCACAGCTGGTAGAGCCAGACCGGCGCACCGAGCAACAGGCCGACGTAGAGTGCGACCTTTAGTGTCACCAGCCAGCTGTCGAGCGGGCCGCCGGCCGAGAACGTGCACGCCGCGTTGGGCGTCTTGCCTGCTTGGAACTGGCAATACGGCGCGATGAGGAAGTTGATCACGCGCTGTGCGACGAAGAAACCGACGATGGTGCCGACCGCGATGCCGAGCGAGCCCTTGAACAACCGGCCACGCAACTCACGCAAATGCTCGAACAGCGTCATGGAGCCGTCCGAGGCACGCTGGAACTGCGTGACTCGCTTAACCTGCTGGGCGGACACGGCTATCCGATCACGCGACGATCAGTTGTCGTGAACGCGTTGTGCGGGATCGTGCGCGGATGTCGACGTGTGCTGGTTGTGGTCGATCTGCGGACGACCGTCCAACGGTGTACGGCCGTTCTGCGCCTCGGCCTTCGCCTGGACGTCGTCCTCCTGCATGCCCTTGACCTCGGACTTCAAGATCCGCATCGAGCGGCCGAGCGACCGCGCCGCGTCCGGCAGCCGCTTCGCGCCGAACAGCAGGATCAACAGCACGACCAAGACTGCGATGTGCCATGGCCTCAAGCTGCCCATGCGCCACCTCTCACCACTCAAGCCGGTCCAACTGGGCCGACGCCCTATGGTACGTCGGCCGCCCGGCTCATCGAACCGCTGACCTGCCCGGGCCTATCTCATAACGGTCTCGGTTAGGATCCCGGACGCTGGCTTGGCGGGTCAACCCGGGTCGGGCAACTCTCAGATGAACGCTCACGCAACCGTGGCGCCGCGCGAAGCCTAATCAATCACGGTCGGTGACGGCCATTCGGGTCGTCGGCTCGCGCCGCCTTGATCATGGCCAGCTGTTCACTAGTACGTGTGGCCCGCAGCGCGACGAGTCCCAGCGCCGTCTGCATCTCGGTGACCTTGGATCGGGTACGCGCGACGTTCGGTTCCTGCCCTAGCTGCGCGCGTCGGACCACCCGGCGAAGCTCACGAAAACCGCCCATGGTGCGCGTGACGACCACCGCGAACACCAGCAGGCTGCCGACGCATACGCCGAGCACGATCCAGCCGACCATGGCGACGACTCTATGCCACCGCGGTGTCGTATGCGGCGAGTGCCCGGTTCGTCTCCTCGCGTACCGCCTCGGCGAGTTCGGGCGGATCGAGCACTACGACGTTCGAACCGAGTCCGAGCACCAGCCGTCGGGCCCACAAAAGGTCGCTGGCCCGCAGCGTGACGCGCCACTGCTCGGCGTCCGTGTCGATCACCGACTCGCAGGGGTAGTACTCGGTGATCCATCGCGCATCGCGGCTGACCAGCAGCGTCACGAGCGGCTGATCCGGACTCGCCTGGAATACTCCGCTGCGGAGGTCGTTCGATCGCGCCTGCCGGGGCAGCGTCGCCGGCTCGTCGAGCTCGGTGAAGCCGTCGATCCGGTCGACGCGGAACATCCGAACGGCTTCGGCCTGGCGGCACCACGCCTCGACGTACGCGCGGCCGTCGACGAGCAGCACCCGCATCGGATCGATCACCCGATCGCTGGTCTCGTCGCGGGTGGCCGTGTAGTACGTGATCCGCAACGCCCGACGCCGCTCGACGACGCCGCGGATGGTCGCCAGCCGGTCGTCGTCGCCCGGGATCCGGACCGCGACCGGCGCGTCGGCGAGGTCACCAGTGGCCGCCTCGATCTTCGCGAGCGCCCGCTCGATAGCGTCCTTGCCGTCGATTCCGGGCATCTCCGCAAGCATGCGCAGCGCGACCACAAGCGCGAGCGCCTCGTCCGGCGTGAGTCGCAGCGGCCGGTTGATCCCGGCGTCATAGGTGATCGTCACCCGATCGCCGTCGAACGCCATGTCGATCAGGTCGCCCGGGCCGTAGCCGGGCAACCCGCACACCCACAGCAGTTCCAGGTCCTCGCGCAGCTGCTTGTCGGTGACACCGAGCTCGCCGGCCGCCTGCGCGATCTCGATGCCCGGCCGGGCAAGCAGATACGGCACGAGGTTCAGCAGGCGGGCCACCCGGTCGGCGGCGGTGTTAGTCGGCATCACATGGCCTCGGCGGCTACCGCGTCGGCGCTCGCATCAACCGGCTCTGGCGGTCCGTTCCCATCCGGTGGCGCCCAAGCGGCGGCCATCTGCTTGAGGCGGGCGATGACCGCGTCGCGTACCTCCGGCGGGTCGAGCACCTCCACCTCCGCGCCGTAGCCCACGATCCAGGATGCGAATCCACATGCGTCGGTATAGCCGAGCACCACGAGATCGCCATGGTCGGACGGCGTCACGGACTCGGCCCACCGGCGTACCCCCGCGGCGCGGCCCGGCGTCACGCGCAACGTCGTCCGCTTGGTGTATTCCGGCGGATGCCCGGTCCAGTTCGCGACGTAGCTGATCAGGTCGACGTCGGCCGGCGGCTGGTAAGCGCCCGCCGGCCCGTGCGACTTGACCGGGCTCACCATGCGGGACAGTCGGAAGCATCGCTCGGCATGCCGGTCGAGGTCGTGGCCGACGACGTACCACCGGCCACGCCAGCACACCACTCCCCACGGCTGCAGCCGGCGGGTGGTGGCCCGGTCGGCCTCGGGTACCCGGTAGTCGAACGTGACCGCCTGCCGCGCCCGCGTGGCGGCGGTGAGCGGGCCGAACGCCGCGTCGACTGTGAGCACCGGCTCGACACCGAGCGTGGCCTGGGTATCCACCTCGACACCGGCGGCGCGTAGCTTCGCGAGGCCGGAGGACGCCGCCTCGGCGAGGCCGGCGTGCCGCCAGAGCCGCGCCGCGATGCCGACCGCGGCCGCCTCATCCGGCGCGAGCGGAATGTCCGGTAGTGCGTAGTCGCGGCGCGTGATCCGGTAGCCGGGCTCGACCTCGAACGCACTCGACGCGCCGGTCTCCAGCGGAATGCCCAGATCACGCAACTCGGCCTTGTCGCGCTCGAACTTGCGTTGGAAGGCCTCGTGGTCCTTCGGATCGTTCGGGTCGTGCTCGTAGCCGGGCACCGTCGCAGCGATCTGCGCAGCGGTCAGAAACCGCCGCGTAGACAGCAGACAGATGACCAGATTGACCAGTCGCTCCGTGCGGATGCGCGACACTCCTGCGACGCTAGCAAAGCCGCCGCCCGAACGCCCGTCCTATTGGGCACGCATTGCAGCCGGCTTCGCATCATTCGTAACGCCGCCACCCGTCGTTCTGCTGGGCGTATCACGTTCGGGGACGGTGCGCCGACCAGAGGTCCAGGCGCTTCGGCTAGCAATAGCGATAGTGTCGCCGCATGATCCGGTGGCGGGAAGGCACTGTGACCGCGACCGGGCGTCGCTGGCACGGCGCCATCGAGCTCGAGGTCGCGGTCACCGCGCGCGCCGCGGACGATCCCACGCGGGTACGAGCATTGGCCTATCCGCCGCTGGTCGGCGATCCGGTGGTCGGCGACCGCGTGCTGCTCAACATGTCCGCGGTCACGTTGGCGCTGGGTACCGGCGGGTACGCGCTCGTGGTCGCGTTGCCGGACCGGCTGCCCGATGACGCGCCCGGCTTCGCCACGGCGGCCGGTGGGCACGTGGTCAAGGCGCGCTACACGCCGCTGCAGCCGATCGTGCTCGGTGTCGACGAGGCCGTGTCCGAGCACCGCCCTGCGATGACATCGGCATCCGACCTCGACGGGTTGCCGGTTGTCGTGGCCGACCTGCATTCCGCGCTGCCCGCGATCGTGGCCGGCATCGCAGAACGACGACCGACCGCCCGCATCGCGTACGTGATGCTCGACGGCGGTGCACTGCCGGCCTGGTTCTCTCGTACGCTCGACGGCCTTCGTACCCTTCTGGTCGGCACAGTGACGGTCGGCCAGGCGTACGGCGGGGATCTCGAGGCGTCCAACGTATACTCCGGACTGCTCGCCGCCCGCCATGTGCTGGGAGCCGACGTCGCTGTCGTCGCGCAGGGTCCGGGAAACCTCGGCACCGGCACGGCGTGGGGCTTCTCAGGCACCGCGGCGGGCGAGGCGGTCAACGCGACCGCGGTGCTGGGCGGGCGGCCGATCGGTTCGCTGCGCATCTCGGACGCCGATCCGCGAGAACGGCACCTGGGCGTGTCCCATCACAGTCTCACGGCGTACGGCCGAGTCGCGCTCGCCCGGGCGGACCTGGTGGTGCCCGACGCGTTGCTGCCCGCGCTCGCGGCCCGCGTCAGCGCGCAACTCGAGCCGCTCGCCACACGGCACACCATCGTGACCGTCGCCACGGACGGCCTCGACGCGGCATTGCGCGCACTGCCGGTGAAGCTGTCCACGATGGGCCGCGATCTGGATGCCGATCCGGCGTACTTTCTCGCCGCGGCGGCCGCCGGCCGACACGGTGCGACGCTGTGCGACCGATGACAGGCGTCGCTCAGCCCATGCCGCCACCGCCGCGGGTACGCCGTGCCTTCGGTGCAACCGGGCCACCCCGACTGCTGGTCGGCGGTGAACGGCACACCTGGCGGTGTGGCGACGTCGTCTGCAAGCCGGTCGGCGACGTGGCCGAATCGGTGTGGCGGGCCGACGTCCTCGATGCGATGCCGGAGTCGCGACTCATCCGGGTCGCCCGGCCGGTTCGTGCCGACGACGGCATGTGGACCTACGACGGATGGGAGGCGTGGCGACCGCTCGACGGAGTACCCGACCCGCGCCGCCTGGCCGACGTACGGTGGGCCGGCACCGAATTCCACGCTCTGGTGGCCACCGTGCCCCGCCCGGCGTTCCTGGACACGCGGGACAATCGCTGGACGTACGGCGACCGGGTCGCATTCGCGGATGCGGATGTTCCCGACCGTGGGCCATGGGCGGATGCACTCCGCCGTCTCGCCGCGGCGCGCCAGCCGTTGCCGCTGCCGAATCAGCCGGTGCACGGGGACCTACTGGGAAACGTGCTGTTCGCGCCGGGTGCCGCACCGGCGATCATCGACTGGGCCGTCTACTTTCGGCCGGCCGTCTGGGCCGACGCGGTCGCGGTCGTCGATGCCGTGGTCTGGCACGCGGCACGACTGGCGGCGCTAGCACCCGCCGACGTCGAGCCGGACGTCTGGCGGCAGGCGCTGATCCGCGCGCTCATGTATCGCATGGCCACCAATGTCGCTCGCGGCCACGAGCGACCGGACGGCTACCGGCCGGTGCTCGACGTCGTGCTGGGCAACGCTTGACGCCGCGGCCGCGATGCAAGCCGTCGCGGATCCGGCGGCGTCAGCCAAGCACCACGAACGCGACGATGCCGGCGACGATCAGCACGAGCAATGCACCCAACAGCCACGTCGGCACCTTGTACTCGCCGCGCCGATTGCGCTCGATCTCGGCGTGGATGGCGTCGCGGCGCTGGTCGAGGCGCGAACGCGGGCGCGGCGGCCGAGCTGTGGCCCGCTGTGCCGCCGTGAAGCGGGCGAGCGCGGCCGGCAATCCGCCGGAGTCTGCATCGGCGTTTCCCGTGGCCCGATGAGCGTCTCGGGTGTCCCCGGCGTTTCCTGTCTCCCGACCGGCGCGCGAAGCACCGGCCTGGCGGTCGAGCTCGGGCGGCAGGTCGCTCGCCACCGTCACATGCTCGCGATGAGTCGTTCCACGCGGTCGTCGAACGCGCGGAACGGGTCCTTGCAGAGCACGGTGCGCTGCGCCTGATCGTTCAGTTTGAGGTGCACCCAGTCGACGGTGAAGTCGCGGCGGCGGTCCTGCGCGTGGCGGATGAATTCGCCGCGCAGCCGCGCGCGCGTGGTCTGCGGCGGCGTCTCCTTCGCCTCGAAGATCTCGAGATCGCCGGTCACCCGGTCGACCTGGCCACGCTTTTCCATCACCTGGTAGAGACCGCGCCCACGGCGCAGATCGTGGTAGGCCAGATCCATCTGCGCCACCCGCGGATGCGCCATCGTGAGGTCGTGACGCTTCGTATACGCCTCGATCAACCGGAGCTTCGTCACCCAGTCGATCTCGCGCGCAACCGGCTCGAGGTCACCTGTCTCGACCGCCGTGAGCACGCGGCCCCACAGCTCGACGACCCGCTTCGCGGTCGGGTCGGCGCCGCGACGGTCGATGAACTCGCTCGCCTTCGCGAAATACTCCTGCTGGATCTCGAGCGCGCTGGCCTCCTTACCGTTGGCGAGGCGCACCTTGCGGCGACCGGTGATGTCGTGCGAGACCTCACGGATCGCGCGGATCGGGTTCTCCAGCGACAGGTCACGCATCATGACGCCGGCTTCGATCATCCGCAGCACCAGGTCCGCGCTGCCGACCTTGAGCAGCGTGGTGACCTCGTTCATGTTCGAGTCGCCGACGATGACGTGCAACCGGCGGTAGCGCTCGGCGTCCGCGTGAGGCTCGTCACGCGTGTTGATGATCGGCCGCGACCTCGTGGTGGCGCTCGACACGCCCTCCCAGATGTGCTCCGCGCGCTGCGACAAGCAGAACACCGCGCCGCGCGGTGTCTGCAGCACCTTGCCGGCGCCGCAGATCAGTTGCCGCGTCACAAGGAACGGGATGAGTACGTCAGCCAGCCGACCGAATTCACCGTGCCGCGAGACGAGGAAGTTCTCGTGGCAGCCGTACGAGTTGCCGGCCGAGTCGGTGTTGTTCTTGAAGAGGTAGATCTCGCCGGCGATGCCCTCGTCGTGTAGCCGCTTCTCGGCATCCACGAGCAGACCCTCGAGGATCCGTTCGCCGGCACGGTCGTGTGCGACCAGATCGGCCAGTGAGTCACACTCCGGCGTCGCATATTCCGGGTGCGAGCCGACATCGAGGTAGAGCCGCGCGCCGTTGCGAAGGAATACGTTGCTGGACCGCCCCCATGACACCACGCGCCGGAACAGGTAGCGCGCGACCTCGTCCGGCGACAGTCGCCGCTGACCCCGGTACGTGCACGTCACGCCGTACTCGGTTTCGAGCCCGAAGATGCGCCGGTCCATGCAACGACAGTAGCCGGACAATCCGGCATCTGGAAGATCATCCGAGGATCTCCACCGGGCATGTCTAACCTGCGTAACCAAGCCGGTTGCGGCGCTCGAAGCCCGGGTCAACGTTGCCCGTGCGCGGGCGGTGTCGCGGCGAGGACGCGGCGTTCAGAGCCTGGGGATCAGGGGACGCGGATCGGGCGTCAGGCGCCCGACGATCCCCGCCGAGACTTTCCGGTCGAGCCGCCGTTGCCGGCGCCGCCGCCGTTCGCCTTGCCACCGGCGTCCGGACCCTTGGCGGCACCGTCGGTGGGTGTGTCGGCAGCGCCGCTCGGGGTGTCGGAGTCATCGGGAGCGGCGTCCGAATCCGTTGCCGCGCCGCCGTTCGCGCTCTCGCCGGTCGCGCTCTCGCCGGTCGCCGCGGCATCGCCTGCGCCGTCCTCGGCGGGGACGGGTGGTGCGGGCGCCTCAGTGGTGGCCGGCGCGGTGGCCACGTTCGCGTTGGCCAGCAGCGGCGACAGAGCGGCACCAGTGATCCGACGGAACTTCCGGCCGATTCGATCGCGGTCGAGCACTGCGACCTCGAGCTGGTTCGGGTCGATGGTGCGCGGCTTGCCGCCCTCACCGCCGACCGAGGCGATCGACTCCACCGCGAGCTGGATCGCGTCGGTCAGCGACATTTCCAACGAGTGCCGCTCGCGCAGCATCTTGGACAGCACGTCGGTCTGGCCGCCCATCGCGAGGAACCCAAGCTCCTCCTGGGCCTGGCCGTCGTACGTGATGCGGTAGAGCTCGTCGGTGCCGGGTGTCTCGGACACCTCCGCGATGCAGATCTCCACTTCGTACGGCTTCGTCTCGACGGTGAAGATCGAGCCGAGCGTCTGCGCGAATGCCGTGGCGATCGCACGACCCGTGACGTCGCGACGGTCGTACGAGTAGCCGCGCAGGTCGGCCATCCGTACGCCGGCGGCGCGCAGGTTCTCGAACTCGTTGTAGCGGCCGACCGCGGCAAAGCCGATCCGGTCGTAGATCTCGCTGACCTTGTGGAGTGCCTTCGACGGGTTCTCGGTTACGAACAACACCCCGCCCGCATAACTCATCACCACGACGTTGCGCCCACGCGCGATCATCTTGCGCGCGAACTCCGAGCGGTCGCGCATGATCTGCTCGGGTGACGCGTAGAACTGCATGGCCACGGTGTGCGGTCTCCTCGGTCAGCGGTCGCCGGAGCGCGTGCGGTCCGGGTGGTCGGTGGTCTCGGTTATGGCGTCGGCTCAGCGGTGCGGGCCGCGATGATCTCCTCGGCCAACGTGGCCGTCTCGGCGTCCGTCAAGCGGTGCGTGCCCTGCGCGGTCGCGGTCATCACCACCGGGAAGATCTTGCGGGTCAGGTCGGGTCCGCCGGTTGCCGTGTCGTCGTCGGCGGCGTCGTAGAGCGCTTCGATCGCCAGGCGCGTCGCGGCCTCGGTGGCCACACCGGTGCGGTACGTCTTCTTCAGCGATGATTTCGCGAACAGCGATCCCGAGCCGATCGCGTCGTAGCCCGTCTCCTCGTAGACACCGCCGGCCACATCGAAGCCGAAGACCCGGCCGACGCGGGTGGGATCCGTGGCGTCGAGGTCGAATCCGGCGAAGAGCGGGATGACCGCGAGGCCCTGCATCGCGGCACCGAGATTGTTGCGCACCAGGGTCGCCAACCGGTTTGCCTTGCCGTCCAACGACAGCACGGTGCCCTCGATCTTCTCGTAGTGCTCGAGCTCGACCTGGAACAGCCGGATGAGCTCGATGCCGACACCGGCCGTGCCGGCCATGCCGATGCACGAGTAGGCGTCGGCCGCGTGCACCTTCTGGATGTCCCGGCTCGCGATCAAATTGCCCATGGTGGCCCGGCGGTCCCCGGCCATCACGACACCATCCACGCAGCTGATCGCGACGATCGTGGTGGCGTGCGGCGCCATCTCCGGCGCGGGCACCATGACACCGGCCGGCAGCGGTCGCGTGCCGGGCAGCATGTGTGGCGCGGTGCGCGTCAGGAAGTCGGTGAAAGACGACTCACCCGCGACGCGATACGACGCGGGCAAGAAGCCGGGGAGCAGATCGGCCGGGGTACGGTCGGCGGGCAACGTCACTGACCACCCTTCTGCACATACCCGCGTACGAATTCCTCGGCGTTCTCCTCCAGCACCGAGTCGATCTCGTCCAGCAGGTCGTCAACGTCTTCGGTGAGCTTCTCCTGGCGCTCGGCGACCTCAGGGTCGACGGCCGGCGCGACGTCGTCTTCGATCTCGTTGTCGCGCCGGGACCGGCCAGACTGTGACTGGCCGCCGGTGTCGCGAGTAGCCATGGATGCCTCCTCGTGTGGTGCGTACCTCAAAACCTACCTCGCTAGCGCCCGCGCGGCGCTCATCCGCCCCGCTAGTCGCGCCGTCAGGTAGTGGTGATTGCCTCGAGCAGATCCTTCGCGCTCGGGCAGCGATCGAACAGCGAGCCGACGTGCACCTTCGTGCCACGCTCTGGCTCCATCATGGGTACCCGCACCAACGAGTCGCGTCCCACGTCGAAGATCACCGAGTCCCAGCTCGCGGCGACCACCTCCGAGCTGTATTGCGCGAGGCAGCGACCGCGGAAATATGCCCGGGTGTCCTCGGGCGGCTCGGCCATGGCGTGGCGCACCTGATCCGCGTCGAACAGCGTCTGCATCGAGCCGCGCGCCACGAGCCGGTGGTAGAGGCCCTTCTCCGGTCGTACGTCGGCGTATTGCAGGTCGACCAATTGCAGCTTCGGCGACGCCCAACCGAGTTCCTCGCGCTCGCGGTAGCCCTCCAGCAGCCGCAGCTTCGCCACCCAGTCGAGTTGATCGGCGCAGCCCATCGCATCGCGGCCGAGCTGATCCAGCACCGCTTCCCACCTTTGCATGACCTCGGTGGTCGGCTCGTCGGAGTCACGTGACTCCAAAAACGACGAGGCGCGCTCGAAGAATGCCCATTGCAGATCCAACGCGGTAAGCCGTCGGCCGTCCCGAAGGCGTACCAGATGCTTTAGACCCGGATCGTGGCTGACTTGCTTGAGCTCGGTGACCGGATCGGCGATCGCCAGATCACCGGCCATCTCCTTCGCCTCGATCATTGCCAGCACGAGTGACGTGGTGCCGACCTTGAGGAGTGTCGACACCTCGGACAGATTCGCGTCACCGATGATGACGTGCAGCCGGCGATACTTGTCGGCGTCCGCGTGCGGCTCGTCGCGCGTGTTGATGATCGGCCGCTTCAGCGTCGTCTCGAGACCGACCTCGACCTCGAAGAAGTCGGCGCGCTGCGAGATCTGGAAGCCGGCCGTCGAACCGTCCTGCCCGATGCCGACCCGCCCGGCGCCACAGATGATCTGGCGGGTCACGAAGAACGGCGTCAGGTAGGCCACGATGTCCGCGAACGGGGTCTGCCGGGACATCAGATAGTTCTCGTGCGCGCCATAGGACGCGCCCTTGTTGTCGGTGTTGTTCTTGTAGAGGTTGATGACACCGGTGCCCGGCACGGTGGCGGCGCGCCGCGCCGCCTCGGCCATGACACGCTCGCCTGCCTTGTCCCACAACACGACGTCGCGCGGATTGGTGCACTCCGGCGTCGAATATTCCGGGTGCGCATGGTCGACGTAGAGCCGTGCGCCGTTGGTCAGGATGACGTTCGCGAGGCCGATGTCCTCGTCGGCCAGCGCCTCGGCCGGGTCATAAAGCGCGCCGGAGTAGCTGAAACCGCGGGCGTCCCGCAGCGGCGACTCTTCCTCGTAGTCCCACCGGGCGCGGCCGCCGCGGGCGAGTTCGGGTCGAGCCGCGTAGGCATTGACGATCTGTGACGACGTCACCATCGGGTTGGCGGCCGGCTGGCCAGGCACCGAGATGCCGTACTCGATCTCCGTGCCCATGATCCGCCGAACACTCATGCACGCCCTCGCTCGCTCATGCCCACCCTCGCGTCCCACCTTCGCGTCGCTCGCGTCCCCACCGCTCGCGTCGCGGTGATGCACCGGTGACCGATCCAATGAGCCTAGAGTGCCACGCTGACACGCGGCCCACCGGACCAACCGTGTGGGCGCCCGCGGCCGGCGTGAAAAATGCGTACCCACGGATTTCACTGGCGGCACTGACCACAGGCCCCTTCAGGCCGGCGGGCGGTGACCCGAAGGTCACCGCCCGCCCGACGCGAGTGCTGGTCAGAGGTACTGACCTGTGTTCGTTACCGTGTCGATGGACCGGCCCGCGTCGGCACCCTTGCCTCCGGAGATCAGCGTCCGGATGTAGACAATGCGCTCGCCCTTCTTGCCTGAGATGCGCGCCCAGTCGTCGGGATTCGTGGTGTTCGGCAGGTCCTCGTTCTCGCGGAACTCGTCGACGCACGCGTCCAGCAGATGCTGCAGCCGCAAGCCCTTGCGACCGGAGGACAGGAACTCCTTGATCGCCATCTTCTTGCCGCGGTCGACGATGTTCTGAATCATCGCACCGGAGTTGAAGTCCTTGAAGTAGAGCACTTCCTTGTCACCGTTGGCGTAGGTCACCTCGAGGAAGCGGTTCTCGTCGGTCTCCGAATACATCCGGAGCACGGCCGCCTGGATCATCGCGGCCACGCATGCCTCCGCGTCGCCGCCGTGCTCGGCCAAGTCGTCGGGGTGAAGCGGAAGTCCGGAGATGATGTACTTCGAGAAAATGTCCTTCGCCGCCTCGGCATCCGGACGCTCGATCTTGATCTTCACGTCCAGTCGGCCCGGCCGCAGGATCGCCGGGTCGATCATGTCCTCGCGGTTGGACGCGCCGATCACGATGACGTTCTCCAGCCCCTCCACGCCGTCGATCTCGGACAGCAGCTGCGGGACGATCGTGTTCTCCACGTCGGACGAGACGCCCGAGCCGCGGGTCCGGAACACCGAGTCCATCTCGTCGAAGAACACGATGACCGGTGTGCCTTCGCTCGCCTTTTCGCGGGCGCGCTGGAAGATCAGCCGGATGTGCCGCTCGGTCTCGCCGACATACTTGTTCAGCAGCTCCGGGCCCTTGATGTTGAGGAAGTAGCTGGTGTGCTTCTCCTCGCCCCGGCGCTCGGCCATCTGCTTGGCCAGCGAGTTCGCGACCGCCTTGGCGATGAGTGTCTTGCCGCAGCCGGGCGGGCCGTAGAGCAGGATGCCCTTCGGCGGCCGCAACTGGTGCTCGCGGAACAGGTCGGCGTGCAGGAACGGCAGCTCGACGGCGTCGCGGATCTGCTCGATCTGGCGGTCGAGGCCACCGATATCCGCGTACCCGACGTCCGGCACCTCCTCCAGCACCAGCTCTTCGACCTCGCTCTTCGGGATGCGCTCGTACGCGTATCCCGACCGCGCCTCGATCATCAGCGAGTCGCCGGCTCGCAACGGCGCGCCGATCAGTGTCTCGGCGAGGAACACGATGCGCTCCTCGTCGGCGTGCGAAATGACCAGCGCGCGGTCACCGCCGTCGAGAATCTCCTTGAACATGACGACCTCGCCGACCCGTTCGAAACCGAACGCGTCCACGATGTTCAGCGCATCGTTGAGCAGCACCTCCTGGCCGCGGCGCAGCTTGTCGACCTCGATCGACGGAGACACCGCCACACGCAGCTTCCGGCCACCAGTGAAGATGTCCACCGTGCCGTCGTCGTGCCGGGACAGGAAGACGCCATAGCCGCTCGGCGGCTGCGCGAGGCGGTCGATCTCCTCCTTGAGCGTCACGATCTGGCCGCGCGCCTCCTTGAGGGTGGCCACCAGCCGGTCGTTGTTCTCGGTGAGTCGAGCAAGCTGCGCCTGCGTGGCCGCGAGCCGCTCTTCGAGCTGGCGCACGTGCCTCGGGCTTTCGGTCAGCTTGCGCCGCACTAGGGCGAGTTCCTCCTGAAGGAACGCGACCTGGGTGGAGAGATCATGGGATTCCTTCTCCCACCGTGCGGCGCGCGTCTCCGCGTCGTCGCTGCGTGCCACGTCCCACCTCCCCGGGGGCAAAGGTCTTGGTCTCCACACTAACTGTTGCCGGCCCCTGCTGGCTCCTCCCGACACTGCGGTAGTCGGCTGTTTACAAAATCACCGCAGAACCGTGCCATGGAAAGACTTGCTACTGGCCGACGGGCCGCCGTCCGGCCGCACGAGTTCCCACGATAGCCTCGGGTACCGTCGGGATTGGCCAGCGACGCGGAACGAACTAGACCGCCCGCTGGCACATCAGCCAAGATCAAATTCATTCGAAAACCGGTACGGGCAAACGGATAGGCGGGACGATGACCGACGTGCTGCGGGTCTGGGTCGATCAGAACCTGTGCACTGGCGATGGGTTGTGCGTGCAATACGCGCCCGAGGTCTTCGAGTTCGACATCGACGGACTCGCCTACGTCAAGGACTCCGACGGTGAGCTGCAACTGGTCGCGGGCGCGCGCGCTGACGTGCCGGCTCATCTGCGCCTTGAGGTCATCGACGCGGCCAAGGAGTGCCCCGGCGACTGCATCCACGTGGTCCGCGCCCTCGACGACGTGGAGATCGCCGGTCCGGATGCGACCGACTAGTCGGGTTTACTCTGGTTTGTAGCTGTAACGTGCCCGATGAGCCATCGGAGCCGATCAGCGCACCGGCACCGGCTCAGCGCACTGGCTGGCCGATCAGCGATGCGACGAGCTGAGCAAACTCCTCGAGGCGCGCGATCTGGCCCGGCCCGCCGTCGTCGAGCGTCTTGCCGAACCGCAAAGCGTCATGCCGGATCACCGTCTGGGTCTCCTCGAGCTGTCCGAATCCGGCCTCGTCGAGCGAGCTGAGCAGCAGGTACACGTCGGCGCTGTCGACCCGGGTCGAACCACCGCTGGTGCGACTCAGGCGCCGCCGGCAGCCGACCTCGGTCACCGCGGACAGCGGCACGACGCGCAACGACGATGTCATGGACCCGGCGGGGCCGTCCCCGGGCGGTACGTCCTCGCCGTGCCAGAGCAGCAAGCGGCGGCCGTCGCACACCACGACCTCCTGCCACACGCCGTTGACCTCGTTGACGAATCGCTCGAGCGTGAAGCCGAGCACCGGCGAGCCGCCGAGCATGCTGGACAGGGCATCGATCGCGACGTCCGGGTCGCGAAGATACGCCCGCGCCGCCGAGTCGAGATCCGGGTATGGCGACCAGTCCGGAAACACCGCCGGCAGATCGCTGCTGCCATACGAGACCATCTATCGACCTACCTGTCCTCCGGTGGCCTGATCGTCGGGCGCGATCGGCGGCGGCGCCACCGGCCGGTCGGCTGATCCCACCCCTGCGGGTGACGATGCGTCAACCGGCTCGGACGCGGATGCGACTCGACCGACCATCGCGTCAGCTGCTTTGCGAGCGGAATACGCTTCGGCACCCTTGCTCGGCTTGCGGCGTCGAGGCGGCGCGGTGACGCCGGGAGCGAGCCTACGCGACGTGATCAGGAACGCGGTATGCGCGATCATCCGGTGATCCGGCCGGACCGCGAGCCCGTCGGCATGCCAGTCGCGCACCAGCGACTCCCAGGCACGCGGCTCGGTGAACCCGCCGTGCGCACGCAACGTCTCGACAAGCTCGGACAGTTGCGGGGTGGTCGCGACGTACCCGATGAACACGCCGCCCGGCACCAGTACGTGTTCGAGCAGGTCGATCAACTCCCACGGCGCGAGCATGTCCAGCACCACGCGGTCGTACCCGCTCTCGGCGGTGTCCGCGACATCACCGACGCGCAACGTCCACGCCGGATGCGGACCACCGAAGAACGCGTCGACGTTGCGGCGCGCAATCGCTGCGAAGTCCTCGCGGATCTCCCAACTGTGCAGCGTGCCGTGCGCACCGACGGCGCGCAGCAGCGAGCATGACAGCGCGCCGGAACCGGCGCCGGCCTCCAGCACACGCGCGCCGGGGAACACGTCGCCCATTGCGACGATCTGCGCCGCGTCCTTCGGATAGATGACCTGGGCGCCGCGCGGCATGGACAGCACGTAGTCGGCGAGCAGTGGTCGTAGCGCGAGGTAGGTCGTGCCGCCCGACGAACCGACCACGCTGCCGTCCGGCGCACCGATCAGCTCGTCGTGCGCGACGATGCCGCGATGCGTGTGATAGACGGCGCCCGGCTCCAGCACAATCGTGTGCATGCGGCCCTTCGGGTCGGTGAGCTGCACGCGGTCACCGGCGCGGAAAGGGCCGCTCGGCACCCGGCCGATGGTCGTGTCGACGCGCGGCGCGGACGTGTCCGCTTGGCTCACCGGGCGACCCCTTCGTACGCGGACTGTCGGCGTCCGCCGCTCACCCGCCCCGGCGGGACGAGAGCTCCGAGATGAAATCGGTGACCCGAAGGACACCAACGACATCCTCGCCGACGGTCACGAGCAGGTCTTCGCCCGGGTGCGCCTGGATCGCCGCGAGCACCGCCTCACCGGTCGACTCCGCGGCAACGCGCTGCGTCGGCGTGACGCGCTGGGACACCGAGTCGACCGACACCCAGGGCCGCCGCTCGACCGGTACGGTTGCCACCTCGCGGCTATCCACCACTCCGACGACCCGACCAATCCCGTCGGCGATGCCCAACACCAAGCGATGCAGCGTGCCGTCATCGCGATGCGACTCGTCGCGCCGGCGAAGCGCCTCGGCGAGCGGCGTACCGGTCGGCACCAGGAAAAGCGGGCGCGCGAGACGACCGGCGCTCAACTCCGGCAGCTTCGCCTTGACTCGCGCCGTGGTGATCGCCGCGGAGGCGCCGCTCCAGATCGTCAAGGCGACGAGCGCGAGCAGCAGAACGCTCACGTAGGGCAGCACGCCACCGCCCAGGAACAGCACCACGGTGACGCCGAGCGTGGCGAGCGCGATGACCCGACCGGCCCAGCCAGCGGCCACGTCGGCCTTGTACGGATTCCGCGTCGCCGCCCATACGCCGGCCCGTAACGCGCGGCCGCCATCGAGCGGTAGTCCCGGCAGACCGTTGAACACCGCGACGATGGCATTGCTCAGCGCGAACTGGATCGCGATATCGCCCAGCACCGTGCCACGGTCGGTAATCGGGATGGCGAGTCCGCCGAGCAGCGCGAGCACCAACGACACGCCCGGGCCGGCGAGCGCGATGGCCGCCTCCGACCGCGGCGACGGTGCCTCACGATCCATCTCCGTGAACCCACCGAGCAGTTCGAGCGTGATGCCGCGCACCCCGACGCCGTAGCGGCGCGCCACGAACGCGTGTCCGAGTTCGTGTAGCAACACCGACACAACCAGGCACACGACGATGCCGAAACCGAGCAGATATGTCACCGCAAGGGGCCGGTTGCCGCCGACATAGCTGCCGTACCCGATCGTGATCAGCACCGCGAGGATCAGCCACGAGAAGGTCAAATAGACCGGTACGCCAGCGACCCGCCCGACGCGCACCAGGCCCGGCCGCGTCGGGCCAGCGGAGGGTCCGGCGTTCGGCGGTGTCGCGCGCGGCTCGGTCATTGTGCTCAATGCTACGCACCGAGACCGTGTCGGACTGTTCGCTTACGCTGTCGGCATGATGGTGGACCCGGCAGCACCGATACCGGCAGCACCTGTACCGGCAGCACCTGTACCGGCAGCACCTGCTGTTGGCGAATCGCCGTCGATCACCGGACGGGACTCACCGGCCGACATCGCGCTGGAGGATTCGCGCCGGCGGCCCTCGTTGTCGCCATCGCGCGCCGCCGACTTCAAGTCGTGTCCACTGCTCTACCGCCTGCGCAGCATCGACCGCATTCCGGAGGCGCCGACCGCCGACCAGCTGCGCGGCACGCTGGTTCACGCCGTGCTGGAGCGGCTGTTCGATCTGCCCGCCGAGCAGCGCACGCCGCCGACCGCTGCCGAGCTGGTGACCCCGCAGTGGGACGCGCTGCTGGAAGAGACGCCGGAGCTAGCCACCGTTGTCGACGAGGGCGAGCTCGACGCGTTCTTCGAATCCACTCATGCGTTGCTCGCCGGATACTTCGCGATGGAAGATCCGCGCCGGCTAGCGCCCGCCGAGCGGGAATTCCTCGTCTCGACGGAGATCGACGACGGACGCCTGCAGTTGCGGGGATACATCGACCGGCTCGACATCGCCCCGGACGGCGCGATCCGGGTCGTCGACTACAAAACGGGCGGCGCGCCGCGCGAGGCTTTCGAGGCGCGTGCGCTGTTCCAACTGAAGTTCTATGCGCTGGTTCTGTGGCGCACGCGCGGCACGGTGCCGGCCGTGTTGCGCCTGATCTATCTCAAGGACACCGAGGTCTGCGACTTCACGCCGGGCGCCGAGGAGCTCGAACGCTTCGAACGCACGCTGATCGCGCTGTGGGCCGCGATCGCCAAGGCGCGCGAAGCGCAGGACTTCCGACCAACCCCGAGCCGTCTCTGCGCGTGGTGCGCTCATCAGGCGCTGTGTCCCGCGTTCGGCGGAACCCCGCCGCCGTTCCCGGTCGATGCCGAGCTAGACATGGCTACCGCGGACGCGGCACCGATCGGCGTCGGACCACTCGACTAGGCCGCCGCGACCGCCTCGCGGAGAAACGCAACGTCCACGGTGGTCAGACTCGCGACGTGCGTCACGCCAGCGACGTGTGACAGGTCGACTTCCGCCGGTACGGCAACCACGACACAGCCGGCCGCAAGCGCGCTCGCGACTCCGGTCGGCGAGTCCTCGATGGCGACACAGTTCGCCGTCGGGACACCGAGCGCGGCCGCGGCCGATGCGTAGGGCTCGGGGTGTGGCTTGCCGAGCGTCACGTCGTCATCGGTGACGATCACGTCGAAGTTCTCGCGGCCGATCGTACCCAAGATCACCTCTACGAGCGGGCGCTCCGTCGCGGTGACCAGCGCGGTGGGCACGCGTTCGCCACGCACCGCGGCCAGCAGCCGCTGGGCGCCCGGGCGCCAGGTCATGCCCTCCTTGAACAGGGTCATCACCCGGTCGTCGAGCCAGCGGGCACCGTCGGCGACGTTGCGCCACGGCTGTCCGATCGCGTCGTAGAGGCTCGCGATGGCCTGCGGCGTAGTGGCGCCGACCATCGACTCGCGCAACGCCCGCGGCAGCTCGGCGCCGAGGGTCGCGGCGAGCTCCTCCAACGCGCGCTGCCACAGCTTCTCGCTGTCCACCAAGGTGCCGTCCATGTCGAACAGCACCGCTTCGAGCTGGCGTTCACCCACCGGCAGAGCGTAGCCAGGCACGTTGTCAGGACCACGAACGGCCGGTGAAGCTTCGTGCCGGACCGCGATCTGCGTCACCAGACCCAGCTCGACGCGTCACTCACAGCGAACATCCAGCTCGTGATCAGGGGTTCGGCAGCAACCTTTTGCTAGCTTGGGGCGATGGAAGAGCTCCGAGCCCGCCGCGTCGTCGATCGCCTGCGCGAACGCGGCGTTCCAGCTCATCTGCATGTCGCGCCCGCCTCCCGATTTGGGGTGCGCGTCACGCTGCCGGACGGCCGCGAGGCGATCTGGGATGCGGACGGTGCCAAGGCGCTCGACGCGCAGATCATGCGCGACGGCATGCTTGTCGGGCTCGTCGAGGACGTGGCCGGCTCGGAGAACTTCAGTGAGGATCAGGTCGTCGACGCGATCGCGCGTGCCGACTATGACCAGCCGATCGGGCGGCTGCGCCGCGAGGCGCCACCACCCGAGCCGGCGCTTCCGGTTGAGGGCGGCTTCTTCCGTCGCATGTTCGACGGCTTCCGCTACCGCTGAGTTACTGCACCGTCGGGTTCGCCCGGCTGCTGTCCGCCGAGTCGGAATCGCCCTCCGGTACGTTGCGGGGTCGCGTACGCCCCCGGTGGCGCGACTTGTAGCTCGCATCCATCGAGGCGTACTTCGCCGCCATCGGCGCCGCTCCATGCTCGGCCTGCTGCGCGAGGTACTGCAGCGCCTGCGCCTCTTCGGCGAGGTCAGCGGCCGCGCCTTCCGGCAGGTCGAACCGTCGTTGCTGGGCGATGAGATCCTGCGCTAGTCGCAGGTCGATCATCGCCGCGGCGGTGTCGCCGACGCTCAAGTGCCGCGACGCGCGCCGCTTTGCTTGCTGAGCCCGCTGGTAAACGACCTCGGTCCGTACCGTGACATCCGGGATCCGGCCGGCGGCGACATCGCCGGGCACCACGTTCACGTGCAGCGGCATCGTCACGATGTGCTGCTTCAAGGACGGCAGCTCCACATAGGTCAGGTCGAGCGTGGCCACCTCGGTGAGTCCGAGGGCGGCGAGCGCCGGCACGGTGAATGTCAGCAGCACCTTGCGTGTCTCGCCGGCGTAGAAGCTGCCCAGCTCGGCCACCACACCGTCGGCGGTTGCCGTGGTCGGCAGCTCGTTGATCACGGCCACCCGAGAGACGTGTTTGGACAGCCGAATCAGCATCGACGCGGCCTGAGCGGTCTGGCTCAGCAGTCCCTCGATCTCGCCGGCGATGAGCTTGACGGCCTGATCGGAATTCTCTGCAAACAACTCGTTTCCCGATCCGCCACGCGCGATGGCCGACATCAGCCGTTCGTCGTACCCGAGACCCCACCCCAGCGTCGTCGTCACGATGCCGTGACGGCGCGCCTTCGTACCGATCGCGCCGAGCGCGTCCGGATCGGTGACACCCGCGTTGGCGTGTCCGTCGCTGATGAGCAGCAGCGTGCCGCCCGCCGCGCCCACCACTCGGCGCGCCTCCTGAATCCCGCGAAGGTAGCCGGCGGACAGGTCGGTCGAGCCGCCGTCGACGATCGACGCGATCGCACGCTTGACCGCTGGCTTGTCGGTCAGCGGTCCGGCCGGCACGGCAAGTTCTACGGTGTGGTCGAACGTGACGACACCGAAGTTGTCGGTCGGCTCGAGCCGGTCGACGAGGGCCAGCAGCGCATTGATCGCGCCCTGCAGGCGGTCGCCCGCCATCGAACCGCTGCGGTCGAGAACGACCTGGAGGGTACGGGCATGGCGGACCGTGTTCGGGTCCGGCGGGGCGGCCTCCGGTGCGGTCAGTTCCACCAGCACCGACACTTCATCCTCGGTCTCGACCGCGACGACGTCGACGTCCATATGCGCTGAGATATGCATGTCTGCCTCCTGGCACGGCTCGGTTCCGGCGGCCGCGCGTTCGGGGCTTGACGCGGTTGGCCGGGTACGGAACAGATGACGACGGGTAGCCCCATCGGCGCCGTGAACAGTACACGTCCTTGTCAAGTTCACAGTGGAACTGTGAACACAACCGGATGTGTACGCCGGCCGTCCGATCCGGAGGCTGCCGCTGTTTGGCGTCGTACCAATTCGTGCCGCGCGACGCATACCGTGACGACCGCGACCAACTGCCACCGCTTCAGACGCTCGTCCATCGTCACCGGCTCGGGGTAGACGTCGGCGGGATCAGCGCACCCCACGTACATCAGTAACCGCCGTGTCAGATGCTCACCGGCTCGGCGTCGAAACAGGCGAGAACGGCGGCGAAATCGGTCCGCCGTGTTGGCGATAGTTCGTTTTCGAGCTGAAGATGCCGAGCGTGACCAGGCCGCCTACCAAGACAACCAGGCACACCAACCAGACCCGCCGCTGCTTCACCGTGCTCAGCCGCTCCGCGTCGAAGACAGTTGGGGCGGTCGCCGGTCCGCCGTGGTTTGCATACGGCGTCGTGGGCATGAAGGCGAGCAGGACCATAGCGGCGACGACAACGAGCGCGACCCACAACGGCCAGAGATACGACCAGCCTGCGCCGGCCCTTCCTGGCAGTGGTGGCGTGCTGGCGTTGGCCAGCATCGCCGCCACACCCTCCTGCGCACCGCCGGAGAAGGACTGCGACACCCGTGTCGTCGGCCCACCCAACGTCGTCCGCGACTCGAAAGGTAAGCCACTGGTCGCCGTCGCCGCCGCATCTGTCAGCGACCACGCCGACGTCACCTCCTACCACGTCCACATTCAGTTGTGGTGGCGGCCGCAACCGTCGTTCGAGCGGGTGCAGCTCGCCGCCACGGACTACGACACCTGCGCCTCGGTCCCCCGACCAGGTCACAACACCAAATGCGGTCTCGCCGACACATGCCGGATCGGCTATTGGTCACCGGCACCAACCGGGCCGGCGATTTCGCAGTTACACTGCCGGAACGACCCGAGTCACACGTAGGGAAGTGCTGATGCGCCCGTACCGGATTGACGAGCCGCGCCGGATCGGCGACGTGACAACCCGCGGTACGAGTTGGCTGCGGTACGCCGTCGCACACCGCGACGGACGGACGTGCGGCATCACGTTCTGGCTCGGCCGCAGTTGGGTGTGGCCGATCGTCTGGCGGTAGACCGCTGCGCACACAATGGAGCGCCCCAGGCCGTATCGTCTGGGGCGCTTTGCTAGCCGCGTACGGGGCGCTTTCCCGTCACCTTCGTCGCCGCGACCGGCACGAGCTCAACGCCGTTCTGCAAGACCTTCAGTCGCCAGGGCGGCGGCTCGTCACGTTCGACAACTTCCTCGATTCGGTCCCAGTGCCTCACGAGCAGCCGTAGGTTCTCCCAGTTCGAGAGGTCGCGCTTGACGGCGATGTGTATGAGACGGAGTCGATGACGGATGATCAAATCGTTCTCCCACCAGCGGGTGAACACCTTGCGATCGCGGATGATTGCTATCAGACCCGCCGTAGCGACGATCGGGATCCACTGTTCGTCCTCGGCGCCCAGCCTGACCTGCGGAAACCGCGGATGACTTGGATAGACGGTGTCCGTTCGAGCGCTGGACAGTGCCTTGCCGAGCCCCATCAACGACTCATCGACGTAAAACCGGAGGTCGCCCATGCGGTTTACGCGGCGGATAGGTCACGTTGGCGTTCGAACTCGATGGCGTCGAGAACCTTGTCCCGCTCCAGTTCATATGTCTCCGCGATGAATTCGATTGGGTCGCCCGCTCGATACTGCTCGTACAACACCGCGGTAGGTACCGACCGGACCACCGCTTGGCCGAACTTGCGGTCCGGGTCGAACGTCACGCTGCGGTGCGGGCCCAACGGGTAAAGACGCACAACCACGCGGTCGCCAGCGTCTGCGTCCCCGTAGTCCGCACTGCTCTTGAACTCCCGAAGCTGGCTGGACAGCATCACCTGCCCGTCGGAGAGCCTGTAGACCAATCGAAGGTCACCGTCGAGCTCGGCAGCCTCTTCAAGTTCGTATACCAGCGACAGCGTCGGCTCGTCGACAAGCGGTTTGAGGTGCGCAAGCGGGTACGCGATGCCAAGTCTCTCCCTCAGGCCCTGGACGATCGGCCGTAGCTTGATCATGCGCAGTCCCGCTTCGCGATAGCGAGCCAGCATGGAGGTCTCGACGAATTCGCCCCATGTCACAAGCTCAGAACCGGTCGGGCGTGGCCGAACGATGGGTTCGTACGTCTTACTCTGCCGTCTGTATCCGTCGATCCACCGCTTAGACGTACCCGCACCGAGGTCAAGCATGCGGTCCACATCGCTGTACGAGTACAACTCGCGGTCGAGCGTCACTACGTTGGTGTGGTGGTCGGCCATGGGTGCAGCGTAGGGCTCGGTGCGAAACATCGGCTTCCCACCGCGCCGACTAGACCTGGAGACGGCACCCTTCTCCTCAAGTCATGCGGCCCTGGCGCAGTGTGGACCCCGCGGACCGCTTGTCGTCGTACGCTTGTTCGATCATGGCGTACCGCCGGCAGTGGGACAAGAAGCCCGGCATCGGGTGCTCGTCGAGATCGCGCCGACTGTCTGCCCCGACGGGCACGAGGTGACGCAGCGGCCCGGCTGGACCGGATGCGACGCACAGGGACGTCGCCGGTGGCGCTGCTCGACCTGCTACGCCATCACCGACGACCCGGACTGTCCGTGCCAACGCGACCGCATCTAGGAGCCGCGCTACCGGCATGGAGATGTGCGGAGCCACCCTCGGCGCGTGGCTTACGGGCGTCGGGAAGAGCGCAACGACGAGGACGGCGACGAGGACAACACTGGCGGCCAGAAACACCGGCCACAGAGTCCACAAGCGTCCTTTCACGTGCCTCGTCATCGGCATCCAGACCCCTTACTGGTGCGCGTCGGCGTTGGGGCTCTGCGACACGGCATTCCGCGGGCTCGGCACGCGCGTGCCGTAGCCGTGCACGCGCACTGAAAGGATGCCGATCACGACCACGCCGCAGACCAAAGCAACCAACCACGCCAAGAGGGCCCGCTCTCGAAACACCTTGCTCACCGGCTCGGCGTGGAGGCAGACGGGATTGGCGGCGAAACCGGATTGCCGTGGTTGGCGTAATTCGCCTTCAAGCTGAAGATGCCGAGTGTGACCAGGCCGCCGACCAAAACAGTCAGGCACACCAACCAGACCCGCTGCTGATTCACCTTGCTCACCCCCGACTCGGTGTCGAGGCAGGCGGGACCGGCGGCGGAACCCCCGGTCCGACTCCGTGCCATGCCGGCGTGGGGATGAGGACGCCAACGGCCAGAGCGGCGAAGAGGGCGAGCGCGATCCACAACGGCCACAGGTCCAGCAGACGACGGGTCACGCGGGCGATCGTCGCACTCTCGGCTGCGCTCGGGCGTCGGCCGTACCGTCCGTGGACGGATGCCTGATCAGACATCGCGCAGTGCCAGCGGGGCGTTCCGCCAGCTACGTTCCATCGTCAACCGTTGATAAAGGGTGCGGCGTCTACAGCCGATACGACGGCGCCGTGACAGTCTCGACAACGCCGACGGGCCGCATCGCCGGATGGGCGTCCAGGGCCGGCCAAGCCCGTACGCGTAAAGTCACAGAACGCGGGCGGCGATGGCCCGGCCAGCGCGCGCGTACCGCATCGTGCCGCTGGGCACCGTCGTCGTGGAGGCGCTCGCCGCTCATCTGGCCAACTATCCGACCACTGCGGACGGGTTCATCTTCACCACAGCGACCGGGGCGCCGTTGTCCTGCTCGACGTTCAACGCCCGCGTGTGGCAGCCCGCGGTGCGTGCCGCGGGGTTGCGGCGACCATGCACGATCTGAGGCACGCGTTCGCGTCGACGTTGATCGGCGCCCGGCAGTGGGTGCGGGTTGTTTCCGACCGGCTCGGCCACGCGAATGCCGCGATGATGTTGAACGTGTACAGCCATTTGTGGCCGGCTGACGAGGACCGAACCCGGCAGGCTATCGACGACGCGCTCGGCGCTCATGTGCCCCAGGCGCCCCCGCGAAGGAAGCCTGAACCATGAATGCGCAGGTCACATGCCGGATGATGTTGCCGCAGGCTACTTGGCGTTGAAGTAGCTCGCCTCTGGGTGGTGCACGATGATCGCGTCGGTGGCCTGCTCGGGTACTAGCTGGAACTCCTCGCTCAGGTGTACGCCGATGCGTTCCGCGTCCAGCAGGTCGACGACCTTCGCGCGGTCCTCGAGCTCCGGGCAGGCCGGGTAGCCGAACGCGTAGCGGCAGCCGCGATATTCGGTCTGCAATAGGCCGTCCAAGTCGCCCGGATCGCTGTCCGCGAGCGTAGCGCCGGCGGGCAGGACGAGTTCTCGGCGTACCCGCCGGTGCCAGTACTCGGCGAGCGCCTCGGTCAGCTGTACGGACAGCCCGTGCACCTCGAGGTAGTCGCGGTACGCGTTGGCGCGGAACAACTTCGCGGTGTACTCGCTGATCGGCTCGCCAACGGTGGCTAGCTGGAACGCGACAACGTCCAAACCGTCGGCCGAATCCTTCGGCCGGAAGAAGTCGGCGATGCACAGCCGCCGCTCCTGGCGTTGACGCGGGAACGAGAACCGGGCCCGTACGCTGGCTGCGTTCTCGTCGAGTACGACCAGGTCGTTGCCCTCCGAGTAGCACGGAAAGTAGCCATAGACGACGGCGGCCTCGAGCACGTGGTCGGCGGCGAGTCTGTCGAGCCAGTAGCGAAGCCGCGGCCGGCCCTCCGTCTCGACGAGTTCCTCGTAGCTCGGCCCGGCGCCACCGCGTGCGCCACGCAGGCCCCACTGCCCCATGAATGTCGCCCGCTCGTCGAGCATTGCCGCATATTCCGCGAGCGGGATGCCCTTCACGACGCGCGTACCGAGGAACGGCGCGGCCGGCACATCGACGTCGTCCGCGACATCCGACCGTACCGACGCATCGTCGAGATCTGGCAGCGCGGCCGTGACGATCGCGCGCTGCCGTTCCCGGCGGGCCTTGCGCTGTGCAAGCGCCGCCGCGCGCGCCTCGTCCACGACCGGCGCGCCACCGCGCTTCGCGGCCATCACGCGATCCATCAGTGCGAGACCCTCGAACGCGTCGCGCGCGTAGTGAACCTGCCCCTGGTAGCGCGCGGCGAGGTCATCCTCGACGTAGGCGCGCGTCAGTGCCGCGCCACCGAGCAGCACCGGGAACCGCGCGGCGATGCCCCGCGTGTTCATCTCGTCGAGGTTGTCCTTCATCACGACCGTGCTCTTCACGAGCAGACCGGACATGCCGATCGCGTCGGCGCTGGCCGACTCGGCAGCCTCGACGATCGCGGTGATCGGTTGCTTGATGCCGATGTTGACGACGCTGTATCCGTTGTTGGACAGGATGATGTCCACAAGGTTCTTGCCGATGTCGTGTACGTCGCCCTTGACCGTGGCGAGCACGATCGTGCCCTTGCCGCCGGAGTCGGTCTTCTCCATGTGCGGCTCGAGGTAAGCCACCGCGGTCTTCATCACCTCGGCGGACTGCAACACGAACGGGAGCTGCATCTGGCCGGAGCCGAACAGCTCACCGACCGTCTTCATGCCGTCCAGCAACGTCTCGTTGATGATGTCCAGCGCACTGCGGCTCTCCAGCGCGGCGTCGAGATCGGCCTCCAAGCCGTTGCGTTCGCCGTCCACGATCCGTCGCGCGAGCCGATCGTTGAGCGGCAGCGCGGCGAGTTCCTCGGCGCGCGATGCGCGCAGCGACGCCGAGTCGACGCCCTGGAACAGTTCGATGAAGCGCTGCAGCGGGTCGTACCCCTCGCGCCGCCGGTCGTAGACCATGTCGAGCGCGACCTCGCGCTGCTCGTCCGGGATCTTCGACATCGGCAGGATCTTGCTCGCGTGCACGATCGCGCTGGTCAGACCGGCCTCGACGCACTCGTGCAGGAATACCGAGTTCAGCACCTGGCGGGCCGCCGGGTTGAGGCCGAACGACACGTTCGAGACGCCGAGCGTGAAGTTCACGTCCGGGTAAATCGCTGCGATCTGCCGGATCGCCTCGATCGTCTCGATCGCATCGCGGCGGGTCTCCTCCTGACCCGTCGAGATCGGGAACGTCAGGCAGTCCACCAGGATGTCGGCGCGCCGCAGTCCCCAGCGCCCAGTCAGATCGTCGATGAGCCGCGACGCGACGCGGACCTTCCAGTCCGCGGTACGTGCCTGTCCGTCTTCGTCGATAGTGAGCGCGACGACCGCGGCGCCATGCTCCGCGACGATCGGCATGACACGCGCGTACCGACTGGTCGGCCCGTCGCCGTCCTCGAAGTTGACCGAGTTCACCACGCAACGGCCGCCGAGCATCTCCAGACCGGCCTCGATCACATTCGGCTCGGTCGAGTCCAGCATCACCGGCAGCGTGGACGCGGTCGCGAATCGACCGGCCAGCTCACGCATGTCCGCGGCGCCGTCCCGGCCGACGTAGTCGACGCACAGGTCAAGCAGATGCGACCCGTCGCGCGCCGCCTCACGGGCGGTCTCGATGCATTTCTGGTAGTCGGCGGCGAGCATCGCTTCGCGGAATGCCTTCGAGCCGTTGGCGTTCGTACGCTCACCGACCATCAGCACGCTGGCATCCTGGCGGAACGGCACGTTGTGGTAGAGCGACGCGACACCCGGCTCGGTGTCCGGCGTACCGGAGGCTAGCCGCGTGCTCCGCGTCGCCTCGACCAGCGTCGAGATGTGCTCCGGCGTCGTACCGCAGCAACCGCCGACGAGCTTCGTACCGAACTCGGATGCGAACCGCGTCAGCGCCTCGGCGAGACCGTCCGGCGTCAGCGGAAACACCGCACCCTCGGCGCGCAGCTCGGGCAGCCCGGCGTTCGGCATCACCGAGAGCGGTATCCGGCTGTGTTGCGCGAGGTAGCGCAGGTGCTCGCTCATCTCCGCCGGCCCGGTCGAGCAGTTTAGGCCGATCAGGTCGATGCCGAGCCGTTCTAGCGCGGTGAGTGCCGCGCCAATCTCCGTACCCAGCAACATCGTTCCGGTCGTCTCGACCGCCACCTGCGCGATGAGCGGAACCGACCGACCGGCCTTGGCCATTGCGCGACGCGAGCCGATGATCGCGGACTTCATCTGCAGCAGGTCCTGGCAGGTCTCCACGATCAAGCCGTCGGCGCCGCCGGCGAGCAGGCCCGAGGCGTTTTCCTGGTACGCGTCGCGCAACGTCGCGTAACCGATGTGGCCCAACGTCGGCAGCTTCGTGCCCGGTCCGATCGAGCCGAGCACGAACCGAGTCCGGTCCGGCGTCGACCATCCGTCGGCGACCTCGCGGGCAAGCTGCGCGGACCGCTCCGAGAGCGAGTAGATCTTGTCCGCGATGCCGTAATCGCCCAGGTTTCCGTAGTTCGCGCCGAACGAATTCGTCTCGACGCAGTCCGAGCCGGCCGCGAAATATGCGTCGTGGATCGAGCGGATGACGTCCGGTCGGGTCTCACAAAGGATCTCGTTGCAGCCCTCATGGCCCTGGAAGTCGTCGAGCGTGACATCGGCGGCCTGCAGCATCGTGCCCATCGCGCCGTCCGCGACGACGATGCGATCGGGTTCGTTCAGGGCGTCTGCCAGGGTCTGTGTCACCCGTCAAGGCTAAACGGTCCCCCGCGGTGCGTGCTGCGACCCTCGCGATCCGTGGCGCGGGCCATGTCCAGGTCGCTCGCCGACGTCTCCCGACGCGAAGGTCCCGGCGGGCCAACGCGTCATAAGCACCGCCGAAGAGTAGCGCTGCCGCGAGGCGCCATAGACAACGCCGACGCGTAGCGCTGCCGCGAGGCGTCATAGACACCGCCGACGCGTAGCGCTGCCGCGAGGCGTCATAGACAACGCCGACGCGTAGCGCTGCCGCGAGGCGTCATAGACGCGGTCGTCTCGACGGAACCAGTAGGCTGGAGTGGTGAGCGAGTTCGACGGGCTACCCGTGCTTCGCAACCCGGTGGCGATCGCGGCGTTCGAAGGTTGGAACGACGCCGCCGACGCGTCGACGGCCGCGGTCGAGCATTTGGAGCAGGTGTGGGGAGCCCGAGAGATCTCCGCAATGGACCCGGAAGACTATTACGACTTTCAGGTCAATCGGCCCACTGTGTCGCTGGTCGACGGTGAGACCCGTCGCATCGAATGGCCGACCACGCACTTCTCCGTCGCGAGTCCACCCGACGCCGAACGCGACGTGCTGCTCGTTCGCGGCATCGAGCCGAGCATGCGTTGGCGGACATTCTGCGAAGAGATCCTCGAGGTCTGCCACAGCCTCGAGGTCGAGCGCATCGTCGTGCTCGGCGCGCTGCTCGCCGACGTGCCATATACGCGCCCGCTCCCGATCAGTGGCAGCGCGGGAAACAACGCATCAGCCGAACGCTTCGACTTGACGCCGACCCGCTATGAGGGAGCCACCGGCATCGTCGGTGTCCTGCACGAAGCGTGCGCGCGCGCCGAGTTGGACTCGCTGTCGTTCTGGGTGCACGTGCCGCACTACGCGAACAACCCGCCGTGCCCGAAGGCGACGCTCGCCCTGCTCCACCGTCTGGAGGATGTGCTCGACCTGCCAATTCCCATGGTCGACCTGGCCGAAGAGTCGGCGTCCTGGGAACGCAAGCTGCGGGTCGCCGCGGAGCAGGACAGCGAGCTCGCCGACTATGTTCGCGAGCTCGAGGAACGCTCCGGCGGCGACGGCATGCGAGCGGCGTCCGGCGACGAGATCGCCCAGGAGTTCGAGCGCTACCTCCGCCGTCGCGGCGGGCCGACCGCCAAGTAGCAACCCCGTCGGAACGCACGGCTGTCGTTCGCTGCTGGTTTTATTACGTTGGTACGGCGTGTCACAACTGGTAGCGCGTCCTAGGAAGCTAGTTTAACTCCGTGCCAGTCAACGCATCCGGAGCGCTGGCGGCCGCGCGACCGAGCGAATCCGCCGTCAATCCCGGAGTCACCGAGCACCCCCATCGGCAGATTGCCAGCGAGATCCGATCAAGGATCCGTCGCGGCGATTGGGCGCCGGGTGAGCGACTGCCGTCGATACCCACGATCGCGGAGATGTACGGCGTCGCCAAGCAGACCGTTCAACGCGCCATCGACCAGCTGCGCATCGAGGGCGTACTGATCACGAAACCGGGCTCCGGGACGTACGTGCGCGGCAGCCGGCGCAAGTTGAACCGGCTGTCCCGCGGCCGGTACGGCGCCCAGCGCGGGTACCACGCCGACCTTGCCGCTCGCTATCGCCAGCAACTTGTCGGCGTCGGTCGCTCGCCCGCCCCGGGTGAGGTCGCGGACTGTTTCGGGATACCGGCCGGCACCGAGCTTGTGGTCCGTCGGCACGTCGTACGCACACCGGACGCGACGGCCGAGGTTGGCGCGTCTTGGCTGCGGCCGGAGGACGCGGACGGCACCTCGCTGGCGCGCATGGAGTCCTTCGGGCGGCCGCTCTACCAGGAGGTCGAGGACGTCACTGGCCGCGTCTACGCGACCGCCACCGACCAGCTCACGGCACGACTGCCGACCCGGGAGGAGTGCGAGATCCTGGGCATCCGACCGGACACGCCGGTGCTGCACCTCGTGCACGTCGCGTACGACCGGTCGCACCGGCCGATCGAGGTCGCCGTGGCGACGTGGCCCGGCCCGATGACCGTACTGACCGAGCAGTACGAGATCCCGCCGGAACGCAACGCTCCGATCGACACGGATCCCGACTTCTTCGTTGGCTAGCACTCGCGTTGCCGCGTCAATTGCGTGTTCTCACGCACCGCCAGGCACCTGTCAGACTGACGTTGTGAAGTTCCGCGGTGCGGTGATCCTGGCCGGCAAGACGGCGACCGGCATCCAGGTGCCGGACGAGGTCGTCGACGCGCTCGGTGCGGGCAAGCGGCCAGCGGTACGCGTGACGCTGCATGATTACACGTACCGCACGACGATCGCGCCGATGGGCGGTGCGTTCTGGATCGGGGTCAGCGCCGAACACCGAGGCAACGCTGGCATCTCGGCCGGTGAGGTGCTGGACGTCACCATAGAGGTGGACGACGCGCCCCGGACCGTGGCGGTGCCCGACGATCTCGCCGTCGCACTGAGCGCCGAACCCGCCGCGCGAGCGTTCTTCGAGTCGCTGTCGTATACCAACCAGAACACGTACGTGCAGTGGATTCGCGATGCCAAGAAACCGGAAACGCGAGCCGATCGCGTCGCGAAGTCGGTCGAGGCCCTGCGTGACGGGAAGAAGCGCCGCTGAGCACCACAATCTCGCGCCGCGGTGTCCGGTCGCGCGGCGGTCTACTTGCGCGGCAACGACCGGCCCGGCAATGTGAGCCGGTGAGTCGCCGACCGTCGATATCCGCCACCGGCGACCGATCCCCCGCCGGGAGCAGCGCATGTTCGAACCGTTCCAGTCACATCCGGTCAATCCGCGTCCGGACGACACCATGGAGTTGCCGGCCGCGCCGCCATCTCGGCGACCGCTCCTGCTCATGATCGCGGCCGGCGCGGTCGCGGTGGCCGTGCTGGTCGGCATCGGCTTCCTGGCGTTCAGCACGCTCGGCAGCGGACCCGGGGGCGGCGGCATCCAACAACCCGGGCTGTTGCCGGCGCTGCCACCGAGCACCGACGCGACGGCAGCGGCACCGTCCGACACGCCCACCGCACAGCCGACCACGACAACGGTCGGCGCGCCGCCGTCCATCAAGCTGACGATCGCGAAGACCTCCATGCAGCCGCCGTCCTACCAGGGTGCGGACTGCCCCGGCAGCACGACCGCCTTCGCGACTGTCGCGGTCAAGGCGCCGGTCACCATCACGTACCAGTGGGCCGTCGCGGCGCTCCCGGACCAGGCCGGCGGTCCGGCGGCGTACACGTTCCCGACGGCCGGGTCGCACGTGTTCAGCCTGCCGCTGACGAACATCAAGCTGCCCGCCGGACAGGTCCAGGCGACGTTCATCGTGAGCTCGCCGGTCGCCCGCAGCGCCTCGATGCGGTACACGCAGAAGTGCGGTGCCAGCGTCTCCGCGATCACGCCGATCCGCGAGGCTCCGCTCGCGTGCCCGGTCGGGCTGACCGCGACGCTGACCGCGGGCGTCGGACCGATGACCGTCCGGTATCACTGGGTGATCAACGGAACGAACCGGCAAGGCAATCCGCCATCACCGTGGCGCGTGACGGCCGGCGGCGGCAAGCTCGTGGTCAACATCAACATCAAAGACGCCTTAGGCACGGTCCCAGCGAAGATCAATGCGGACCTGGTCGTCGAGTCACCGGTCCACACCAAGACCAAATCTCTGACCGTGACCTGCACAAAGTAATCGCGGCGGTCGGTGCAGGCGGTCGGTGCTGGCGGACAGTGAGCGGCTAGAGAGCGACGCCGAGCAGCGCGTCCACCGTGGCGGCCATCAGCGCGGGCGCGGCAGGGTCGGTCCGATCTCCGGCGAGCGTGGCTTCCGCCCAGTCGTCCACCGTGGCGAGGGCGCCGGGCGTGTCGAGGCCGTCGGCAAGGCGGGCGCGGACCGCGCCGAGCAGGTCGTCGCCGCGCGGACCAGCCGCCGCGGCGGCTGCCTCACGCCATCGGGCAAGCCGCTGCTCCGCGGTCTTGAGCAGGTCGTCGGTCCATTCGCGATCGCAACGGTAGTGATCGGCAAGCAAGGCCAGTCGAACCGCCATCGAGTCCACGTGATCGGCTCGCAGCCGCGACACGAAGACCAGGTTGCCGCGGCTCTTGCTCATCTTCTCGCCGTCCAGGCCGATCATGCCGGCATGCACGTAGTGCGATGCGAACGGCACCTCGCCGGTCAGCGTCTCGGCATGCGCGGCTGACATCTCGTGGTGCGGGAAGACCAGATCGTTGCCGCCGCCCTGGACGTCGATGCGCGCGCCGAGCAGGTTGAGCGCGATGACCGCGCATTCGATGTGCCAGCCCGGCCGCCCCGGCCCGAGCGCGCCGCCCGACCACGCCGGCTCGCCGTCGCGAGCACCGCGCCAAAGCAGCGCGTCGAGCGCGTCGCGTTTGCCGGCACGGTCCGGATCGCCGCCGCGCTCGGCGAAATACGCCAACATCTGCGCGCGGTCGAGATGTGACTCGTACCCGAACCGGTCGTCCACGGCGACGTCGAAGTACACATCGCCGGTGCCGTCGTCGACGCGATACGCAGCGCCCGCGTCCAACAGGTCGACGACCTCGTCCGCGATCGCCGGAATGGATTCAACGGCGCCGACGTAGTGCGCCGGCGCCAGGATCCGCAGCGCCTCCATGTCCTCCCGGAACAGCGCGGTTTCCCGCATCGCGAGCACGATCCAGTCCTCGCCGTCCCGCGCCGCCCGCTCCAGCAACGGGTCATCGACATCGGTGACGTTCTGCACGTACGTGACCGCGAGTCGGTTGTCCCGCCACACGCGGTTGATCACGTCGAAGGTGATCATGGTGGCCGCGTGCCCGAGGTGCGTCGCGTCGTACGGTGTGATGCCGCACACGTACATCGTGGCCCGACCGCCCTGTCCGCTAGCGGTGAAGACGCCCTGGCGCGCGGAGTCGTACAGCTTCAGCGCTACGCCGGCGCCCGGCAACACGGGCAGGTCGGGGGATGACCACGAATCCATATGGCAGAGAGTAACGAGCCACCAGCGCCGGCACACATCGGCAGGGCGCGCCGTCCGCGATGTCGCGGGTCTCAGTTCGCGGTCTCAGATCGCGGTCTCAGATGGGCGGCCACGGCACGGCCGGCCACGCACCGGTCGGCGTCGGAAAGCAACCGTTGCGCAGCAGCACGTCGATGCGCGCGCCGACCTCGGCGACCTCCGCGATCGTGAGGTGCTCGTGCAGCGCCTCACCGAGGGTGCCGTCCAGGTCGGCCCGAAGCTTGCGCAACACCTCCGCGATGTCGTCGGGCAGCGGCTCGCCGACGAAGCCCCACAACACGGTCCGCAACTTCGGATCGACGTGGAAGCACACGCCGTGGTCGACGCCGTACACGTGATCGTCGGCGACCAGCACGTGTCCGCCCTTCCGGTCGGCGTTGTTGATCACCACGTCCAACGCGGCGAGCCGTGCGAGGCGCGCATCGTCGGCGTGCGCGAGCACGTACGGGCGGTCGTTCTCGTCGCGTGCCGACGCGATCCGGCGCCACCCCTTGGGTACCCGTCGGGCCGGTACGAAGCCGAGCAGTGCCACCGCGTCCTCGTCGTCGTCAGTCTCGTCGATCCACAGCTGGCAGGCGCCCGTGCCGTAGGGACCGTCCCGCAGCACCGTCGGCGGGACAGGCGACCAACCGGTCGCGTCGCCGACCAGGAATGCGCTCACCTCACGGCCGGCCAGTGTCCCGTCCGGGAAGTCCCACAGTGGACGCTCGCCGCGCACCGGCTTGTACACGCAACGCGCGGTCACGCCGTCGCAGCTGATGGTTGCCCGGAGCGTGGTATTCGACGCGTCCACAAGCCTGCCCTCGATGTCGAGCTCACCGCGGCTGAGCAGCTCCAGCGCCTCGGTAGTGGCAAGCGTCGCCATCGGCTACCGGTGGTAGCCGTTGTGGCGCGGGCACAGGTGACCGGTCGGGTCCAATGGTTGGCCGCACAACGGGCACGGCGGTCGGCCGGCCGCGACAACGCGCTTCGCGCGTTCGATGAACGCCCGCGTTTCGGACGGCGTGAGCCGGACGCGGAGCCGGTCGAGATCGGACGTCGACGCCTCGAAGTCCTCCACCTCTATCTCATCCTCGTCGGCGGCTTCCTCGGTCTCCTCGTCCTCGTTCTCGCCCACCGCGATCGCTTCGATCACCACGGTTGCCGTATCGACGTCGTACGCAAGGCCAAGGGTTCCGACCCGGAACTCCTCGTCGACCGGGCTGTCGAGCGGCTCGTTGTCGGACAGCGTGCTCGCGTCGATGTCAGGGATCTCCAGACCGAACCGTCGATTCGCCTCGACCAACAACTCGTCGAGCTTCTCGGCCAACAAGCTGACCTGGACCTTCTCGAGTGCAACGCTGATCAGCCGGCCGGCGCCCCGGGCCTGCAAATAGAACGTACGCTCGCCGGGCGCACCCACCGTTCCGACCACGAACCGCTCCGGCGGCTCGAACTCGTACACCTGATGGGTCATGTCTTCGACACTATCCGGTCGGCGGGCGCGTCGCTTCCACGCCCGGCTCGCGTGGCACGTGTGGCCGGTGGGACAGCCGGTCCGTCCGCACCAGCACCGCCGCCGACCTCCGCGTCGGACGTCGCGCGCCGCCCCCGGCGCCCGCGCCGCTTCGGCGGCTTGAGGCCGGCGAGGTCGCCGCCGACGTCGTTGAGGCGCAAGACAAACGGCCGCACCGGCGTGTAGCGGATCGCGGTCAGCGACGCGGGATCGACCGACAAACGCTGGAACAGGTCGAGGTGCAGACCCAACGCATCGGCGACGATCGCTTTGATGACGTCACCGTGGCTACACGCGAGAACCAGGGCCTCCGGGCCGTACGCCTGCGTGGCACGCGCGTCCGCATCACGGATCGCGGCGATCGCACGTGCCGACATCGCCGCCATGGACTCACCGCCGGGGAACGTCGCAGCCGACGGATGTGCCTGTACGACCTGCCACAGCGGCTGTTTGGCAAGGTTCTTGAGCGGCTGGCCTGACCAGTCGCCGTAGTCGCACTCGACGAGCCGGGCATCGTCCACGTACGCGGTGCCCGGCAACGCGGCCTCGACGGTCTGCCGGCACCGCACCAACGGGCTGGTCACTACGAGGTGCGGCACGAGCCCGGCGGCGTTAAGGCGCGCGCCGACCGCGGCCGCTTGCGCTCGGCCGACGTCGTCCAGCTCGGTGGGCTGGTGTCCGGCAAGCGTCCCGCCCGCGTTCGCGGTGGTACGACCGTGCCGCAGCAGGAGAACGGTGGCCACGACTGCCTACGTTACTGGCAACGCGCGGGCTCACGGGTCATGAGCTCAACGACGTCCCGCCGATGACGAGCGCGGCGATGATCACGGCACCGAGCGCGAGCCGGTACGGCACGAACCAGACGATCGAGTGGCGCGCCACAAACCGCAACAGCCAAGCGATCGAGACGTACCCGACGATGAAGCTCACCACGAGCCCGACAGCTGTGGGTGTCCAGCCGACGGTGTCGGCGATCTGGTGGCTGTCGCTGATCGCCTCGAGTCCACCGGCCGCGGCGAGCGCTGGGATGCCGAGCAGGAACGACATGCGCGTCGCCGTCACGCGGTCGATATCGCGCAGCAGGCCACCGCTGATCGTGGCGCCCGACCGGGACACGCCGGGAATCAACGAGAACACTTGGAAGATGCCGAGCACGACGGCGTCGGTGTTGGTGAGCCGATCCTCGTGCCGGGTCTGCGTAGCGGCGTGCTCCGCGAACACCATCACGGCGCTCCACGTGATCAGCCCGACCGCCACTACCCAAAGGCTGCGCAGGTCGTTCTCGATGAAGTGCTTCAGCGCGAGGCCGACGATCGCGATCGGGATCGTGCCGATGATGACGAAGATGGCCAGCCGCCAGTCCGGCGAGCGTCGAGCCTCCGCGCTGAAGAGACCCTCGACGAAACCGCGGATGATGCGCCAGATGTCGCGCCAGAAGTAGATTATCGCGGCGATGATCGCGCCGACCTGGATGATCGCGGTGAACGCAGTCGGACCCGGGCCGGAGATGTCCATGTGCAGCAGTTTCTCGGTGATCGTGAGGTGACCGGTCGAGCTCACCGGCAGGAACTCGGTGAGGCCCTCGACGATGCCCAGGACGATGGCCTTCCACAGCGCGAGCGGCACGGACTACTCCCCTACTCCGGACATGTCGAGCGCGTCGGCGGCGGCGCGCAGCGCGCGTACACCATCCTCGACATCGCCGACGAACAGCGACACTGACAATGTGGTGACCCCGGCGGCGGCGTAGTCGCGCATGCGTGCCGCGATCCGATCGACGGGACCAAGCAGGCTAGTCCGGTCCAGAAACTCGAACGGTACGGCGGCGGCCGCTTCCGCTTGCCGCTTGGCGAGATAGAGATCCTGGATGTCGCGCGCCGCGTCGGCGTACCCCATCCGGACCGCCAGCGCGTTGTAGAAGTTCTGCTCCCGGCTGCCCATGCCGCCCACGTACAGCGCTGCATACCAGCGCACCAACGCGGCGCACGCATCGAGGTCGTCGCCGATCACCAGTGGCGCGCTCGCCACCACGTCGAAGCCGTCGAGGGTGCCGCTAGCGCGCGAGCGGCCGGCGGAGATCGAGGCGAGCAGGTCGTCGGCGAACTCGGGCGCGAAGAAGATGGCGAGCCAGCCGTCCGCGATCTCGCCGGTCAGTTCGAGATTGCGCGGTCCGACCGCCGCCAGGTAGATCGGGATCCGATCGCGCACCGGATGGAGCGTCAGGCGCAGCGCCTTTCCGGCGCCGTCCGGCAACGGCAACTGATAGTGCTGGCCCTGGTACGACACCGGTTCGCGGGCCAGCGCCATCCGTACGATGTCGACGTATTCGCGGGTACGCGCAAGCGGCGCGCCGAACCGTACGCCATGCCATCCCTCGGATACCTGTGGACCGGAGACACCGAGCCCGAGCCGGAATCGTCCACCGGACAGCGCGTCGAGGGTGGCCGCCGTCATCGCGGTCATCGCCGGAGTGCGGGCCGGGATCTGCATCACCGCCGCGCCGACGTCGATGCGGCTCGTCTGCCCGGCGATCCAGGCCAGCATGGTCGGCGAATCCGACCCGTACGCCTCCGCGGTCCACACCACCGAGAAGCCGAGCCGATCGGCCTCCTGCGCGAGCTGGAGATGGCTCGCTGGTGTGGTCCAGGCGGCCTGGTAGCCGAGGTTCAGTCCGAGGCGCACGCGTCGTCCCTTCTGTCCAACGGCTCGCGAGACCCTTGCACTGGAGGCGGTGCGCGCTGGCGGCGGGTGCGCGCGGGTCGCATCAGGGTAGCCGCCCTGACCCGGTGCGCGTCCGCCGGCCGCGCCGCGCCTGTCCGCACATTCCGGCACGCCTCCAGCACCGTCGACGCACGCGCGCGTGCAGCACGGCACGCCTCCAGCACCGTCGACGCGCCTGCAGGTACCGTCGGGGACAATGCAGCAGCGCCCGCTCGGCCGCTCGGGACTCCTGGTCTCGCGGTTTGCGCTGGGCACCATGACGTGGGGCGCGGACACCGACCCCGACGACGCGGCCGCGCAGCTCAAGACGTACGTGGAGGTCGGCGGCAACCTGCTGGACACCGCGGACGTGTACGCCGACGGCGTCGCCGAGGAGGTGATCGGCGCACTCCTGTCCGGCCTCGTGGCGCGCGACGACATCCTCATCGCGACGAAGGCGGGGCTGCGACCGGGCATGGAAAGACGTCACGATACATCGCGAGGTCACATGCTAAGAGCGCTCGACGCCAGCCTGCGCCGACTCGGCACCGACCACGTCGACATCTGGCAGGTGCACGGTTTCGACACCGACACGCCGCTGGAGGAGACGCTCTCCGCGCTCGACTACGCGGTCGCGTCCGGCCGGGTCCGCTACGCCGGCGTGTCGAACTTCTCCGGGTGGCAGACCGCTCAGGCGGCGACGTGGCAGACGGCGTTTCCGTCCCGCGCGACGATCGTCTCCGTACAAGTCGAGTATTCGCTGGTGGAGCGCGGCATCGAGCGTGAGGTGCTGCCGGCCTGCCAGGCGTTCGGTCTTGGCGTGCTGCCGTGGTCGCCGCTCGGCCGTGGGGTGTTGACCGGTAAATACCGCAACGGTCGGCCGGCCGACTCGCGCGGCGCGTCGCCGCACTTCGAGCGGTTCGTCGCGCCCTATCTGGAACCACGTTGTTCGGCCATCGTCGAGTCGGTGGTCACCGCCGCGGCCGGGCTCGGCGTCTCGCCGGCCGAGGTCGCGCTTGCGTGGGTACGGGATCGGCCGGGTGTTGTGGCGCCGGTGCTCGGCGCTCGTACCGTCGGGCAGCTGTTGGCGGCGCTGCAGACCGAGGAGATCGCGCTGCCGGCGGAGATCAGCCAGGCGCTCGACGACGTCTCCGTCATCGGGTTCGGCTATCCCGAGCGGCAGGGCTGAACAGGCAGGGCCGACCCGACCGGGCGGGGTCGAAGGCCTGACCTGGCGCGGTTACCCAGCAAAGAGCGCCGGCCGGCGCTGATGTCGACAGGGCCAGTGATGCGTGAACCGAGTGTCCCGGGCGGCTACCAGCCGACGCCGGGCAGAGGCCGACCGGTCAGCCGCCGCCGCAGGACCACCTGACGCGTTCCGTCGCGAAGTAGGCGAACCCGGGTCAGCTCCCAGTCGGAGAATTCAGCGGCAATGGTCAGCTGCGCCGCAGCGGTGGCCCGATCGATGTCGTTGGGAATCCGCAGCGGCGCGTACTCGTAGTCCATCACGTTATCCTGCGCGTTGCCGGCCGTTTAATCCATGCGAAGTGGCCAGGAGTTGCCGGAAAGAGTGCCACACGGCGATGCCCTCTCGCGCCGCGGCACGGCATGGCGCGACGCGACTACTCCTCGTCTTCGTACGCGTCGAGGTCCGTATACGGCTGCTCGTCCAGCCGACCGATCAGCCGGTCAGGTGCCTCGAGGCTGAACGGCCCGATTCCGTCGATCTCTTCGAACTGAGCAAGGTCGAGTGGCGTCGCGACTTCCGTCACCGCGACCAGACCGTCGAGCGGTTCCAACTCCGGGACGTCGAGCGCGCCAAGCGATCCGTCGCCGGACTGCAGCAACTCGAGGACCGCCTCACCGACCGTCTCGACCGGCTCGTCCGCGCCGTCGTCACTGCCCATCGATTCGCGTCGCGCCGCCCCGGCTGCCTTGAGCAGTGCCGTGACACTCGGCACCCGGTAGTCACGGCGCTGGCGTACTGAGATCACCTTCGCGTAGGGGTCGTCGGCGGACGCGATTTCGGCCATCTGGCTGACCTTTTCGTCGGCCAGCTCCGGATCGATCGCGTCCACGTCCCACGGCGTCACCTCGCCGTACGCATCGAGCAGCGCGTCGTCATAGTCGAACGACGCGTTGTTGAGTTCGACGTATGCCTTCCAGACGGCGTCGTCGTCGACCCGCCCGTCGGCCGCCCGGACCGCCGACAGGTGGGTACGCGCGGCGGTGATCACCTTCTCCAGCGCGTCGTCGAGGTGTGCGTGCTCGTCAGTCATCTCGACCCACTCATCCCATTCGTCCGGTTTCACAAGCGGCGTTGCGGAACCGACCGGCGCCGCCCCGCGCCCGGACGTTACGCCTGGCTGAGGAAACGATCGAGCACCCGCACGCCGAACTTTAGCCCCTCGATCGGCACCCGCTCGTCTACCCCGTGGAACAGCGCGGCGAAGTTCAGATCCGCCGGCAGGCGCAGCGGCGAGAAGCCGAAACACCGCATGCCGAGCTTCATGAACGCCTTCGCGTCGGTACCCCCGGACAGCATGTACGGCACCGGGCGCGCGCCGTTGTCCTCGGCGCGCAGCGCCGCCGCCATGGCGTCCACGAGTGGGCCGTCGAACGTCGTCTCCACGGCCGGATGGTGTTGCACGTAGGTCATCTCGATGTCCGGCCCGACCAGGTCGCGGGTCTCGGCGAGGAACGCCTCCGAGCGCCCCGGGAGGGTACGGCAGTCGACGGTCGCCGACGCGGTGCTAGGGATGACGTTGTGCTTGTACCCCGCGGTGAGACCGGTCGGGGTCGCCGTGTCGCGGATGGTGGCGCCAATCAGGTTCGCGATCGGGCCGAGCTTAGCGATGGCGAGTTCCGGGTCGTCCGGATCGAGATCGATGCCCAGCACATCGGCGATCTCGGTGAGGAAGTCGCGTACCGCCGGGGTGATCTGCATCGGGAACCGATGGCGGCCGACCCGCGCCACGGCCTCGGCCAACGCGGTGACCGCGTTGTCGTCGGCGAGCATCGAGCCGTGGCCGGGCCGGCCCTTGGCGACCAGACGTAGCCAGTCGATGCCCTTCTCGGCCGTCTGGATCAGGTAGAGCCGCAGGTCCGAGGAAACCGACACGGAGAAGCCACCGACCTCGCCGACCGCCTCGGTGCATCCGTCGAACAGTTCGGAGTGGTTGTCGACGACGTAGTGCGCGCCGTATTCGCCGCCCGCCTCCTCGTCCGCGGTGAACGCGAGCACGATGTCGCGCGGCGGCACCACACCGCGACGACCCCAGTCGCGGACCACCGCCAGCATCATCGCGTCGAAGTCCTTCATGTCGACCGCGCCGCGACCCCAGAGGTAGTCCACACCGTCGGCGTCCGGCTTGATCTCGCCGGCGAACGGGTCGACCGACCATTCGGCGGCATCGGCCGGTACGACGTCGGTGTGCCCGTGCACCAGCAGCGCGCCGCGGGTGCGGTCCGCCCCCTCGATGCGCGCCATGACGCTGGTCCGGCCGGGCGCCGACTCGACGACCGTTGGCTCGAGGCCGACCTCGGCGAGTTTCGCGGCGACGTATTCGGCGGCCGCCCGCTCGCCCTTACCGGTCGCAAGGTCGCCGGTGTTGGTGGTGTCGATGCGGATCAGGTCGCGGCAGATGTCGACGACCTCGTCGGTCGGGTCGATGCCGGATCGGTCGCTGCCGGGCTGATAGGTCCCGCTCGAGTAGGTCCCGCTCGTGTCGAAGATCCCGTCGGTCATGGGTGTAGTTCTACCAGGGGTGGTAGGCGAGCTCGCCGGCGCGGATCGGCGCGGCGAGCCGGTTCTCGGCCGGCGCGAGCGGGCACGCCCACCGGTCGTCGTACGCGCACGACGGGTTGTACGCGTAGTTGAAGTCCAGCCGTACCCGGTCCGGCGCCTCGATCACCACGCCGCGGCCGAACGTACCCTTCACCGTGTCGGTCAGGTAGCGACCGGCGCCGTACGTACGCGGACCGTCGAAGTTCTTGGCCGCGGTGCCGTCGCGTACCGGCAGGAACAGCCCGCCGCCGTACGCCGCCAGCCAGAACAGCGTGAGCTCGCCCCACGGAGTGTCGAGAATGCCGACGCGTCGATAGTGGAGCACGCCATCCTCGCCGCCGCTGTCGATGTCCAGTCCCTCGTCTCCGTCGGCCGACTCGCGGATGGCCACCGTGACACGCCCATCGTCCGACTCGGGGAAATACTTCGCACCGGCGAAAATTGCTCGTTCGTTGGCCGGGATCGGCGATTGCGGGTGTGTCGCGAACAACTCGTCGCGCGCGGCACGGAATCCGGCGAGATCGGTGTCGTCGAGATACATACGTGCGACACGCTCGCGATAGTCCGCCAGGCTCACCGCGTCCACTGTCCACTCCGTTCCGCACTGCACGCCGTCCGGTGTCACCGCACCTTACCGGTCCTGCTTGCCCCGAAATGCCGGGTCGCGCGCGGGGGTACCACTCGCCATACTGACGTCGCTCACCGCCCGTCGAACACACCCGTGGTCGATGCCCCGGAGGCGGCGGCACTACGCGACGGAGCCATCCAACCATGAGCCACGCCATCGCCCAGATGACCGACACCGAGTTCAACCTTTACTCACTGCTGCTCGCGATCAGCGGCATCCTGCTGGTCGTCACGGCGGCCACCGGCTTCGGCGGTCGCACCGCGCTCGCCCGCGGCATCAACGGTGTGTTCGGCATCGCGTTCCTGGTCTACGCGATCTACCTGCAGTTCATCTTCAACGGTGGCACGGTGTTCGTGTCGTACTACGTGTTCGTCGTTCCGGTCCTGCTCATCATCCAGGCGTTCCGGAACCGTTCAGCCGCAAAGCAGGCGGCTGCGCAGCCACCGGCACAGCGCACCGGCGTGGGCGACGCGACGCTGCCGACCGAGGAAGCCGCACCCGGCCCGGACGCCGCGCACTGACCCTGACGGGTCACCTCAGATCGGTCTCCTCCCCGGCCGTGGCGGCCTCGACGACACCGTCGAGGCCGCCACGCGCGCGTTCGGACCGGAGGGTCGCGCGCCGACCGTTTCGCTCACGCCGCGCGGCTCAGGCGGCGTGCTTGTCCATGAACGCGAGCATCTGCCGCCACGCGTCCGCGCAGTCGTCCGCGTGCTCCCCGAAGGTACGGTCGAAGAAGCTGTGTGGCGCGTCCGGGTAGACGGTCATGTCCACTTCCGGTCCGACCGCCCGCACCTCGTCGGCGAACTTCTCCGTCTCGGCGACCGGCGTGAAGTCCTGGCCGGCGGCGAGAATCAGTAGCGGCGAGCGCATCTCGGGCAGCAACTCGGTGACCCGCGACGGGATGCCGTAGAAGCCGACGTTGCCGGCGTAGCCGCTGGGCGACGCGGACTGGCGCCACGACATCGCGCCGCCCATGCAGAAGCCGACCGTGAACACCGCGGTCGCGCCGGTCGTCTCGCGCAGCACGTCGCAAGCGGCGGATGCGTCGGCCGTGACGTCGCGATAGTCCAGCTGGTCGACGTGCGGCCGGTATTCGAAGTCCTCGTCGCGGCCGGTCAATCCGGCGCTGCGACCGAAGTAGTCAATCGCGACCGCGTGCACGCCTGCCTCCGCGAAGCGCTGTGCCAGTTCTTTGTAGAAGTGGTGCAGCCCGCGCACGTCGGGCAGGATCACCATGCCGCGGCTCGACGGGGCTTGCGGATGCGCCTCGTACGCGGCGAAACGCGTACCGTCGGCGGACGTCAGCACCAGATCGCCGTGGTGTCCGATGGGGTTCGCGATGGGCGGCGCCGGCGGGCGCGCGTCGTCTCCGTAACACATGCCGGCAGTATCACCCGACGGGCCGCGCTCGCGCGTACGGACGCCACCCTCGCGTTGCCGACAGCGTGCGGGTCCGCGACCTGAACCGTCGGCGGCCGGCGGTCGTACCGTCTCATGTACGCGGATGCGGCATTCGGCGCCCGTTGGCCAGTCCCAGCCATGAATTGAGGGTACGGATGATCGACACGAACCCGAGACGCTCACTGACCCTCGCACGGCAGATGTGGACGCGGTTCGAACCGATTCACGCGGTTACCTATTTCTCGGCCGAGGCTCGGGACGCGTACGAAGCCGCGGGTCTGCGCGGCTACTGGCGCGGCTACTTCGCCGGTCGGGTCGCGCCGCTCGGTCCGCTCGACGCGGCCCCGGTCATCGCGATGTTCTACGGATTCGCGCCCCAGATGGTGCAACGGGCGCTGCCCGACGTGTGGTCGCGTGCCACGCCGGCCCAGACGCTTCACGCGCGGCGGACCGGCGCGGAGGCGGCGCTGCTGCGCCTCGCGGTCGACGTGGAGCCGAGCGCGCTGGCCGAGGCGGCCGATCTCGCCGAGGCAGCGGTCGATCTGCTCGAGCCCGAGGGCCGGCCGCTCGGCGCGGCGAATATGGCGTTGCCACGCGATCCCGACGCGTCCGCCCTCGCGCGACTCTGGCAGGCCGCTACCACGATGCGCGAACACCGCGGCGACGGTCACGTGGCGGCGCTCGTCACGTACGGCTTCGGCGGCATCGAGTCGGTGGTGTGGCGCGCCGGTGACGCCAACCGGGCCGCGATGCAGCAATACCGGGGCTGGACGGACAGCGAGTGGGACGCGGCCACCACACGTCTCGTCGACCGTGGCTGGCTGCGCCCGGACGGCTCGCACACACCGGACGGCGCGGATGCGTACGCCGCCGCCGAGGCGGCCACCGATCGGGCGGCCAACCGCGTCTGGGACGCGTTCGGCCCGGAACGGACCGAGCGGCTGCGGGATCGGCTCACGCCGCTCGCCGTCGTCGCGTTTACGTCGATTCCGGGGTCGAACCCGATGGGCGTGCCGCATCCGACCGGTGGATGATGGCCGACATGCACATCGCGAGCCGCACCCATATCTTCGTCGGCGGCGAATGGCGTGAGCCGTCGACCACCGAGGCCATCGAGGACGTGAACCCAGCCACCGAACGCGTCATCGCGACCGTACCGGCGGGCAGCCCAGCCGACATCGACGTCGCCGTGTCGGCCGCCAGGGCGGCCACGAGCGGCTGGGCCGCGACCCAGCCGGCGCAGCGCGCGGCGGTGCTCGCCGCGGCTCGCGACGAGCTGAAGGCACGCGCCGACGACGCAGCCGAACTGATCGCGACGGAACTCGGCGCGCCACTCGCGCTGGCCCAACGGCTACACGTCGGCCTGCCGCTCACGGTGCTCGAATCGTTCGCCACGCTTGCCGCCGAGTTCGCGTTCACCGAGAAGATCGGCAACTCCGTGGTGCGCGCCGAACCGGTCGGCGTGGTTGGCGCGATCACCCCATGGAACTACCCGCTGCACCAGATCGTCGCGAAGGTCGCCGCGGCGCTCGCGGCCGGTGCGACCGTCGTGCTGAAGCCGGCCGAGGACACGCCGCTTGTGGCGTATTTGCTTGCCGAGGTGATGACAGCGGCGGGACTGCCGCCCGGTGTGCTGAACGTCGTGTCCGGCAGCGGAACCGTTGCGGGACAAGCGCTCGTCGAGCACCCGGACGTCGACATGATCTCGTTCACCGGCTCGACCGCGGTCGGCCAACGCATCGGAGCGATCGCCGGTGGCGCACTGAAGCGCGTGGCACTGGAACTCGGCGGCAAATCGGCGAACGTCATCCTGCCCGGCGCGGATCTCGCCAAGGCGGTCAAGGTCGGCGTCGGCAACGCGTTCCTCAATGCCGGACAGACATGCAGCGCCTGGACGCGCATGCTCGTGCACGAGTCGATGTACGACGACGCTGTCGCGCTCGCCGCCGACGCGGCCGGCAAATATCCGACCGGCGACCCGTTCGACGCCGCGACGCGGATCGGCCCGCTCGTCGCCGACCGGCAGCGCACCCGGGTACGGGACTACATCGACGTCGGGGTGGCCGAGGGCGCTCGGCTCGTGACCGGTGGTGCCGCGCCGCCGGACGGGCGCGACGTCGGCTACTTCGTACGCCCGACGGTCTTCGCCGACGTACGTCCGGACATGCGCATCGCACAGGAGGAGATCTTCGGTCCGGTGCTGTCCATCCTCCGCTACCGCGACGAGGACGAGGCGCTCGCGATCGCGAACGGCACGAAATACGGTCTCGCCGGCGGCGTCTGGGCAGCCGACTCGGACACGGCGGCCACGTTCGCCGCACGGATGCGCACCGGTCAGGTCGACATCAACGGCGGCGCGTTCAACCCGGTCGCGCCGTTCGGCGGATTCAAGTCCTCCGGCGTCGGGCGCGAACTCGGACACCACGGGCTCGCCGAATTCCTGCAGTATCAGTCGCAGCAGTTCTAGCCGCTGCCTGCCGCCGGCCTCGACCAGTCGGCGCCACCAACCACGCAGCCGGGAGGTTTGCCGTGCCACGAGCCCTGGTGCTGACCGAGGTCGGCGCGCCCATGCAGGTGGCCGAGATCGACCTTCCGGCGCCCGGTCCGAACCAGGTCCGGGTCCGCATCGCGGCGGCCGGTGTGTGCCACTCCGACCTGTCGCTTGCCAACGGAACGCTCCGCCAGCCGGTGCCCGCGGTGCTCGGCCATGAGGGCGCGGGTACGGTCGTCGAGATCGGCGCGGGTGTGACCGGTGTCGTGCCGGGCGACCGTGTGGTGCTCAACTGGTCTCCGGCGTGCGGCACGTGCCAGTTCTGTCGTCGGGGCGAGGGATATCTGTGCATCCACGGCGCGGACGCCGGCACCGAACCCTATGCCCGTCTGTCGGACGGCACGCCGCTCTACCCGGGCCTTGGCACCGCCGCGTTCGCCGAGGAGACCGTCGTACCCGCGGGCGGCGTCGTACCGCTGCCGGACGGCGTACCCTTCGCCGACGCCGCGTTGCTCGGCTGCGCGGTGCTCACCGGCTACGGCGCCGTGACGCATGCGGCGCGCGTGCGGTCCGGCGAATCCGTCGTCGTGTACGGCCTCGGTGGCGTCGGTCTTGCCGTCGTACAGTCGGCACGGCTCGCGGGTGCCGACCCGATCATTGGCGTGGATGTCCATCCGGGCAAGGAACCGCTCGCGCGCCGGGCCGGCGCCACGCATTTCCTCGTCGCCGACCCGCCGGACGCGAAGCCGGCGGTGCCGCGACAGGTTCGCGAGCTGACCGGCGACGGCGCGGACCATGCGATCGAATGCGTTGGTCGTGCCGCGACGATCCGGGCCGCGTGGTCGTCGACTCGACGGGGCGGCGCGACCACCGTCGTCGGTGTCGGCCGAGCCGACGACATGGTGGCGTTCTCCGCACTCGAGCTGTTCCATTTCGCGCGTACGCTTCGCGGCTGCGTCTACGGCAACGGCGATCCAACGACCGACTTGCCGTTGCTCGCCGACCACGTACGCGAGGGACGTCTCGACGTGGCAGCGCTCGTCACCGACCGGATCGGCCTTGGTGATATCCCGGCCGCGTTCGACCGGATGTCCGCGGGCATCGGGGCGCGATCGGTAGTGGAGTTCGACCGCGCCGGGAGATAGGGCCGAAGCAACACTGCCGGCACTGGCATGCGGTCGGTTACACGCTCAGCAGCGCACCGACAGTGCGTGTCATGACTTCGCGCGCCACGTCCAACGACAGGCCAAGTTGGTCGCGCAGCACGGACCAGCACGCGAACGTCGACGTGGCGAGCAGCGCGTTGAGCAACGCTTCGCGGTCGGCGCCGGCGGCAGCCAGCTCGTTCGCGAACAGATCGGCGATCTCGTCGCGAACGCGACCAAGTTCGATGGTGCGGTTGCGTCGCAGCGCAGCGGAGAACGGTTCGTAGAGCACCGCCGCCCGGGCAGCGGGCGCGAGGATCTCCAGCATGCGGGCACGCTGCCGGCAGAATTCGTCGACCCGCTGCGTCAGTGGCAAGCCGACGTCGACCGGCGTGAACACGTCAAGCTGCCGCTCGATAAGTCGCTGACCGGCGGCGGCGAACAACGTCTCCATGTCCTTGAAACTCGTCCAGAGGGTACGCAGCGAAACGCCGGCCGCCTCGGCAATGCGTTCGCCGGTCGGCTTCAGGTCACCGCGCGCGAGCAGCCCGAGGTGTGCGTCGACGATCGCGGCACGGGTGCGCTGCGCCCGCGCGGTGCGACCGTCGATGCGAACGCCTTCCGGCATGCGCGCTCCTCGGGCGGTGGTCGGTGCAGCAGGCCCGCGTTGCGGTTGGGCGGCCGCCCGCCTCGTGGTCGAGGTCAGGCGGCCGCCGCCGACAGATCGGCTACCGATTGATCAGCCGCTGGCTGGGATGCCGTTCGGCGGAACCGCGCCCTCGGTGCCGTTGTACGCGACGACCGGGCCGGAGCCGTCGTCCGTCGTGTACGCCGAGCCGAACGCAACGGTCTGGCCGTTGGTGATCTTCGCCAGCTGCACGCCGGTGTAGCCGGAGTGGTTCGTCGACGAGAACGCGAGCGGCACGATGCCGGGGCCGGTGAAGCCGCCCTTTTCGATCGCCTGGACGATCGACTCGCGCGTCGGGTTCTTGCCGGCCGCCTGCAGCGCCTGCACGAACAGGTAGCCGACGCTCATGCCGTACTCGACGTTGCCGTCCCACGGCGCGTTGTTGTTGTACTGCTGGTTGATCTGCTTGAACAGCGTGATCCACGGGTCGGTGTCCGACGACGTGGAGGGCAGGTAGCCGCACGTGATGACGCCCTCGAGCAGCGGTGGAACCTTCAGCAGACCGTTGACCGTGTTGTAGTCGGCGCCAACGCTCGACACCATCCACTGGGTCTGGAACTTGAGCTGCGCTGCCGTGCCGAGTGCGAGTGCGGTGAAGCCCGGGATGGTCGCCGCCACAGTCACCTGGCAGCCGGCTGCCTTGAGGGCGCCGATCTGCGGCCCGACGTTCTGGTTCGTCACGACGTAGGTCTGCGCGCTCGTGACGCCGCTGTCGCCGAGCTCAAGCTTCACGCCGGCGAGTTCGTCGGCGCCGAAGTCGTCGCCCTGACCGAAGAAGCACACCTTCTGGCCCGCGTAGTTCTGCTTGATGTACGAGCCGAGGACCTTGCCTTCGACCGTGTAGTCGGTCTGGTATCCGAACGTCCACGGGTACTTCTGCGGCTGGTTCCACGTCGTGCTGCCGGACGCGACGAACAGGTCGGGCACCTTGTTGTCGTTCAGGAACTGGATGACGTTCGTATGCGTCGGCGTGCCGAGGCCGTTCAGGATCGCGAACACCTTGTCCTGCTGGACGAGCTGGTGCACGACGGTGACCGTGGTTGCCGGGTTGTACGTGTCGTCCATGACCTTGTAGATGATCTTGCGCCCGTTGACACCGCCGTGCGCGTTCACGTACTGGAAGTACGCGTTCGTGGCCGGCGAGATCTTCGAGTAGCCCGGGGCGGCCGGACCGGTCAGCGGCTGGTGGGAGCCGACCGTGACGGTGGTCGCGGTGATGCCGGGTACCGCGGCCGCGGCGTTGTTGCCGCCGCCGCTGCCGCTGTTGCCGCTCGTACACGCGCTGAGCGCGGTGACGAGTCCGATGGTGGCGACGAGGACGATCCCGCGCCGGGTGTGACGTGCCATTCGACACCGACCTTTCAGGTCGTGACTTCGGATGTTGGTGCGGATGGGGTGGTGGGTGGCAGGCCTTCGGGTCCGGCCGCCTGCCGGTGTGTAGCGCCGCCGTGAGGCGGCGATGTTTCCGGACGGCGACCGGTCGAAGACGGGGGTTGCGGCACGCGCGAGGCAAACCGCGCTCGTGCCCATCGGCCTGCTCGTCGCAGCAGGCCCTGGATGCCGCCGGGAGCGGCGATCGCGATGATGACGAGCGCGAGCCCGAAGATCGCCAGCGGCACGTTGCCGCGGAGCTTCGCGGCCTCGGCCGCCGACAGCGTGAGACCGTTCATCACCTTGTTGGTCAGATATGGCAGCCAGACGATCGCGATCGACCCCCAGATCGCGCCGTATAGGCTGCCGAGCCCGCCGAGCACGATGGCGAGCAGCAGGTAGAGCGACAGCGTGAGCGCGAAACTGTCCGGCGACGCGCTCTGGTTGATGACCGCGATCACGCCGCCGCCCAGACCGGCGCACGCGGCGCTGACGACGAACGCGGTGACCTGCGTACGCGCGACGTTGATGCCGGCAAGTTGCGCGGCGACCTCGTGGTCGCGGACCGCGCGGAGATTGCGGCCGACCCGACCGTGTACGAGATTCGCAAGGAAGAACAGCGTGAGACCGGCGGCCGCCAAGGCGATCCACGCGTCCCACTCCTCCTGGGGGAAGAACTGCCCGAGCGATGTCGGCGCGGGCGGCGCCGGTACGGGCACCCCCTGATCGCCGTGGAACAGCGAACCGAACTGCGTGGCGATGGACGGCACCACCACGACGATCGCGAGCGTGAGACCGGCAAGGTACGGGCCGCGAAGCCGAGCGGCGGCGAGGCCGATGACGCCACCGGCGACCGATGTCGTGAGGACGCCGAGCGCGAGCGCCAGCGGCACCGTCCACTGCGCGCGCACGTTGTGATCGTTGAACTTGCTGAGCAGCAGCCCGACGGTGTACGCGCCGACCGCCATCAACGCGCTGTGGCCGAGCGACACCTGTCCGTTGAGTCCGGTCAGCACGGTCAGTCCGGCGACCACGCAGAGATACGCCGCGATCGTGGCGATCTGGAAGTCGTAGAACGCTTCGACGTGGTCGGTCAGGTACCACATGACCGCGAGGCCGACGACCGCGACCGCGAGGTGTCGCGCGAGCGTGAAGCCGCGCCCAGGACGGCCCAGCATCGGCGACCCGGCGAGCCGCCGCAGCACACCGCCTGCCGTCCGGCGTTCCGCCGATGGCGCGACAGCCGCGTCCGAGCCCGTCATACCCGCCTCGCCTGCCGCATCGTGAACAGGCCACCCGGACGCAGCAACAGCACGGCGACGAGCAGCACGAGCACCCCGATCGACGTCACATTGCTGCCGAGGTAGCCGCTGACATAAGAGAGCAGCAGACCGACCACGAGACCGCCGACGACCGCGCCGACCGGGCTGTCCAGCCCGCCGATAACGGCCGCCGTGAAGGCGGTCACGAACACGAGGTCCATGGCGTTGGGCTGAAGGAACGCGGTCGGGATGATCAGCAGGCTGGCCACCGCGCCGACAACGGCCGCGAGCGCCCAGCCGACGGTGAGCACGCGCGACACGTTCACGCCGAGCAGCCGTGCCGTCTCCGGCGCGAACGCAGACGCGCGCATCCGCAGGCCCACGGATGTGCGTGTGAACAGCAGTCCGATGCCGATCACGACGACGGCGACCACACCAAACGTGAACAACGTGAACGGCGAGAACACCGCGTAGCTGCCGATCGTGTAAGGCGTCCGGCTGAACGGCACCGGGAACGGCCGCTGGTCGACGCCGTACAGGATGCCGATGATCGCGGCAATCAGCAGGCTGACGCCGAGCGCGACCACGATCGCCGATAGCGGCGCGGTGTGCGCGACGAAGCGCATCACGCCCCGTTCGACAAGCACGCCGAGCAGGAGTCCGGACACGATCGCCGCGATCGCGCCGACCCAATACGACCCGCTCGCCGACGCCACCGAATACGCGATGTAGGCCGACACGACTGCCATCGCGCCTTGCGCGAAGTTCACCACGCGGGTGCCGCGCCAGATCAGCACGAGCGCGAGCGCGAACGCGGCGTAGATCGCCCCATGGGCGAGCCCGTCGACGGTCAGGAAGACGAACCGCTCCACATCGCTCCTTTCTCGCCGAACTTCCGTCTCTCGCCGAACTTCTGTCTCTCGCCGAACTTCCGTCAGAAACCGAGGTACGCGTGCCGGACCGACTCGTCGGCTGCCAGCGATGACGCGTCTGCCCGCCGCACGACCCGACCGAGTGAAATCACCACACCCTGATCCGCCACCGAAAGCGCAGCGCGGACATTCTGCTCGACGATGAGCACGGTCAGACCGCGCGTGTCGCACAGCTGTCGGAGCAACGTCATGATCTGCGTAGTGATGCGCGGCGCGAGTCCCAGCGACGGCTCGTCCAGCAGCAGCATCCGTGGACGTGCCACGAGCGCCCGGCCGATCGCGAGCATCTGCCGCTCGCCGCCGGACAGCGCCTCACCGATCTCCTTGCGGCGCGCGGCGAGCGGCGGGAACAGCTCGTAAACCTCGTCGATCGCGGCCGCCGTGTCGTCGCGGTCGGTGCGCCACAGCCCGCCCAGGCGCAGGTTGTCCGCCACGGTCAGCTCGGTGATGACGCCACCGCTTTCGGGGACGTGTGCGAGACCCGCGCGTACGATGCGTTCCACGCGTACCCCGCCGATCTCGGTGCCGCCGTAACGAATCTGGCCGCTGCGCGGCCGTACCAGACCGGACAGCGTACGCAGCAGCGTGGTCTTGCCGGCCCCGTTCGCTCCGAGCACCGCGGTGATCGTCCCGGCCGGTACGCTGAGGTCGATGCCGTGCAGCACGGCCGCGCCACCGTA
>DASTMZ010000127.1:0-3491 GCA_035713725.1 Micromonosporaceae bacterium
GAGAGGGCCGTCGACCGTGACCCCGCACGCGTCTTCAATGGCCCGACACGCCGACATCTGGTATGCCACCGGGCAGATCCCGCAGATGCGGGCGGTGATGTCGGGCGGCTCGTGGTGACCACGCCCGCGCAGAAACGCTTCAAAGAACCGCGGTGGTTCGTAGATGTTCAGCGCCACGTCCCTGACGCGGTCACCGTCGATGTGGACGTGCATCGCGCCCTCGCCCTCGACGCGGGCGAGTCCGGCGACGCTGAGCAGCCGGTCTCCTCGGTGCGTCACTCGTAGTCCTCCCGGCGGCCGATGGTGTAGAGCGGTGCGTGCGCCGCGGCGAAGCCGGGAGCGGCGGCGTTGAAGGTCGCAAAGACCCGGCCGACGTCGCGCTCCGACATGCCGAGTTCGCGCAGGCGAGGTATGAGGGCGTCGGTGTTCGCGGTCGCGGCCGGACCGAAGCATCCATAGCAGCCCCGTCCGTAGGCCGGGCAGATCGCTCCGCAGCCGGCGCGCGTGACCGGTCCCAGACACGGGGTCGCGGTGGCGACCATCACGCACGGTGTGCCCCGCGACTTGCACTCGAAACAGACACTGTGCCCCGGCAGGGCGGGAGCGCGTCCGGCCAGCAGCGCCGTCAGTGTGCCGAGCAGCTGCTGCCGGTCGATCGGGCAACCCTGCAGCTCGACATCCACGGCGATGTGCGCGGAGGCAGGCGTTGCGGTGGCCAGCGTCGACACGTACGCCGGTTGCGCGTACACCACGGCGGTGAATTCGGCGACGTCGGCGAAGTTACGCAGCGCCTGGATGCCGCCGGCGGTGGCACACGCGCCGATCGTCACGACAATCCGGGACTGTGCACGGATCTCGCGGATGCGCACGAGGTCCTCCCCGGTCGTGATCGAGCCTTCGACGAGAGAGATGTCGTACGGCCCGTCGACATGGGCCCTGGTCGCCTCCGGAAAGTGGGCGATGCTCACGCGTTCGGCGAGCGCGAGCAGCTCGTCTTGACAGTCAAGGAGGCTGAGCTGGCAGCCGTCGCATGACGCGAACTTCCACACCGCGAGGCTGGCCCGATCGGGCGCCGACGTATTCATCACAGCTCCCCGCAGGTCATCAGGGCCGCGACATGGTCGTAGCCGACCACGGGTCCGTCGCGGCACAGCAGCAGCGGCCCGAGCTGGCAATGGCCACAGACGGCGGTGCCGCAGCGCATGTTGCGCTCCAGCGACACGCGCATCTTCGAGGCAGGCAATCCCGCATCGATGAGCGCCTCAGCCGACAGCCGCATCATCACCTCGGGACCGCAAACAAACGCCGCGGACTCTTCCGGGTCGACAGGCAGCCCATCAAGCAAGGTGGTGACCACTCCGACATGTCCCGACCATGACGTGTCTGCGCGGTCGACGGTCGTGCGGACCTCGACCCCGGCGCGTCGCCAGTCGGCGTACTCGTCGGTGAAAAGCAGCTCGGCCGGCGTACGGGAACCGATCAGTATGGCGACGTGACGATAGCGGTCGCGTGCGGCCACCGCGTGGCGGATCACCGGACGCAACGGCGCGAGCCCAATGCCGCCGGCGATGACCACGAGATCGGCGCCGGCCGGCGCCGGTACTCCCCAATCGGTGCCGTAGGGACCACGGACACCGACGATGTCGCCCGGGCGGCAGCTGGTCAGCTGCTTGCTGACGGCGCCGACGGCGCGGATGGTCTGGACGAGCTTGTCGCCGGTGGTGCCGCTGACCGAAATCGGTATTTCGCCGATGCCGAACGCGTAGAGCATCGTGAACTGGCCGGGCAATGGTGGAGGGATCGGCGTGTCGACCGGGACGAGGGTGAGCGACACGGTGTCGGCAGTCTCGGGCCGGCTGGATTCGACCCGGTACCGGCACGGCACGAGGTTCATGTCGCGTCGCCGTACAGGTCGAGTAGCCGGATCCGGGTGTTCTGCAGGCGGTCGACGACGACCTGAAGGAATCCGGTCATCAGCTTGTACCCGAGTTCCGGCATCCGATCGCACAGGTCGCGAACGGCGCGCCCGTCCAGTTGCAGCGCGTGCGTGGCGGAGATCGTCTGTGCGCCGAAATGCCAGCGGCGTGGCGGGAACAACCAGGACCAGCCAAGAACGCTGCCCGGTCCGAGCGTTTCGACGACCACCGGTCCGCGCCCCGGGATGAGCGCATCAAGGCGCACGTGACCTTCGCGGATCAGCCAGAATGTCTCGGCGTCGCGCCCTTCATCGAACAGCCGTGTGTTCGCCGCAAATAGTGTCGGTGTCGTGTGCTCGGCCAATCGGCTGACCTCGTAGGCGGTCATGCTCCCGACGAACGGGTGCGCCTTGAGCAGCTCGTACGTCGCGTCCATCGGCTACGCCTGGGCCGGAGTGGCGGGTGCGCCGAGCTGTGCGGCCAGCGCCAACGCGTTTGTCTCTTCGGTGATGTCGATGCCGACCGGGCACCACGCTATGCAACGGCCACAGCCGACGCAGCCGGTCTCGCCAAACTGGTCGTGCCATGTACCCACCTTGTGGCTGAGCCACTGCCGGTAACGGCCGCGCACGCTCGATCGAACCGGCCCGCCATGCAGATAGGAAAAGTCGAGGTCGAAGCACGAGTCCCAGGTCTGCCACCGTTGCGCATGGTCGCCGGTGACGTCGGTGGTATCGGTGACGGTCGTGCAGAAGCACGTCGGACATACCATCGTGCAGTTGCCGCAGGCCAGACACCGGCTCGCGACGTCATCCCACCGCGGCGCTTCGCGGGACACCGCCATCAGCTCGTGCAGATCGACATCCGGCAGTGCCCGACCCATCCTGGTCGCGGCGTCCTCTACGGCCGCGTACGCCTGCGCCGCGAAGTCCTCACTTGCCGGCCGCGTGGGCAGGCCGGCAAGGATCTGCTCGCCTTGCGGTGAGCCCGACTCGACGAGGAAGCGCACCCGGTCGCCGTCGACAAGCTCGGTCAACGCCAGATCGAACCCGGACTCTGCGCGCGGGCCTCCGCCGGCACTGACGCAGAAGCAGGTCGACGCGGGCTCGGTGCAGTTGGCGGCGACGATGAATGCGGCGGCCCGCGCCCGGGCGTACGCGCTCGTGTCAGCTCGACCGAGCACGCGCTGCTGGATATCGACCGCGCGCAAGTCGCAGGCTCGCAGGCCGAGGAACGCATACCGCGGCGGTGGCGCCGACGGCTCGCCGATCGTCACGTCGGCATCCGCATCGCGGGTCGCGGAGAACAGCAGACTGCGCGCCGGATGCAGAAACGACTTCGCCGACTGTGGCCCCGTAGAGTGGCCGAACGCCATTCGATCGTCGCGCCGCCGCAGCCGATAGCTGCCCGGTGCCACATCGACGCCGACCCCGTACGGCAGGTCCTCGGCGGACTCGACTTCGGCCAGGACGATCGCGCCATCGCGGACGGTCGGCCCGATCACCGTGTAGCCGGCCTCCTGTAGCGCCGCAACCAACGGCTCCAGGCTCGACAGTTCTTCAGCCATGACGGTTC
>DASTMZ010000128.1:0-27424 GCA_035713725.1 Micromonosporaceae bacterium
CCGGTAGTAGAGCACCGTGCCCCAATGCCCGTTCTCGCGCAGTGGTGCCCAGAAGTCGTCGTCGTCCGTACCGTCGAGCGGAACGTGTACGTCGGTGAGGCCGGCCGGCCGCGGTGCCTCGTCGGGCCGACGTTCGTGCACATCCATGAGATCGATCACCGTGCTCACCCCATGGTCGACCGCGGCGGCCCAACCTGTCGCGGTGAGACCTGACGGGGCGTCGGCGCGCACGAGTGCACCGTGCCGCGTCACGCGACCGTCCACCGTCGCCAGGCCGCCCAAGTCCCGGACGTTGTAGCAGCCGTCCCAATCGAGGTCGCGGTGGCTAGTCACGGGTCCCGGCCGATACCCCGCGCGAGATCATGCCTGCGCGGCAGTCCATGTGCCGACGATTCGGTCGAGTTCGACGCGGTACTCAATGCGCTCGCGCCAGTCGTGCGGGAACGCTTCGAGCCCATGCACGGCACCGACCATCGCACCGGTCAGCGCCGCGATGGAGTCGGAGTCACCAGACGTCGCGGCCGCCCTACCGAGCGCCGCGACCGGGTCGTCGGGGTAGAGCAAGGCGCAGTGCAACGCGGTGGCCAGCGCCTCCTCGGCGATCCAGCCCTGGCCGGTCGCGTCGCACGGATCGCTATGACGATCGGGACGCTCGAGTGCCACGGTCAGCCGGTCCAACGCCGCCGCGCACTCGTCCCATCCCCTGGCGGTCCAGTCGTCGCGTGACGGGGCATGGCTGCGACGCCACAAGTCACCCAACCAATCCGCGCGGTAGGTGATGCGTTGCTCGGCGCATCGCGAGCGGAGCCGAGGCGTCAGGTCCGCGAGCGGTGTGCCGTCGAGCAACCATCGCACCGCGAGCATGGTCAGCTCGCTGGCCGCCAGCGCGGTGGCGTGGCCGTGCGTGACGGCCGCCTGCAGTTGGGCCGCACCTGCTCGCGTTTCGTCGTCGATGGGGCCGCGCTTTTGATAGGCAACGGCGACCGGCGTGACGCGCATATTGGCACCGCAGCCCTTCGAGGCCATCACTGTCGCGTCGCGCCATGGGAGCCCGCTGGCGAGCGATTCGCACGCCGTCAAGCACGTTCTGCCGGGCGCGCGATTGTTCTCCGGGCTGCGCCACCAGTCGACAAAGCATTCGCGTACGTGTGGCTCAAACCGCGCATTGGTCAGCGCTCCATCGTCGGCGAGGGTCGCGATGAGGGCGTCGGCGACGGCGAGTGCCATTTGTGTGTCGTCGGTGACGCGTGCCACGCCGTGCGGGTCGGGTGGCAGATCACGTGGCCCGCCGGCACCGTACCGGGCAGTAATCTCGTCGAACGACAGGAACTCGGTCGGCTTGCCCAGCGCGTCGCCGTACGCGAGGCCGTAGAGGCTCCCGGCCACGAGGTCGTACGAGTCCGGCAACTCTGCTCCAGGGTGGTCCGGCTGCGCCGGCCGTCGGGCCGTGCGCGAGGATCGGGTGATCGGCACCGTACGCATGGGGGTGTGCAATCGGCAAGCGCAATCAGCCCGAGGGCGGTCAAGCTCCGGTCGTGCAGCGCATCCGGATCCGCTATGCCAAGCGTGGTCCGCTGCGATTCACGTCGCACCGGGACTTTGCGCGCGCGTTCGAGCGGGCGCTGCGTCGTGCCGGCGCGCCGATCGCGTTCTCACAAGGGTTCACGCCGCATCCCAAAATCTCGTATGCGAGCGCCGCGCCGACCGGCGTGGCGAGCGAGGCGGAGTATCTCGAGATCGGGCTCCAGGCGCCGGTCGACCCGGAAGAGCTGCGCCGGGCGCTCGATGCGGCGCTGCCGCCCGGCCTGGACGTACTGGACGCCGTCGAGGCGCATGGTGGCAATCTCGCCGAGCGCGTGGACACCTCGCTCTGGCGCGTCGAGCTGCCCGGTGTCGATCCGGACGATCTGCGCTCCGCCGTGGATCGGTTCCTCGGTGCCGCGGAAGTGCCAGTGCAGCGGATGACCAAGCAAGGAATGCGGACATTCGACCCACGGGGTGCGGTTGTTTCGATGTCCGTACGGAACGGACAAGACGCGCCGACGGTACTCGACACATCGGCACCTGCCGAGGTCAGCGCGGATGGATGTGCGATACTTGAGCTTGTCGTACGGTTGGCGTCACCGACCGTACGGCCCGATGACGTTCTGTCCGGCCTGCGTGTGGTGGCCGCCTTGGAACCGCCGGCGCCCGCTCGGGCGATCCGGCTGGCGCAGGGCACGCTCACCGCGAGGGGTGAGTTCGTCGATCCGCTCGATGCGGATCGCGACGGATCGCGTGCTGGAACGCTCACCGGAACTCCGCCGGTCGAGGCGGGGTAGGCAGACTTCGCCGCTTGCAGCCGCGAGCGGCGGGAGATTCATGGGACCGCTCGTGTGGCTGCGATCATCGCGCCCGGGCGGCCAGAACTGGAGAACGTGCGCATGCTCGAAAACGAGCCGCAGAACGGATCGGCTGACGCCGGAAGCGCCGCCAGCCCCGAGAATGCAAAAGACAACAATTCCGACGTGACCGCCCCAGCAGTCGCGCGTAAGACCACGCGGCGACGAACCACATCGGCGGCGGCTGATTCGGACACCACAGGTCAAACCCCTGCGAAGACCACGCGTACCCGCGCTCGCAAGGCCACGCCAACAGAGAACACGGCGGCCGGCCCGAAAACCGTCGATGACGCGCCGCCAGTGGCCGACGCGGCCGAGACCGGGCCGCGCACACGTCGACGCCGGAGTGCACCGGCGACCCCGTTTTCGTCGGTGAACGAGGCGCCGGCCACCGCGCGACCGACGCCCGAATCTGAGCCGGGAGACGCGTCGCAAGCTGGCACAACGTCCCGCGCCGTACCGGCGACTGCGCTGTTCGTGGCGCCCGTTGTCGAGGACGCGCCGCAGCGGCCTTCGTCGCGAGGCTCGGGCACTGCCCGGACCGCGGCACCCGCCGACACAACCCCCGACGACGAGGATGGCGCGGCCCGCTCCCCGAGGGCACGGCGGCGCAGCCGGCGTACCACCCAAGAACCTGTTGCGGACGCGACGGCAACGGCCCCGTCGACCGATGAAGCGGCCAGCGAGGACGACGAGGACGACGAAGAGTTTCCTGGTGAGTCCGCCGCGACTCGGCGGCGGCGCCGCCGCGGACGGCGTGGCCGAGGTCGGGGCAAGGGTCCGCACGACGACCCGGAGTTTGCCGACGAGGGCGAGTCCGGCGAAGCGCCGACCGACGATGCCGCCGACGCCGAGGGCGAAGCAGACACCGGCGATGCCGTGACACGGCGCCGTCGGAAGCGCCGTCGGAGCGGCGCGGGCGCGGAGGAATCGGCCTCGGACGACGGCGTCGTCACCGTGGTCAAGATCCGTGAGCCTCGCGCGGCGCGCGACGAGGTGCAGGGCGTTACCGGGTCCACGCGGCTCGAGGCCAAGCGCCAACGCCGCCGCGACGGCCGTGAACAGCGGCGGACGCGCCCGTCCATCCTGTCCGAGTCGGAGTTCCTGGCTCGCCGCGAGGCCGTCGAGCGGGTCATGGCGATCCGCAAGAAGGGCGATCGAACGCAGATCGCGGTGCTTGAGGATGGCGTGCTCGTCGAGCACTACGTCGCACGCGCGTCGAGCGGCACCATGGTCGGCAACGTCTACCTCGGCAAGGTCCAGAATGTCCTGCCCAGCATGGAGGCGGCGTTCGTCGACATCGGCCGCGGCCGAAATGCGGTGCTCTACGCGGGCGAGGTCAACTGGGACATGGCCGGATTGGAGGGCAAGTCCCGATCCATCGAACTGGCGATGAAGGCCGGCGATCCGGTGCTGGTGCAGGTGACGAAGGATCCGATCGGGCACAAGGGCGCGCGCCTGACCAGCCACGTCGCGTTGTCCGGCCGGCACCTGGTCTACGTGCCGAACGGGCACACCTCGGGCATCAGCCGCAAGCTCTCCGATGTCGAGCGCAAGCGCCTGCGGGACATCCTCAAGAAGCTGATCCCGGAGGGCGCGGGCGTGATCGTACGAACCGCTGCCGAGGGTGCGAGCGAGGCTGACCTGGCCCGTGACGTCACGCGGCTGCAGGCTCAGTGGGAGGACATCGAAGCGAAGGTCGCGTCCGGCAACGCCCCCGCGCAGCTCTACGAGGAGCCGGATCTCGTGATCCGCGTGGTTCGCGACCTGTTCAACGAGGACTTCCGTGAGTTGGTGATCCAGGGCTCGGATGCCTACGAGACGGTCGAGAGCTACTTGTCGCACGTGTCGCCGGATCTCGTCGAGCGCCTGCGTCGCCACTCCGGCGCGCCGGACATCTTTGCCACGTACCGGATCGACGAGCAGATCCTCAAGGGCCTCGATCGTAAGGTGTTCTTGCCGTCGGGTGGATCACTGGTGATCGACCGGACCGAAGCGATGACGGTCATCGACGTGAACACCGGCAAGTACACGGGAACCGGTGGCAACCTCGAAGAGACCGTGACCCGCAACAACCTGGAAGCGGCCGAGGAGATCGTCCGGCAGCTGCGGTTGCGTGACCTCGGCGGGATCGTGGTCATCGACTTCATCGACATGGTGCTGGAGAGCAACCGCGAGCTCGTGTTGAGGCGGTTGACCGAGTGCCTTGGCCGCGACCGTACCAAGCACCAGGTCACCGAGATCACGTCGCTCGGCCTCGTACAGATGACCCGCAAACGGATCGGACAGGGCCTGCTCGAGGCGTTCAGCGAGACGTGCGAACACTGCAAAGGCCGAGGCGTCATCGTGCACCTCGATCCAGTGCCGGAGCGTCGCGCCACGGAGCCCGCCGGCCGGGACAATCCGCAGCGCGAGACGTCGCGCGACACGGGCGACTCCAGCGAACCTGCGAGCGGACGTCGGCGGAGCCGTCGCGGTCGAGGCGGGTCGGCAACTGCGACCCGTACGGATGCGACCAGCGTCGGCGAGACGGCCGAGGCAACGTCGGGTGCCGACGCCGCACCAGGCGACGCCGATCTGCACGCGACGAAGCTCGATGACGCGGTCATCGAGCGCGCGGATCTCGACGACGACGACGAGGCCGACCTCGCCGAGGTCGACGACGAAGAATTCGAGTCGGACGAGGACGTCGACGATTCGGAAGACGTCGACCTGGAGGCGCCGGACAGCGGCGGCGGCGATCGAGCCGATCGGGACGCGGCAAGCGTTCCGCCGGTCGCCACCACGAACGGATACGCCGCGTCGGCACCGGGACCGGCGCCGTCGGGCTGGGTGAACCTTGGCGAGGCGCCACCGATCGGCTCGACCGACGACACCGCGGCCGAGGCCTCCGGATCCTCGGACGACCAGGCAGCGAGCGACACCGCTAACGGATCTCCGGACGAATCGAACGCTGGCGAGTTGGCCGAAGTCGAGGCGCTCGAGAGCGAGTCGGATGAGGCCGCCCAGACCCGCCGCGGGTCGCGCTGGCGGCGGCGCCCGTAGTCGGTCGCGTCGCCAGTAGCGGGGTCGCGCCGTCGCGCTCGCACCGGCGCCGTGGCGGAGCCGACGCCGATCGCGTGCACGGCACACATTGAGCAGCTTCGCCTACACTGCCTTCGCGGCGCCGTGCCCAGCGGCGTACGCGGTGACGAGCGGCACGGCAGGAGACGGCGATGCGCAGGGCGGTCATGGCGTACGTCGCGATCGGCTGCGCGGTGTTCATCGGTGGGTGCGACGCGGCGACGTCAGCCTCGGACCGCACCAGCCAGGCCGCGTCGGGCGCGACACCTCCCGCCGCGACCGTGGGCTCGAAGTCCGACGTGTGTGGTCGCATTCGCGTCGAGGTGTCCAGTCACATGACCGAGTTGGGTACCGCAATCGGAAAGTATGTGGGTCTGCGCACCGCAAACCCCGACAGCGACGACACCGAGGATGCGCGCGAGGCCGTGTCCGACGAGATCAAGGCCATGGCGGCGGACATTTCGCGACTTGGTGACACGGCTACCGACGCGACCCTCAAGACCACCGCCGACCAGGTTGCACACGCCATCGATGCGTTCGGCGCCAACGCGGACTTTGTCACGGACGTCAAGTCGCTGTCCGATGTCCCGGCCGCCATCGACAAGCTCAGCGACGCGGCACAGCCATTGACCGACGCCTGCGCGTCGTGATCATCCGCTGCTCTGGCTGAGTCGCGCGAGGCCCCAGGCGGTGGCCTGCGACCCGCCCAGGCGCGTGGCGGCGACGCGCCGCGGCACGCGGATCTCGTCCGGTTTGGGGCGTACCGGTCCGATGCCGTACGCTTGCTTGCGGCGCGCGTTGGTGCGCCAGGCTGTCGCGTGCCCGTCGACCCGTGAGCCGGCGGTGCGAGCGGCGAATGCCCACCCCAGCGGAGACGCTGAAACACGTCACGAAACGACAGGGAGTCCGCGTCCATGTACGCGATCGTCAAGACCGGCGGCAAGCAGTACAAGGTCGCCGAGGGCGACGTGATCGAGGTCGAGAAGCTCGACGGCAGTGCCGGCGATGAGGTATCGCTGCAGGCAGTGCTGCTCGTCGACGGCGAAGATCTGGTCACCGACGCCGCGCGCCTGGCTGACGTCGCGATCACCGGCGAGGTCGTCGCGCAGGTGAAGGGCCCCAAGATCCGGATTCACAAGTTCAAGAACAAGACCGGCTACGACAAGCGCCAGGGTCATCGGCAACCGCTGACCCAGGTGAAGGTGACCGGCATCGTCAGCGGGAAGTAGGCGGCCGAGATGGCACACAAGAAGGGCGCGTCCAGCTCGCGCAACGGTCGCGACTCGACGTCTCAGCGGCTCGGCGTGAAGCGGTTCGGCGGCCAGGTGGTCCAGGCCGGCGAGATCATCGTCCGGCAGCGTGGCACGAAGTTTCACCCCGGCGACCTGGTCGGCCGTGGCGGCGACGACACGCTGTTCGCCATGGCGCCCGGCGCCGTGCAGTTCGGTGTGAAGCGCGGGCGCAAGGTCGTCAGCATCGTTCCGCAAGACGCCTGACAGCTACGTCGATCGCGGCCCGCCGGATGCCAGGCATCCAGGCGGGCCGCATCGTGCTCGCGGTCGGTAGGTTGTCACACGGTCGCGGCCAGTCGATTTCGGCGCACCGTTCGTTGCCAAGCGGCGCGTTCTTGGCATACCGCCCGGCTTCGGGCACGCGACCGGGATGCAGGCGGCGGTCCCAGGCACCGGTCGGGCTCGTGCAGCGAGCCTCGCCGCCGGCGTGTGAGCCGCGTCCGCGACGCTAACCGGGGTCGCGACACATCCGATCGGCGACAATGAGGGTGTCCGCACCGGCGCCATCCATGACCGGGTGCGTCGATCACCCATCGAGGAGAAGATCATGACCGCGTTCGTCGACCGCGTCGTCCTGCACGTGCAGGCCGGCAACGGCGGTCACGGCTGCGTGTCGATCCTTCGCGAGAAGTTCAAGCCGTTTGGCGGACCGGACGGTGGCAACGGCGGTCACGGCGGAGACGTCCTGCTGGTGGTGGACCCGGCCGCGCACACATTGCTCGACTTCCACTTCCGGCCGCGGCTCAAGGCACCCAATGGCACCGGAGGCGCCGGCGGCAACCGCCAAGGGGCCAATGGCGACGATCTCGTCGTAAAGGTTCCCGACGGCACCGTCGTGCTCGACCAGACCGGCAACGTGCTGGCAGATCTCGTCGGCGCCGGCACGACCTATCAGGTCGCGCGCGGTGGCCGTGGCGGTCGCGGCAACGCGGCGCTGGCGAACACGCGCCGGCGCGCGCCGGGCTTCGCTGAGCTTGGTGAGCCGGGCGACGCGCTTGACGTTGTGCTCGAACTGAAGAGCGTGGCCGACGTCGGTCTGGTCGGGTTCCCGTCGGCGGGCAAGTCATCGCTGATCGCCGCGATGTCCGCGGCGCGGCCGAAGATCGCCGACTATCCGTTCACCACGCTCGTACCCAACCTCGGTGTGGTCCAGGTCGACGACGGCTCGTTCGTGATCGCCGACGTGCCGGGCCTCATTCCGGGCGCGGCCACCGGTCGGGGACTGGGACTCGAGTTTCTGCGGCACATCGAGCGTTGTTCGATCCTCGTGCACGTGGTCGACACCGCGACACTCGAGCCGGACCGGGACCCGTACGCCGACATCGAGGCGCTCGAGGCGGAGCTTCGCGCGTACGGCGGGCTCGATGACCGGCCGCGCATCATCGCGCTGAACAAGATGGATGTGCCGGACGGCCGAGAGATGGCCGAACTCGCCCGGCCGGAGCTAGCGAAGCTCGGATGGCCGGTCTTCATGGTCAGCGCCGCGACCCACGAGGGACTTCGAGAGTTGTCGTTCGCGCTCGCGACGCTGCTCGACGAGCGTCGCGCCGTGTCGCCGCCGGCCGAGCCGACCCGGATCATCCTGCGGCCGGCACCGGTGGACGACACGGGCTTCACGATCGAGCCGGATGACGAGGGCGTCTACGTCGTGCGCGGGGTACGGCCGGAACGCTGGGTGCGCCAGACGAACTTCGACAACGACGAGGCGGTCGGCTATCTCGCCGATCGGCTCGCGCGACTGGGCGTCGAGGACATGTTGCACAAGGTCGGCGCGGAGCCTGGCGCGTTGGTGCGCATCGGCACGTACGAGTTCGATTGGCAGCCGACGATCTACGCCGGCGCCGACTTCACTCCCGGCAGCCGCGGCAGTGACTACCGACTCGAGGAACCGACCGGACGACCGACCGCGGCGCAACGGCTGGCCGAACGCAAGGCGCGGCGGATCCCCTTCGAGCAGCGGGAGTCCCTTCGACCCGACAGCACGAACGACGCGGGTCGCGTCGAGGACAACTGACACTAGTCGTCCCTGACCGACCCGCGCCTCGCGAGCACTTCGAGACCCGCTAAACCGTCATCCGGCCACCGGGGACTTCTGGTCCGCCGCGTCCGATGTCGCAGGCGCCTCGGTCGAAACCCGAGGCTTACGCCGCACCGCGAGCACGGCGAGCGCGGCGAGCGCCATCACCCCGATCGGCAACACGAGCGTGAACCGCATTGCCTGGGTGAACCCGGTCTCGAACACGGTCTTGGCGGCCGCGATGAGCTGCGCCTGCAGCGAGTCGCTGAGCCCCGGGATGCGTGGCACCGCCGGCTTGCCGGTGACCTCAAGACCCGCTGAGGCCGCGTTGTGGAACCCGTTGACGAACCCGGTCTTCACCTGCGGCGGGAAGCTCGCGAGGGGGCCGTTTGCTTGTTCGGTCGCGTTGGTTGTGAACTTCGAGGTGAGTTGCGACTGCAGCAGCGCGCCGACGGCGGCCGAGCCGATCACCGCGCCAAGCTGACGGGTGGTGTTGATGAGTCCGGACGCCGCGCCGGCCATGCGCGGCTCCACGTCGCGCATCGCGATGGTCTGTAGTGGGGCGAACGTCATGCCGAGCCCGAAGCCGGCCACGATCAGACCGGGCAGCAGCTGCAACTCCGTGGAACCGACGTGCGACGACGAGATCAGGATGCCCATGCCGCCGGCGAAAAGCGAAACCCCGACAAACAGAATCCACTTGCCGCCGACACGGTCGGCGAACCGGCCGGCCACCGGTGCGACGAACATCGAGATGACCGACATCGGTGCGATCGTGAGGCCGGCGCGCAGCGGGGATAGCCCGAGCACGGACTGCAGGAAGATCGTCAACGGCAGGAACAGCCCGAGCATGCCGAACCCGATCGCTCCGACGACGAAGTTCATCGTCGCGAAGTTGCGGTCCTTGAACAACGAGAACGGCACCAGCGGCTCGCCGTGACGTTCCAGGTATTGCAGGACCATGAACAGCGCCAGCAGGACGACTCCAGCGCCGATAAGCATCGGGATGGTGATCGGGCCCCACACCTTGCCCCAGTCGTGCGGTTGGCCCTCGATCAGGCCGTACGTGACGAGGAACAGCCCGGCGCTGGACAGCGCGACGCCACCGAGGTCGAGGTCGTGACGCCGGTTCAGCTTGATATTCGGCATGACGATCCCGGCGAAGACCAGCGTTGCGATCCCGACCGGCACGTTGACGAAGAAGACCAGCCGCCAGTTGTACTCGACGAGCCAGCCGCCTAGCGTCGGGCCGGCCACGGTCGAGACGCCAGCCACCGCGCCCCACAGACCGAACGCCGCACCTCGCTTCTCAGGCGGGAAGATCATCGTGATCGTGGACAAGGTCTGCGGCGTCAGCAGCGCGCCGCCGAGACCTTGGACCAGCCGGAAGATGATCATCTGCGTCGGCGTCTGCGCGAGACCGCACGCACCCGATGCCACGGTGAATATCACCAGGCCGAGCATGAACAACTGCTTCGGGCCGTAGAGGTCGCCGAGGCGTCCGGCGGTGATCAGAAGCACCGCGTAGACCAGGATGTAGCCGTTCACGATCCACAGGATCTGTGACAGGTTCGCGTTCAGATGGTCTGCTGCAGCCATCTGCGGGATCGCCACGTTCACGATTGTCGTGTCGAGAAGGATCATGAAGAAGCCGAGGCACAACGTGACGAGGATCAGCCACGGGTTGTATTTCGTCCGCAGGGTCTGGCCGTAGGCCGGCGCGGCCTGGCGCCCGTCACCCGCCGTCGGTGCACGGTCTGGCGACTCGGGGGCTGGTGTGGTCATGAGACGTGCTCCTTGGCGGTAGACCGAGGCTGCTGTTCCGGCGGTGCCGCGGGAGCCTCGACATGATGTGGCATCGGCGCCCATGTCAGCGCGCCGGTGTCGATGTCGTCAATCAGATTGCGTACCCAGGAGAGCTCGGCCTGGCACATGTGCTGCACATACTCCGCCTCGATAAGGTTGATGCGCCCGAGACCCGACTTCGCGAGAGCAGTGGCCACTTGCTCGGTGCCAGCGATCTCGCCCTCCAGCGATAGCGTGCGCTGTTCGAGCAGGCGTCGGGCCACCGCGGGGTCGATCGTGGCGAGCATCTCGAGCGCGGCCGCGAACGCCGGAAACTCCTGGGCGGGAAACCGGACAAGATCGCGCAGGTTCGTCGTGTATTCGTCGCGACCGGCATCGGTGATCGCGTAAACCGTGCGTTCTGGCCGCCGGCCGTCGCGGCCCACCTCGACCTGCTCGATCAGGCGCAGACCATCGAGGCGCTCCACGGTGTGGTAGAGCGAGCCGGCGCGGACTTTGACCACGTAGTCGGTGCCTCGGTCACGCACGATCTGATGCATCTCGTACGGATGCATCGGGCGCTCATGGAGCAGCCGCAGGATGGCGAGCGCGAGCGGATTGAGAGTCCGATGCGGTTTTGCCCTCATCGTTTACTCCATCTGGAGTATTTCGTCTGGCGGCCCATGCTAAGTCGGCAGTTCACGGAGGTCTAGCGCGGGGTACCTCAGGTAAGTCCGATGCTGCCACCGCGGCCCGACAATTCGTCGTACCCACGGATGGTGGCCCGACCACCGACGTTCCGGCGGCATCGGAGGCGGGTTTCGCCAAACCTCAGCGCGCGCGCCGCCGTGGCGGACACGCTGACGGGAGGAGGCCCTGACGCTGTGACCTCGCGGTCGGCGATGCTCCCGAGCCAGGCAGCCCGCGGTCGGCAAGGTCACCCGAGACCACGGGAGGCAGGCATGGCGATGCGAGGCGGCGAGATCGGCGCGATGCTCGGTGGCGACGCGAGCGGCGTCGGCAAGATCCTCGAGGGGTTGCTCGGCGGCGCGTCTTCGGCACACGGCACCCCGTCCGGCACGACGACCGGCGACGCCGACGGCGCGACGGGCGGCTCGAACGCCGGAGGCTCCGGTTCGGGCGCGGGCGGCGCGGCGACGAAGGACGCGAGCGATCCGATCGGGACTCGGGACGCGCCGCTCCCGATGCCGGCCGGCCCCGGATCGACCGGCAGCAGCTTCATCGAACTGTTGGAGCGATTGCGCCGCAACGGACTCGGCGACCACGTCGACTCGTGGGTCGGCGATGGTCCGAACAAGCCGATCGACGGTGCACAGATCACGCGGGCGCTCGGCGAGCAACAGCTCACCGATCTCGCGACGGACGCGGGCGTGTCGACGCCAGCCGCGGCATCCGGCGTGGCCCGCGCGTTGCCGGATGTAATCAGCGAGCTGACACCGCGTGGTGTGATGCCGGATCCGGCCGCGGTACATGCCGAGATCCATCGGCTGCTCGGCTGACGCCGACCGCCAGCCGCGGTTTTGTCACGTCCATGTCCCCTCAGGCTCCCCGGAGGGGACATGGATGTGACACGACTGGTCACCGAGGCGGCCGGGCGCCAGCCACCGCAGGCGGGCGGGGCGCCGGCGCCGCGGCGCGGTCATGGCACGGTTACGGCGCGACCAGGCCGATCGCGTCCGACGCCCGTCGTACGGTGGCCGCGGCCCGTACCCGCGCGCGTTCGGCACCGCTGCGCAGCACGGCACGGAGGCGACGCGGATCCTTCGCGAGTTCGGCGTAGCGCACCTGAATCGGGGCGAGAGTCGTGATGACCGCGTCGGTGAGGGCGGTTTTCAGGTCGGCGTACGAGTCGAGGCGAAGCTGTGTCGGGTCGGCCGTACCGGTGCACGCCGCGAGGATTGCGAGCAGATTCGCGACACCGGGCTTGCCGACCGGGTCATAGCGCACCTCTCCGTCGAGGTCGGTGACCGCCCGCCGTACCTTGCGCGCCACCGCGTCCGGTGGGTCGAGCAGCCGGATCACGCCGGACTGTACGGCGGCGGACTTGCCCATCTTCGCGCTCGGATCGGCGAGGTCCTGCAGGCGTGCCGCGAACTTCGGGTTGACGGCCTTCGGCACCACGAACGTGTCACCGTAGCGGGCGTTGAACCTCGTCGCGACGTCGCGCGTCAATTCGACGTGCTGCGACTGATCGTCGCCGACCGGTACGTCGTGGATGTCGTGCTGCAGGATGTCGGCGGCCATCAGCACCGGGTACGTCAGCAGCGACAGGCGTACGTGCGGGCGGCCGGCGGCCTTTTCCTTGAACTGGATCATCCGGTGCGCCTCGCCGTAGGCCGTCGCGCACTCGAGCAGGTAGTGCAGCTCGCGCGTCTCGGGCACATGTGACTGCACGTAAAGCGTTGCGCGATCCGGGTCAACGCCGGCGGCGAGCAGCAGCGTCGCATTTTCCAGCGTTGCGGCGTGTACGTCGGCCGGGCGGTGCTCGAGCGTCAGCGCGTGCAGGTCGGCGAGGAACACGAGCGAGTCAGTGCTCGACTGCTCGCTGATCATCGGTCGGATCGCGCCGAAGTAGTTGCCCAGATGCATCGAACCGGTCGGCTTGAAGCCGGAGATGCGTCGCGTACGAGGACGCGAGTCGAGGCTCGTGGCGCGGGTAGCGAACGTGGTGGACGTAGCGAACGTGGTGGACGTGGTCATGCCTGGCTCCTCGGGTCGGGCGCGTCGCCCGAGCGGGAGGTGGTCGCGGCCCGCGCCGCGAGGCGCGTGTACCGGTCCGGCGAAGCCGAGCCGAGGCCAACAGCCGGAGCCGAGACATGCGAAACGGCCGCCCGCTCGGGCGGCCGCGCGAATCTCAGGTGCGCGAAACTCGGGTGGCCGCCGTCAGGCGCGCCACCAGCCCTGCACTGGCGTGTGGGTGTTTCGCATGACCGCAACACTAGCATCCGCGGGCGTTAATGTGACCGTGTGCCGAGCCTCACACGCGCCGCCGCGCTCGAGCGGGCCGCGTCCATCCACGTCGACTCCTACGAGATTGACCTGGATCTGACGCGCGGTGCGGAGCGCTTCGACTCGGTCACCACGATCACGTTCGGCGCGACCGAACCAGGCCTGACCACCTTCCTCGACGTACGGCCGGCGCTGCTGCGGTCGGCCACCCTCAACGGCGTGCCGCTGGATCCCGCATCGCTGCGTGACGGTCGGCTCCCGCTGCCGAATCTAGCCGCGCACAACGAGGTCGTGGTGGACGCCGAAATGGCGTACACGAACAACGGGCAAGGGCTACACCGGTTCGTCGACCCGGCGGACGGCCGCACGTACGTTTACGCGGCGAGCTTCCTGGATCAGGCACCGTCCATTTTCGGGTGCTTCGATCAGCCCGATCTCAAGGCGCCGGTCAGCGTCACCGTGGCCGTCGATCCGACGTGGATGGTGGCCGGCAACGGGGTGGCCGCCGAGACGCGACCCGGGCAGTGGGTGCTCGCCACGACACCGCCGCTGGCGACGTATTTCGTGACTGTGGTGGCCGGGCCCTACCACGCGGTTCGCGACCAGCACGACGGCATTCCGCTCGCGCTCTACGCGCGCACGTCGATCGCCGCCGCGCTGCAGGCACAGGCCGGCGAGATCTTCGCGTTGACGCGCGCTTGCCTCGATCGCTATCACGAGCTGTTCGGCGTGCGTTATCCATTTGGGGCGTACCAGCAAGCCTTCGTACCCGAATTCACGATGGGCGCGATGGAGAACCCGGGCTGCGTGACGTTCCGGGACGAGTACGTCTTCTCGTCCGCCGTGACCGATGCCGAACGGGAACAGCGAGCGCTTGTCATCGCGCACGAAATGGCGCACATGTGGTTCGGCGACCTGGTCACCATGCGATGGTGGGACGACCTGTGGCTCAACGAATCGTTCGCGGAATATCTCGGCCACCGCGTCGCCGTCGAGTGCACCGAGTTCACCAACGCGTGGACGACGTTCGCGATCGGTACGAAGGCGTGGGGGTACGCCGCGGATCAGCGTCCGTCAACGCATCCGGTGTCCGCCGATGTCGTGGACACCGACGAAGCGCTGCTGAACTTTGACGGCATCTCCTACGCCAAGGGCGCCGCGGTGCTGCGGCAGCTCGCCGCGGTCATCGGCGACGAGGCGTTCCTCACTGGGCTGCGGACGTATTTCGGCGTGCATGCGTACGGCAACGCGACGCTCGACGACCTTCTCGTGGCGCTCGGCGACGCGTCCGGCCGCGACCTCCACGAATGGGCGCGGCTATGGCTGCGTACCGTCGGAGTCAGCACGCTCCGTCTGTCCGCCACCCGTACGGTGACCGACGAATACGCCGAAGTCGTGCTGACGCAGGAGTCGCCGCACGCGATGCGGCCACACCGGCTGCGCATCGGGTCGTACCGGCGCGACGAATCCGGCGTGACGACGCGACGCGACTCGGTCGACGTCGACATCGAGCCCGGTAATCACGGTGGCACCGTCATCACGGCACTCGCCGGCCGACCCGCCACGGATCTGTTGCTGGTCAACGACGACGACCTCACGTACGCACGGGTTCGGTTGGAACCCGCGGACCTCGACCGGCTCGCGGAGGTATTGCCCTCGGTCGGCGATCCGCTGGCCCGCGCGTTGTTGTGGATGGTCGCGTGGGACGTGACGCGGGACGCCGAATGGGATGCGCTGCGCTTCGTCGATCTGTGTGCCGCCGAGTTGCCGCGCGAGTCGGACGTGGCCGTCTTCGGTGAAGTGCTGGGTTATGCGCGCGACGTGGCGGTGGACCGGTTCGTACCACCGGATCTGGCCGACGCGGCGCGGCGCTCGCTCGCGCATGCATGCCGGCTGGCCTTCGACGTAGCCGGCGACGCCCGCGACAGCGGAAAGCAACTCGCGGCGGTGCGCGGCATGATCACGTGTGCCGGCCCGGATGACGTGACGTGGCTGCGGCGCTGGCTCACCGATCCGGTTGCCTTCGACGAGCGCGGCCCGCACGCGGAACCACCAGGCCGCCCGCTCGACACGGAACTACGCTGGCTCATCGCCGGTCGGCTCGCCACGCTCGGTACGTTCGACGAGGCGGACATCGACGGCGAGCTGGCTCGCGACCGCACCGCCATCACGTCCCAACATGCCGTGCGGGCGCGTGCGTCCCGCCCCGAGCCAGCGGTCAAGGCCGCCGTGTGGGAACGGCTGATCCACGACGACACGTTGTCCAATCGCGTGCTGTTCGCGAACGCGCGTGGCTTCTGGCAGCCCGGCCAGGTGTCGCTCACGGCGTCCTATGTGGACCGGTACGTCGCCGAGATGCCGGCGATGGCGGCGCGCCGCAGCGCGCAGGTCGCCGAACGGGTGGCGCGGTTTGCTTTTCCGGCCTATGCCATCGATGCGGGCTCGCTCGCGCTGATGACGCGCATGCGCGACGATGAATCGCTCGTGCCGGCGCTTCGACGCGCGCTGATCGACGAGACCGACGAACTCGCGCGCTCGGTCGCGGCGCGTGACCTGGCGGCAAAGCTGCAGCAGGCTCGCGATGACGAGAGGACGGTCACATGATCTTCGACGCCGTCGAGTCGATCTCCGTCGACGAGCGCGCCGCGTTGCAGACCGCGCGGCTGCGCACGCTCGTGTCGACGCTGCTCGCCGTGGACGGCGGCGTACAAGGTGCGCGTCTTCGGGGTATCGGCATCGACTCGGGACTCGAGCTGACGCTCGCCGACCTGCCGAATTTGCCGACCGTGACAAAGCGCGACCTGTGGGATGCGTACCCGTTCGGCATGCTCGCCGTACCGGTCGAGGACACCGTCGCCATCCACGGCTCCTCCGGCACGAGCGGCCGGCCGACGCTGGTCGCGTATACCGATGCCGACCTCGATCTGTGGGCGCACGTGATGGCGCGCAGCCTGGTCGGCGCCGGTGCCACGGCACGCTCGCTCATCCACAACGCGTACGGCTACGGCCTATTCACCGGTGGCCTCGGCGTGCACCACGGCGCACGGGCGCTCGGCGCGACCGTACTGCCGATGTCCGGCGGGCAGACGTCGCGCCAACTGCGGCTGATGCAGGATCTCCGCCCGGATGTGCTGACGTGTACGCCGTCGTACGCGATCTATCTCGGCGAGGCGGCGCGGGCCGAAGGCATCAACCCAGCGAGCCTGTCGATCCGGGTCGGCGTACATGGTGCGGAACCGTGGACCGACGCGATGCGCGAGCAGATCGAGACCCTGCTTGGCATTCGGGCGCTGGACATCTACGGACTCTCCGAGATCATCGGTCCGGGAGTCGCCTGCGAGACGCTGCATTCGGGCGGTTGGCTGCACGTCCAGGACGACGTGTTCCTGGTCGAGGCGCTCGATCCGGTGACCGGCCGAGCAGTGCCGGACGGTGAGTTGGGCGAGCTGACGTTCACCACGCTCACGAAGCAGGCGCTGCCGTTGCTGCGCTACCGCACCGGCGATCTCGCGCGGCTCGATCGGCACCCGACCCCGACCGACGAGTCGCAGACCGCGTGGCGCACCTCGGTGAAGATGAGCAAGATCGTCGGCCGCGCCGACGACATGCTGATCGTGCGCGGTGTCAACGTCTACCCGAGCGAGGTGGAGGCGGTTGTCCTCGCCGACCCGGCGGTCGGTGCGCAATACCTGCTCGTACTGGACGAACGTGGCGCGCTGGCGAGGCTCGTGGTGTGCTGCGAGTCCGACGCGGAGCCCGCGATGGTGGCGGGCCGCTTGAACGAAGCACTCGGCAAGCGTCTCGGGCTGGCTTGCGACGTACACGTCGGGTCGCCGGGGACGCTTCCGCGGACCGAGGTCGGCAAGGCGGTCCGGGTGTTGCATTGGTCGGGGGGCGAGGCGCCGATCGCTGGATTGTGATGGCGTTTGTGGTCCCGGACCGGGACCCGCGTGCCGAGCCGGCCGCCCGACGACGCTGGCGCGACCGGCTCGACGAAACCCCATGTCATCGGCCGGATAGCATCGGCGCATGGATAACGGACCGGAGGTCGAGCCGCACCCCTCGCGCCCGCGACGCATCGGGATCATGGGCGGCACGTTCGACCCCATCCACCATGGCCACCTGGTCGCGGCAAGTGAGGTCGCGGACCGGTTCAGCCTCGACGAGGTGGTGTTCGTGCCGACCGGTGTGCCGTGGCAGAAGGTCGACGGCGTGAGCTCGGCCGAGGACCGCTACCTGATGACCGTCATCGCGACCGCGTCGAACCCACGGTTCGGTGTGAGTCGAGTGGACATCGATCGCGAGGGTCCGACGTACACGGTCGACACGCTGCGTGAGTTCCGGTCCGCGTACGGCACCGACGCGCAACTGTTCTTCATCACCGGCGCGGATGCGTTGGAGAGGATCCTCTCCTGGAAGGACGCCGACCAGATCTTCGACCTGGCACACCTCGTCGGCGTGACGCGTCCGGGCTTCGAACTCTCCGACGACCATCTGCCCGACGACGCGGTGAGCTTGATTGAAGTGCCGGCGATGGCCATCTCGTCGACGGCCTGCCGGGAGCGCGTGGCGGCCGGTCACCCGGTGTGGTACCTGGTACCGGACGGCGTCGTGCAGTACATCGCAAAACGCCGTTTGTACCGCAAAGATGACGTACTGCTCGCATGATCGGCGCTGCGGCTACGGACTGCCGTACGACGATTGTGAGAGGCTTGGACTGACCGGGCGCTGGAGAACGGGCCGGCGCGGCCGGCCACCCGTACGTGGAGAGGAACCAGGTGCCCGCATCCGAGCGTTCTCGTGAGTTGGCCCTCGCCGCGGCGCAGGCCGCAGCGGACAAGAAGGCCGACGACATAGTCCTCCTCGACGTGGCCGATCAACTGGTGATCACCGATATCTTCCTGGTCGCCTCGGCGCCGAACGAGCGCCAAGTGTCCTCGATCGTGGATGCCATCGAAGAGGCATTGTTGTCGCTGCCGGAGCGGGCCAAGCCGGTCCGACGGGAGGGCGAGCGAGCCGGTCGGTGGGTGCTCCTCGACTACGTGGACATCGTGGTGCACGTGCAGCACGCCGAGGAGCGCGAGTTCTACGCGCTGGACCGGCTGTGGAAAGACTGCGAGCGCGTCCCGTTCGTGGATCGCGACCTGGCCAACTCCGCACCGGGCGCGGCCCGCGACACCGCGTGACCCGGCTGATCGTCTGGCGACATGGTCAGACCGAATGGAACGCGACGCAGCGCTATCAGGGCCAGTCCGACGTCGAGCTGGACGACGTCGGTCGCGCCCAAGCTGCCGCGGCAGCCGAGTGCATCGCAAAGGAACAGCCGGATGCGATCGTCTCGAGTGATCTTCGGCGGGCGGCCGACACGGCTGGCGCACTGGCTACCGTGACCGGGCTGCCCGTCCGACTCGACCAACGGCTGCGCGAACAGCATTTCGGCGAGTGGCAGGGGCTCACTACCGACGAGATCTCGGCACGCTTTCCGGACGCGTGGGCCCGGTGGGGTCGCGGCGAGGCCGCGGACGGGCTGGGGATCGAGGACCGGGCTGCGTTTGGTCGGCGAGCAGTCGACGCGGTGACGGATGCGCTGACGCTGGGCGACGTGGTCGTCGTCGTGACCCACGGCGGCACTGCGTTGCTCGGGATCGGTGGCTTGCTCGGCTGGCCAGCCGAGACGTCCAGTCCGCTGGTCGTGATGATGAACGGTCACTGGGCGGAGGTGGTGTGGCATCGCCGCCGCGCCCGTTGGGCCTTGCAGGCGTACAACGTCGGTGCGGCACCCGCGCTGTTCTTTCCCGACGTACGGCCGGATTTGCACCGCGCCGGGCCTGCGACGCTAACGCCGCCGACTAGTCGGATCCCGCGATCGGTGCCTGGTCCAAACGCCGCCGACATCGGATAACGTGCCTGCATGGCGCGTGTAGCGGTGGTGACCGACTCGACGGCGTATCTGCCGGCCGACGTCGCGGCCGCGCACCACCTCACGGTCGTACCGCTCACTGTCGTGCTGGGCGGTCGCGAGGGCCTGGAGGGTGTCGACATCACACCGACCGATGTCGCGCAGGCACTCGTCGCGCGGCGCGGCACGGTCAGCACCTCACGTCCGTCGCCCGCCGACTTCGAAGCCGTCTATCGCCGGCTGCTCGACGCGGGCGCCACCGGCATCGCGTCGGTGCATCTGTCGTCCAAGCTGTCCGGCACTCATGAGGCCGCGGTGCTCGCTGCGCAAAGTTGCCGCGGCGCCATCGACGTCATCGACGGTCAGTCCGCCGGCATGGGCATCGGCTTCGCGGCACTCGATGCGGCACGGTCCGCCGCAGGCGGTGCCGACCTGGACGACGTCGGCGCGGCGGCGCGCGCTGGGGTCGGGCGTACCAGCGTGCTGTTCTATGTGGACACATTGGAGCATCTGCGTCGCGGCGGCCGCATCGGCGCCGCCTCCGCGTTGCTCGGCACCGCGCTGTCGGTCAAGCCGATCCTGCACGTGAGCGACGGCACGATCGTGGTACGCGACAAGGTACGCACCGCGAGTCGAGCGCTGGCCCGCATGGTGGACCTCGCGGTCGAGACCGCCGGCGACTCCGACGTGGACCTCGCCGTACACCATCTCGACGCCCCGGAACGAGCGCAACAAATCGAGACGGCCATGGTCGCGCGGCTCGGCGACAAGGTCCACGACACGTACACAAGCGAGATCGGCGCGGTGGTCGCGGCGCACGTCGGCCCGGGACTCGTGTCGATAGTCGTACACCGTCGCTGATCGCCGCTGTCATCCACAGGCGCCCTAGCGGTCCACACATCCGGGCCGTTGCGTTCGCGTCGGCGACCGACGGCGACCTAACCTGCCCGGGTGCGACGAGGTGAGCAGCCGCCGGATCCGTTGGTAGCGCGGCGTTTCGAGCGGATGTGGCCCGGCCTGACGACGGCGGCCGTGCCGACTATCGGACCATCATCCGAGTTTGGTGCATCCGCGGCCGACGCGACATCGACAGGTGCCGACTCGGTCGGTGCGGCGACCGAGACCCGCTTCGGTCGGGACTCGGACCCCGTCGCGCCGGCCGCATCCGCGGTGAGTGCCCGTGCGCTCGCGGCGCTCAACCCCGGACGGCGCGCAACCAAAGCGCTCGCACTGGTCGCCGTCGTGGCGATGCTCGTTGCGGCATATCTCGCGTGGCGCTCCCGACCGCATGAGATCCCAGTCAATACGTTCGCCGCGGCGGCGGCCACGAACGGCAGCGACGGACACGACCCGTCGACTACTTCGCCGGCCGCGCGCGCCTCGGCGATGCTCGTGGTCGCGGTCGAGGGCAAGGTCAAACATCCAGGGCTGGTACGGCTGCCGCCCGGCGCACGCATCGCGGATGCGATCGCGGCGGCCGGCGGTGCATTGCCCGGCACTGACCTGTCGTTCGTAAACCTCGCCCAAAAAGTCGTCGACGGCCAGCTCATCGTGGTGGGCGTCGCGCCGCCGCCCGGCGCCGCGACCGGGTCTGCCGGTGGCACGGCCGGCTCGGCGGGTGCCGCCGCCGGTGCGCCGATCAATCTCAACAGCGCGACGGAGGCCGACCTCGAGACGCTGCCCGGCATCGGCCCAGCGCTGGCGCAGCGGATCATCGACTACCGCACGCAGCACGGCGGCTTTCACAGCGTGGACGAGTTGCGCAACGTGTCGGGCATCGGCGATGCGAAGTTCGCGGAGATCAAGGATCTGGTGACCGTGTGACCACGGAACCGCCTGGCGGGCGAGTGGCGGAGTGGCCGGACGTACGCCTCGCGTCGCTCGCGATTGGCACGTGGCTCGCCGCGATCGCCGCGCTGCATGCCGGTCCGACCGGGGCACTGGTGCTGGCCATCTCGGCGATCGTTGTCGCCGCAGTGTTGGCCGGCACGCCAGCAGCGGTGGGGTGGGTCCGAGTTCGTGGCGCAGCATGGCAAGGTGCCGGCGCGAAGGGTGCGCCAGTGCGACGCGCTGGCGTGGCTGGCCCGGCCGGTGTGGCTGGCCCGGCCGGCGCTGACGACGCGGCGCCGGGCGGCCGTTGGTCCGCGCTTCGTTGGGTGTTGTTGACGCTTCTCGTTGGCGCGGCGACCGGCGCCGGAGCGACCGCCGCTCATCTCGCGGTGGCGCACGCGGAGCCGTTGGCCGGGCTCGCTCGCGAGCGTACCCGCGGCACCGTGTCGCTCACCATCGCCAGCGATCCGCGACCGGTCGGCCAGCCCGGCGTCGGTCCGCCGACATTCGGCATGGACGCGAAGTTGACGCACGTCGGCGCGGGTGGCGTCACGGTCGCCGCTTCGGTTCCGGTGTTCGTGCTCGCTGCCAACGATGCCTGGCGGACACTGTCACCGGGGCAACGGGTGACCGCCGACGGTCGCCTCACGACACCGGACGGCGCGAGTCTCGACGCCGCGGTCATCTCGGTGACCACCGCGCCGACGCTGGTCGGCCAACCACCGTGGACACAGCGTGCGGCTGGCGCGCTGCGGGCTGGGCTGCAACGCGCGTGTGCGGGCTTGCCGGGACAGGTGAGCGGGCTGCTGCCCGGTCTCATCGACGGCGACACGACCCGTCTCGACCCGGCTGTCTCGAATGCGTTCCGGGCGACCGGCATGACACACCTCGTCGCGGTCAGCGGAAGCAACGTGGCCATGATCCTCGGCGTGGTGTTGCTCGGCTGCCGATGGTGCCGGGCCGGTCCGACGGTTTCCGCGATCGTCTGCGCGCTCGCGTTGGTGGGGTTCGTCATCCTCGTACGCCCAACGCCGAGTGTTCTCCGCGCGGCCGCGATGGGTGGGCTCGGGCTCGTCGGGCTCGCCACCGGTCGAGCGCGAGCGGCCGTGCCGGCACTCGCCGCCGGCATCACCGTGCTGATCGTCGCGGATCCGGCGCTCGCTACTGATGTCGGATTCGGACTGTCCGCGCTCGCGACCGCGGGGCTGCTGCTGATCGCCCCGCATTGGCGTAACGCCTTGCTGCGACGGCGGGTGCCGCGCGGCGCTGCCGAGGCGCTCGCCGTTCCAGCGGCGGCCCAGGTCGCGTGCGCACCGCTCATTGCCGGCTTCAGCGGCACGGTGAGCATCATTGCCGTACCAGCGAACCTTGTCGCCGTTCCAGTCGTACCGGCCGCGACCATTGTCGGCGTCGGAGCGGCGGTGCTGTCACCGGTGTGGGCCGGCGGCGCAGCGTTTCTCGCCTGGCTGGCCAGCTGGCCGGCGCGGTGGCTGCTGTTCGTCGCGGAACACGGTGCGACTGCGCCGGCCGCGGTGACCGCGTGGCCAAGCGGAGTGTGGGGTGCATTGCTGCTGGCCGTATTGCTCGGCGGCGTACTGCTCGCAGCGCGACGGCGTGGCGTACGCATTGCCGCGGTGGTCGTGCTCGTCGCGGGAGTGATCGGTGCGGTGCCGGTTCGAGTTGTCGGCGGTGGGTGGCCGCCGCGTGGCGCGGTGCTCGTCATGTGCGACGTCGGCCAGGGCGATGGCCTCGCACTGCCGCTCGGTGGCGACACCGCCATCGTCGTCGACTCCGGTCCCGAGCCCACCGCGATCGACGGTTGCCTGCGCCGGCTTGGCATCACTCGAGTCCCGTTGCTGGTCTTCACCCACTTCCACGCCGATCACGTCGGTGGCATCGACGGAGTGCTCGACGGTCGGAGCGTCGCGCAGATGTGGGTGTCGCCATTCGACGATCCGCCGGAGGGATACCGCGACGTGATGACGGCCGCGACGAAGCGGCACATTCCGGTCCGCGTACCGGGGCGAGGCGAGACGTTCACGTATGGCACTGCACGGCTGACGGTGCTCGGTCCGGTTGCTCGCGTCACGGGTACGCGATCCGATCCGAACAACAACTCGCTAGTGATCCGTGTCGACGAGGCCGGCGAGCGCGTGCTCCTCACCGGCGACGCGGAGATCGAGGAGCAGACCGAGATCCTGGCGACCGACGGCGCCGAGGCATTGCGCGCCGGAGTGCTGAAGATGCCACATCACGGGTCGGCCTATCAGGACCCGTCGTTCCTGGCCGCCGTGGCCCCGGCGGTCGTGCTGGTGTCGGTCGGTGTCGACAACGTGTACGGCCTGCCGAGCGTCGCGACACTCGACACGCTCACGGCTCGCGGTGCGCGGATCCTGCGTACGGACATCAGCGGTGACCTCGCCGCGCTCCGCACGCCTGGCGGCCTCGCGGTATCGGTGCGTGGTCGCTCGCCCGGTCAGCGTGCGCCGCCCGAAACCGTGAGCCCTCGGTGTGCCTTGGCCGTGGCATCACGTTTCGCTGAGCGCCGGCACGATGCCTTGATGAAATGTCTCCGATCATCAGCATGCCTTGGCGTTTGAAACGTCTGCTGGTCAGTGCATACGGTGCTATCAGTACGGAGGCGAAGCTGAGGCGCGCCTCTTTTGCGGCATTCGCCTGGGCATGCTCAGTAGGAATCGGCGCACCGGTGCGAATGCCGTGCATGAATGGAGGATGTACGCGCCGTGACGCATGAGCATCCTGTTCACTGATGTCAATCTGTATGTGTTCGGTCGGCGGCCGGGACTAGGAGGCGAGCGCGCGTGTTGTCTGTCGTGATCGAATTCGATTGCCACCGAGCGGATGGCAGTATCGCAAGTTGGCGGCCAGCGGCCATCAATCGATGAAGGGCCTGGTCAAGCAGCTAAAGGGCGCTGTTGTGGCGCTGTCCATTGGGGCGATATCTTTCTTTGCGGTTCCTGACCACTGGAGCGCGCGGGCCAAAGCACTCGCGAGCCTGGCTGTCGCCGCGGGGTTTTGGGCGTCGCTCCTGTTATTGGCCTGGCTGGTGCCGCGTCTATTTAACGCCCTTGCAGTGCGAGTCGTGCAGGCATTTGTTCAGGCGCTGAAACAGTGGGCTGAGAAGAACCGAGGCGTCACAGGCACCGACACCACCTGGAACTGGCTCACCGACCAGCTCCTCGTCGCGCAGAAGCGCTACGCGTTTAGCGTGAGCTGCATCGCATTCACGAGAACGGCGAGCGGTATCGAGTGCCTTCTCTCGAAGAAGACGGCGGGCAGCTTCGGCGAGCATCCTGTCTGGATCTGGCCGGGTGGTCGTTACCGCGGATCATCGGGAAGTGTGGAGAAGGATCTCGAGCGGTTGGTGCTCGAGGAGACTGGAGTGGGTGTCACCCTGCTCCCTGGGCCAGGCACACTGGTTCGCAACGGTGGATTTGCTGAGCGCATCACAACCTTCAATCCCGAGACTGGTTCGAACGACATCCAAAACGAGATCGTCGGCAGCCCGCTGATCGTCATGCAGCAGAACCGTATGCAGAGGTACGAGGTGCCGGGCCATATCGACTTGATCTATCTCGGCGAGGTTCAGGGCGAGAACGTGACACCGAGAGAGGAAGCACAGTTCTTCCACCTAAACACGCTCAGCAAGATGAATCAGCGCGCCCTTTGGCCGGATACGCGAGAATGTATTGAACGGGCAGCCCAGGAGTTCGTTAAGATCATCCAAGTTCGTGATCGCCGAGAGGGGGGCGGGACGGTTGGAACTCCACCTCCACGGTCCCCAGTCGAACCGCCATCGTGACAGCCGCGACTGCTGCTTCTCGAAAGGGCGGCTCATTCTGCTGCATCTTACGAATTCGTGCAACCAGCAGTGCCAACATTGCATGCGTGATGCTCGGCCGAGCCGGGTGCCGCCCGCAGACATGCAGGCGCTAGGACCCGCGCTCGCGCTGGCTGTTGCTCATATCGCACCAAAGAAGGTCATTATTTCGGGCGGCGAGCCGACACTCGTGCCGAATCTGGCGGCAGTCGTCTCCACAATTCGAGATCTTGGCGTTCGACCGTCGTTGTGCACCAACGCGACGCTCGTGGGCCGCGCGCGCGCAGAGGACCTAGCTCGTGCAGGTCTACAGTCCGCGACGGTAGGGGTTGAAGGACTCGACGATGCCTACCAGTCTGTGCGCCACGGTAGGGCTACGTTTCAGGATGCATTGGCAGGTATGAAGGCCTTCGCCGGGGCAGGCGTCAGCGTTACGGTCAACCTGACATTCGGGTGCAACCTGGTCGATTCAGCGTGTTCGCTCGTCGCAGCCTTGCGGGATGTGCAGGTTGACGCAGTGACGATCACGGCTCCGATGGTTCAGGGGCGGCTTCGGCGGATGTTGCCCGAGTCGCCGTTTGACATGCCCGACTACCGACGGCTATTCGACTGTTTCGTGTCTGATCTGAAGTCAGTCGCCCCGTGGCCTGTCGCAGTCAGGACGCCGAGATGCGACGTCATGTCGTGTCCGTCTGGGAAAACAGTCTTCAGCATGGATGGACGCGGCCACCTTCGAGGCTGTCCGGACGTCGGCGCGACGAACATACTTGACCTCGGTGCCGGAATGCCTCATTCCACGTAACAGTTTCCGCAGGATCGTCTGCATCTCGGCCACATTCTCTACAGGACGTTGAGCGGTGGGTTTATAGTCTGGCCGTGGGCCGCCTATCTCGCATCGGCGCCCTAGCCTGGTAACGGCAGGTACTAACGTCTGGTGGCGGCTCATGCTGGTGTCGATCAGTGGACCCCCGAGGTCAGGAAAAACGACCCTGCACAAGATCCTCCGGCAGAGCTACCAGTTCGATGCGCCGGTGACTTTCGTGCCGGACCTCGTCCGCCAAGCGATCGACAACATCGGGGTCGATTTCGCTGAGACGGACCGTCAGGCGTTCCAGGACTATGTGGGCTTCGCCCAATACGTAGCGGAACTCAGGATGCCGACCGGTCGCACCGGCATCCTCGATAAGTCGCTCATCGATGCCGTCGCGTATTGGGACGTTCTGGTCGGCGGTAAGCGACCAGTGTGGGCGTCGCTGGTTCACAGACGTTATGACCTAGTCCTCCTGTGCGGGCACGAGGAAGTTCCGGTTCGCGGCTCAGCCGTCGACCTAATGCATTCAGCGTTGCGTGATCGCTTGGCGAAGGCAGTGGCGGCGGTCGCCCAAGAAGCTGACTCCAAGCTCGTGTGGATATCCGGCTCACTGGCGGAACGGGTCGCTACGGCTGTGGGGCATATCGGGGATCCGCTGCTGACGCGTGGCAGCGGTGACACATACGCTCGCGCCCGGAGGTAGCGGGTCGTATGTGTCTGAGGGCGTCACCATGACTCTGGTCCGACATCTCACGGCATCCGGCATCGTTTTCAATCCAGACGACCAAGTTCTTCTGGTGCACCACAACAAAATTGGCCTCTGGTTGCATCCAGGTGGCCACCTCGAACCGAACGAAGATCCTGCGGAAGCGGCAGTGCGTGAGGTGTGCGAAGAAACCGGCGTCGAGGCCACCCTGTTGCACGCGGCAAGGTTCAACCATCCGGCGACAATTGCGCACGCTACGCCATACGCGATCCTTGAGATGCAGGTTCGAGATGCGCGATTTGGTATCCACAGGCATATCGACTTCGTCTACGTGCTGTCGAGCAGGGTGCGGCGGACCAGCGCGCAGCTGGACGAGGTTCAGAACGTGCAGTGGGTACCAATCGCAGATGTGGGGCAGCTGGAAACGCCGCCGGAATTGCCAAGTCTCATCAGCGAGGCCGCCGAGTGGGCCAAGTTGTGGACAGGCCACAGGCAGGTCCACGCTTGCCCACGTGTCCCGGGCTCAGTTGGAGGTCAAGTCGCCGCGGAGCGCGCGGGCCGTAGGGGCTAGAAGGCTTCGGCGGTTTCGCCCAATCTGAGCCCTAAGCTGCGAAATCGGAACACGCCCGGCGGCACTCGCTCGTTGGTTTCGGTGTCGCGCCCGCGTCGACCGGCGGTGCCCGACGACCGTCCGCACGATCCTGCTCGCTGGCCGATGAGGCAAACGTCACCCGATCGACTACAGCGCTCCGTAAGGTAAGGGATACCCTCTGTGGCGACGATCGCTTTAGGATAGGCGACGTGACTGCCGCGACCTCATCGATCGTCC
>DASTMZ010000129.1:0-8225 GCA_035713725.1 Micromonosporaceae bacterium
ACGAAGGCTGGCGGTGACCGTGACGTCCACGTCGAAACCCGGATCTACGTCGCAGACGTCCGCGTCGGCCGGCGTGATCACCAGCCACCAATCGCGGGCTGCCGTTGGTACGTCGGCGAACCGGAACTGGAGGACGGTGCGGCCCGCTGGCGTGGCGGTCCGGTCGATGTGGCGATGCATGTCCCACAGCAGCAGCTCGGGTCAAGGTCCTGCTCGCCGATCTCGCCGATCCACCGGACACCCCATGCGCCGAGCGCTTCCACCACCGGGCGAAGCTCAGCACCGGCCGGCGACAACACATAACGAACGTCGTCGCCATCGGCGAACCGGTCGACGACACCGGCGCGCGCCAATTGCTGGAGGCGCTTGGAAAGCAGCGTGGGAGACATGCGCGGCAGGCCTCGCCGCAGGTCGTTGAAATGCTCGCTGCCGGACATCAGCTCGCGCACGAGCAGGAGAGTCCAGCGCTCATCGAGCAGTTCCATCGCCTTCGCGACCGGACAGAACTGGTGGTACGACGCGCCCATGGCGAAAGGCTATGCGCCGCGGGCGCGCGGACCTGAGGAAGTGGCGGCAACCCGACTGTGGCTTGGCAGTACACATCTAGTACTAGGTGGGGCGGTCGCGGCTCCCTACTCTCGGTCCGGTAGCAAGGGTGGATACGCCCAGCTAGACCGAGGTGAACGTGGAGGATAGCGATGACTGCTCCAACCGGCACGGTCGAGGCCGACCGTGCGCTGAAGGCCAAACACCGCGCGATGTGGGCGATGGGGGACTATCCGGCGGTCGCCGCCGACCTCGTCCCGTCCCTCGGCCCGACTCTCGTCGACGCCGCCGGCATCCGGCCCGGGCAACGGGTGCTCGACGTCGGCGCCGGCACCGGAAATGCATCGATTCCGGCGGCGCTCGCCGGAGCCACGGTGACCGCGTCGGACCTGACCGAGGAGTTCTTCGACCCCGGTCGCCGGCTGGCGGCCGACCGGGGCGCGACGCTGGACTGGCGACAGGCGGACGCGGAGGCGTTGCCGTTTTCGGACAACGAATTCGACACCGTCATGTCGTGCATTGGCGTGATGTTCGCGCCCCATCACCAAGCAAGTGCCGACGAGCTGATCCGGGTCTGCCGGCCCGCTGGCACGATCGCGCTGTTGAGCTGGACGCCGAACGGATTCATTGGCGAGTTGTTCGCCGCGATGCGGCCGTACGCCGCGCCACCGCCGCCCGGAGCGCAGCCGCCTCCGTTGTGGGGAAACGAGGAGCACGTACGCGAACTTCTCGGCGATCGGGTCGTCGACGTGGTAACGCGACGGCAGACGCTGACCGTCGACCAGTTCCAGCGTCCCGAGGACTTCCGCGACTACTTCAAGACGACGTACGGGCCGACGATCGTGGCGTACAAGAACATCGCCGACGACCCCGAGCGGGTCGCCGCCCTCGATCGCGACATTGCCGATCTCGCGAAGCGGTTCGATCGCGGTACGGACTCGACCGTGATGGATTGGGAGTATCTGATCTTCACCGCCCGCAAACGCGGCTGACCGGGCGTTGCCGGGACTGCGTGCCTTGCCCCCGGCTGCTAGCGTCGGCCGGAATCGTGAGCCGGCCGCAATCGGCAGTCGCACCAGGGAGCGGGGATGGGCCTGATCGACAAGATCCGTGGCGAGTTCATCGACATCGTTGAGTGGCTGGACGACTCGCGCGACACGCTCGTGTGGCGCTTTCCCCGCCACGACAACGAAATCAAGATGGGCGCCCAACTCGTGGTGCGCGAGTCGCAGACCGCGGTGTTTGTCAACGAAGGCGTGGTCGCCGACGTGTTCCCGCCCGGCATGTACGAACTCGAGACCGAGAACCTGCCGATTCTGTCGACGTTGCAGGGCTGGAAATATGGGTTCCACTCGCCGTTCAAGGCAGAGGTCTACTTCGTCAGCACCCGGCTGTTCACGGCCTTCAAGTGGGGCACGCAAAACCCGGTGATCGTGCGGGATGCGTCGTTCGGCATGGTGCGGCTGCGCGCCTTCGGGGCGTACGCCGCCTGCGTCGCCGACCCGCGCAAACTCGTCACCGAGGTGGCCGGCACCGATCCGCAGTTCCGGACCGAGGAGATCCAGGAATACCTGCGCCAGACCATCGTCGGCCGGCTCGGGTCGGTGCTCGCCGCGTCCGGCGTCGGCGTGCTGGACCTTGCCGCGCAACAGTCGACGATCGCCGCCGGGTTCGCTAAGACGCTCACCGACGAGCTTGCGGCGGTCGGCATCGAGATCCCGAAGTTCATCATCGAGAACATCTCGTTGCCACCGGAGGTCGAGGCCGCCGTGGACAAGCGCAGCCAGATGGCCATCGTCGGCGATCTCGGCTCGTACACCCAATTCCAGACCGCCCAGGCGATCGGCGACGCGGCGAACAACCCCGGCGGCGCCGGCGAGGGCGTCGGCCTGGGGCTCGGCATGGCGATGGGCCAACGACTAGCCACCGGTCTGCCCGCGCAAGGCGGCGCGACACCACCGAGCCCGCAGCCCAATGCACCGGCGGGCGCAGGCACCACGGATGTGCCGCCGCCGTTGCCCACCGAGGCCGGCTGGTACGTCGCGATCGACGGCGCCCAGCAGGGACCGTTCGACCATGCGGCGCTCGTTGGCCACGTGGCGGCGGGCACGCTTCGGGCCGGCACGCTCGTGTGGCAACGCGGCATGCCCGAGTGGCGCGCCGCGGCGGACGTGCCGCAGGTCTCCGCGCTGCTCGCCGAGGCGGTGCCACCGCCACTGCCGCCGCAGTCGTGAGATGGCCAAGTCTTGAGATGGCCCAGTCTTGAGATGTCACAGTCGTGAGATGCCGCCCGCCGAGCCTGCCCGACCCCCAGACCGTCGCATCCCCCAAGGACCTGAATCGCGATGACGGAGTCGACCCCACCCCCGCTCCCAGCCGTCGAGACACAGCCGCCCGTCGTCGACACCGATCGCGCAGCGGACGCCGAACGTCCGACCGCCGGGTCGGGACCGCCGCTCGCCGACCCGGAAGCGCCGCCGGCCGAAACCGCATCGCCGACGTATTCGTGTAACGGCTGCGGCGCACGGGTCGAATACGCCCCGGGTACGACCGTGCTGCGGTGTCCCTACTGCCAACACGAGCAGGCCCTGATCCCGGTCGCGCGGACCATCCACGAGCACGCGTTCACCGAGTTGGCGCACAAGCCGCGCACCGCCGTGGCGGCACACGTGATGCGATGCGAGCACTGCGGCGCTACCTCGGACAGCGACGCCCTCGCCACGCGATGCCAATTCTGCGGTTCGCCATTGGTCGCGGCGACGGATGCCACCGTCCAGATCCCGCCGGAGGGGGTGCTGCCCTTCGAGGTGGACCGCGCCGGTGTCCGCACCGCGCTTCGCGGCTGGGTCACGTCGCGATGGTTCGCGCCAAAAAGCTTCCGCAAGATCTCCGAGGCGGAATCGTTGGCAGGCACGTACGTGCCGCACTGGACGTACGACGCCGACACCACGTCGGACTACACCGGGCAGCGCGGCGAGCACTACTGGGTGACGGAGACGTACACCGTTGCGGTCAACGGGCAGACCGAGACCCGGACCCGCCAGGTCCAGCACACCAATTGGTACCCGGCGAGCGGCACCGTGTCGCGGTCGTTCGACGACGTCATGGTGCGGGCCACTGCTCACGTCGCCGACGAGCACCAGGACAAGCTCGAGCCGTGGCCCCTGGCGCAGGCGGTGGCGTACCAACCGGAGTATCTCGCCGGCTACGCCGCATTGCGCTACGACGTGGAGCCGGAAAGTGGCCTCGACACCGCTAAGGCGCGAATGGCACCGGTCATCGAACAGGACTGCCGGATGGACATCGGCGGCGACGAGCAACGCGTACAAAGCATCAGCACGACGTACGCGAACGTGACCTACAAACTGATGCTCCTGCCGGTGTGGGTGGTGTGCTACCTATTCGCCGGCCGTACGTATCAGGTGCTCGTCAACGGCCGCACCGCCGAAGTGATCGGGCAGCGGCCGTACAGCAAGTGGAAGATCGCGATCGCGGTGCTGCTCGCGATCGCCGTGGTCGCCGCAATTATCGTGCTGGTGGCGCTGAACTATCACCACTGACTGACCGCCTGAGCAATGTTTGAGCGCCTGAGCAATGTTTGAGCGACCGCCCGTTCGTGCCGGATCGGCCGCCGCCGCACACGGTTCGTCGCCCGGGCCGGCTAACCTCGACCAGATGATGCGGTCGAACAGTGCGCTACGACATGTCTTCGCCGTATGCGTCGCGGCTTTCACCCTCGCGCTCGTGGCATCGTGCACGAGCTCCGACGGCAGCACGCCACAGCCCACCGCCGCACCACCGGTGCATCCGGACGGTCCCGAAGCCACGGCCACCGTACTGGCGGATCGTCTCGAGGTGCCATGGGGTCTCGCGTTCCTGCCGGACGGCAGCGCGCTCGTCACCGAGCGGGATCGTCACGACATCCTGAAGCTGACACCGGCGGCGAATGGCGGGCGGGCGAGTGTCGCGAGGGTACAGACCATTAACGAAGCCGTACCAGGCGGCGAGGGAGGGCTGCTCGGCATCGCGGTGTCGCCGCACTACGCAAGCGACGGCCTGGTGTTCGTCTACTACAGCACCGACCGCGACAACCGCATCGCGCGGTTGCGTCTCGGCGAGACGCCGCAGCCGATCGTGACGGGTATTCCGCACTCAGGGATCCATAACGGTGGCCGGCTTGGATTCGGACCCGACGGATTCCTTTACGCGTCGACCGGCGACGGCAGCGATCGGGGCCTCGCACAGGACAAGTCGAGCCTCGGCGGCAAGATCCTTCGGATGAATCCAGACGGAACGCCGGCTGCCGGCAACCCGTTCGGGACGCTTATCTACTCGTACGGGCACCGTAACGTCCAAGGCTTCGGTTGGACGTCGGATGGTGCGATGTACGCGAGCGAGTTCGGTCAGAACCGCTTCGACGAGCTGAACCGCATCCTGCCCGGCCGGAACTACGGCTGGCCGGACGTCGAGGGCACCGGAAGCAACCCGAACTTCGTGAACCCGCTTGTCACTTGGCCGACGTCCGAGGCGTCGTGCTCCGGTCTGGCGATCCGCGATCGCACCGCGATTCTCGGGTGTCTCCAAGGGAAGCGTCTATACATCGTGAACCTCGCCGACGACGGGACCGTACGAGGCAAGCCGGCGGCGGTGTTCAGCGGCTCGTACGGTCGGCTCCGCACGGTGGTGACCGCGCCGGACGGCTCGGTCTGGTTCACCACGTCGAACCGCGACGGGCGCGGCGACCCGCGGGATCTCGACGACCAGATCCTGCGGTTCACGCCGGGCACTTAGTCGAGCACCGCCGGCCTTGATGAGGTGGGCGACGTCGCGGGCGGGTCGGGTTCGAGGCGGGTGAGCACCGCATCGACCATGGAGTCGGCCGACCGATCCAACGCGTCGTCGACCTCGAGCACCTCCCACGGCAGCGTGGCGAGCACTCGCATCGTCACGACCCGCTCTCGCACGAGATAGCCGCACAGGTCGGCCATGTCCGGGTGCGACGGGACGAGACCATAGCCGGCGAGCTTCGCGCCGTACCAGTCGAGCCACTCGGCACCTTCGCGGGCCGCCGCGCGGGCCAACGCGCGCTCCTCGTCGCCGTGCAACACGACGGCGAGCGTCGACGCGGGCGGCATTCGCTCGCGGAGGCTGGCGGCAACGTCGGCAATGCCGGGCTCGTCGTGCCCGAACGCCAAGAGCGAGGGTACGAACGGCATCAGCGAGTCGGTCACCGCCACCTCGACGTCGCTTTCCGCCATGGCGAATAGGTACGCAACGGTCGCATCGACGAGAATCCGCGGACTGACTACGCCGGTGCTACGAAACTCCTCGGCGACTCGCGCGAACTCGGGTCGGACCAGCACGTCGGCCTCGTCGAACAGCTCCACGCGGACACCCTCGTCGGCCAGGCGTGCGGCCAACGCCCGGCACAGCGTCGTCTTGCCTACCCCCGGCACCGCGCCAACGACCGCCACGATCTGCACGTCACCATCATGCGCGCCCGACCAGAAACGAGTCGGGCCCGGTCCGAGAAGACCGGGCCCGACGTTTGCCGCGATTACTTCAGGCGCTTGACGTAGGACGGCAAGTGCGAGAAGTCCGGCAGGTGGTTCGCCGCGTGCGGCGCGATGCTGGCCGGCGCGCTTGCGGCCCGCTTGCCCAGCGCGCTCGCCTGCCCGGCCGGCCGCTGCACCAAGGTCGGCACCTGCAGGAAGCCGCCCGGACCGCTGATCAGCGTGACGTACGCATTCGAGACCGCGTTGGACACGACTCCGGTGTCGCCGAACACGGCTTGCGCGCTGAGTGACGCCGAGTCCAGGTCGAGGTACTGCGACACGTTGGCGTTCGACGCGGTCGGCGTGGTCAGCAGCAGAGGTCCACCGAGCGTGCCGAGCAGCGCGCCGCCGGCGAGCGCGTCCGGGAAGTTGAGGCCGGTCGCCACCCCGAAGACGTTCGGGCCCTGGAACAGGAAGTCGGCCACCTCGGTCGCGGTCTCGTATCGGTTCGCGCCGACGATGCCGAAGCCGTCGATGTTGGCCCCGACGAGTGCGTTGACCGCCGAGCCACCCACTCCGATCACCACCGGCGGGTTCGCTCCCGCGGCCAACCCGTTCAGGTAGGTCTTGGTGTCGGTCGGCATCGTGGAGTCGTTGGTGAGAACGACTACGGCCGACGTTTCAGAGCCCGGTACGTCGAACGAGCCGGCCGCGGCGCCAGCGCTGAGCGCGTCGGGGAAGTTCAGACCGGTCGCCACGAGCACCAGACCCGGTGCGGTGCTGATCTTGCCGGCGATGCCGACTGCCGTGGCGAAGCGGTTCGCACCGGAGATCCGGACGACCGCATAGCCCAGAGCCCGGACCGCATTCTCGACACCGGTCGAGATCGCGCTCGTACCACCGACGATGTAGACCGTCTTTGTCTTGTCCGCGCCGAGGACTCGCTTGATCTCGTTCGCGGTGGGGGCGTAGAGCGAGGTGGGCGGCGTCAGCAGCAGCGGTCCATGCTTGGCGGCCGCGAGCGCCGAGCCACCGAGCGCGTCGGCGAACGTGTCGCCTCGACTCAATACGACCGCGTCCGCGGACAGGCCATCTTCCTGGTCGCCGCCATCCGCCCAGTTCCCCTGCGAGATGGCGATGGCGGTGTCATACCGGTTCGCGCCCGCGAAACGCGCCGCGATATCGAGCGACTTCGGTTGGTACGCCGGCACGCCGGACAGCCCGGCACCCACCGGCGAGCCGGCCTGGCTGCCGTCCGCGGCCGCGGTGAATACGTCGGTGCCCTCGTCGAATGCGATGGTTGTGCCGTCCGGCGACCACGTCGGGTTCGAGTGGTCGGCCGCGTCGGAGGTCACCTGCACGGTCGTATCCGTCGCCGGAATGTAGTCGAAGACCTGCACGTGGCCGCCGGTGCTGCGCAGGAACGCGATCGAGCTGTCGTCCGGCGCCGCGGCTGGGCTGGAGCCGTTCGTCACGACCGGGCTGCCCGGGTCGACCGAGTCGTCCGCGAGGTTGGTCTCGTCGATCGCGTAAATGTTCGGCTGGCCGGCGCCCTGTTGGCCTTGCACCAGGATCTTGGTGCCGAGCCCACCGTCCGGGAACGTCCAGTTGGTGTCGGTAGGCAGTGCCACGAGGTTCGTACCCTGACCGTCGCCGGTGGAGTATTCGAGCACGTCAATCGTGCCGGTGCCACCGTCGCTGACCTGCGACGACCACAGCAGCACGCTGCCGTCGTCGGTCCAGGTCGGCCGCGACCTCGGGTCGCCGGTCGCCTCGGCGTACGTACCCACGTCGGACGCCTTGTTGTAGCGCACGGTTCGGATCGCTCCCGCACCGTCGACAAACGCGAGCCGGCTGCCGTCCGGTGACCAGGCGCCGTCGGTCGCCGTGACGGAAGCCGGCAACGACAGCGGCGCCGGTGCGCCCGACACGCTCTGCCACGTCACGATGTTCGTGCCGTTTGTCGCGGATAGCCCGACCGTACCGAGACCTCCGTGGCTCGCGGAGGCGCTGTTGAGCGTAACGACGGTGATCGCTGTGCCGAGCGCTACCACCGCGGCCGTGGCCACGCCAATGCGCCGCTGCTTCGACGACAGACCAGCAAACAATGTGGCTCCCGAGCGTCCGCGCCCGTCACCCGGGGAGAGGCCGGTCCGGTCCGGCACGGGGGGCGCCGCGCTGACT
>DASTMZ010000130.1:0-5887 GCA_035713725.1 Micromonosporaceae bacterium
GAGGAGCGCCTGCGCGCGCTGATCGCGCGCCGGCGGATGCCGCGGAGCCTCGTGAACCAGGAGGTGGCGCGTGGCCGCTGACCAGCACGCGGACTTCTTCGGCAACGGGTACGACACCGCACACGACAGCAGCTACGACGAGCGGCAGAAGCCTTACGACTTCAACGACAACACGCGCGCGCTGATGCTGCCGCAAGCCGGGTCGGCGCCGGCGAGCGGCCCGGGCCACGGCGACCGCACCCATCCGGGCCGCCACCACGAGGACGTGCGCGGCTGGGACTACACCGACGGGTACGACGACCGCGGCGGGTACGGCGACGGCGCCGGGTACGAGGCCCAGGCCACCGTCACCAACTGGCCGATCAGCGCGTACCGCAACGGCGTGGCTCACCACACTCCGGGTACGCGTATTCCCGTGCCGGTGTCACCGAGTCCGGCCGGAGCGCGGCCACGTGTCGTCGACGGTCACGCAGAGACAGTAAAGCCTGGGGGCGGCTCGAGCATGCGCATCGACTACGACGCCGTTCGGCTGCTGCGTACGCAGATCGGCGAGGCGCTGACTCGATGGCTGCGCACCGAAACCGATCCGGACGACGAGACCATCCAGCGGGAGCGCGAGCAACTCGCGGTCGAGATGGTCGCGCGCTATGCCGACGTGATGCGCCGCGGCGGCACGCCAATGACGTCCGAGGACGAAGCGGTGCTGCTCGCCACCGTACGCGCGGACATGGTCGGCCTCGGCCGCCTGCAGAAGATGCTCACCGACCCGACCATCGAGGAAGTGCACATCCTCGGCTGCGACCGGGTGCGCATCACCCGGCGCGACGGCCGCATCGAGCTCGGCGACCCGATCGCGAGCAGTGATGAGGAAATGGTCGAGGTGCTGCAGATGCTCGCCCGCCGGGCCGGCGCGACGGAACGGTCGCTGTCCACCTCGCGACCGATCCTCGACCTGCAGCTGCCCGGTGGTGAGCGGCTCGCCGCGACGTATCAGGTGAGCCACCGCCCGTACGCGGTCATCCGCCAACACAACACGCTCGACGTGACGCTAGACGACATCGCCGGCGGCGTACCGGGGCTGGACGAGATGATCGACCCGTTGATGCGGGACTTCCTGCGCGCGTCCGTGGCGGCCGGCCTGAACATCATGGTCGCCGGCCGGGCCGGCGCCGGTAAGACCACCACGCTGCGGGCACTGGCCAGCGAGATCCCGGCCGACGAGCCGTTCATCATCCTCGAGGAGAGTCGCGAACTCGGCTTCCATCGCAGCGAGCACCACAACTGGGTGATGAGCTTCGAGTCGCGCGACGGCCACGGCGAGCGCGGCCACGATGGCCGCCCGGCCGGCGAGATTACCATCGCCGACCTGATACCGGTTTCGCTGCGGATGGGCGCGCAGCGCATCATCGTCGGCGAGGTCCGGTCGCGCGAGATCGTGCCCATGCTCGAGGCGATGACGACCAGCCGCGGGTCGATGTGCACGATCCACGCGCGTACCGCCGCATCGGTGACCGACCGCATCATTCAGCTCGCGCTCTCGCACGGACCGTCTATGACGCCGGACCTTGCCCAACGGACCGCCGCCAACGGCCTCGACCTCATCGTCTACGTCAACCTCGCGGACGAGACCGGCGTAGGCGGGCGCAAGCACCGGTTCGTGGCAAGCATCGAGGAAGTCACCGGCACCGCGCCCGGCGGGCGAATCGCGCACACCACTGTCTTCGGTCCTGGTGCCGACGGACGCGGCACACCGCGGCACCTGCCGGAGCGGGTCCGAGCGGATCTCGCCCAGGTCGGATACGACGTGCGGCAGCTCGGTCCATGGATCGACGCCGGGCATGGTGCGTGGCGGACGCGTTTCGATCCGGTCGCGGGGAGGCGTCGATGAGACTAGTCATCATCGCGTTCGTCGGCGGTGTGCTGTGGCTGGGCGGTGCGGTAGCGCTGATCGTCGGCCTGGTCGGTACGAGGAAGCCGGCTGACCCGGCGAGCGCCGGGGCGCAGTTCTTCACTGGCCTGTGGAATGGCCCGGGGCGCACCGCCGCGGCACGTCGCGCGCACCGGCTCACGCTTCTTGGCGGCATCGCGGCCGGCATCGCCACATATTTCATTACCCACCTCCCCGTCGCCGGCTTCTTGGTCGCGGCCGCCGTACCGGGCGCGCCGTGGCTGTTCTCCGTCGGTCGCTCCGAGCGGGAGAGCATCGACAAGCTCGAGGCGATCGGCGAGTGGGCGCGCCGGCTGAAGGACATCTCGTCGGTGGGCACCGGCCTTCAGCAGGCGATCGTGGCAAGCTCAGCAACCGCGCCGCATGCAGTCGCAGACGAGGTTCGGGACCTCGCGGTGCGTCTGCAGGCCGGTCTCGACGCGCGCGAAGCGTTGATGATATTCGCCGACTCGATCGGCGACCCGATCTGTGATCAGGTCGTCGCGGCGCTCATCCTGCACCTCTCGGACCGCGGCGACCGCCTCGGCGACGTCCTGCTGTCTATCGCGTCGGCGTCAACCGCCGAGGTCGCCACTCGCCGCGAGGTCGAAGCGAAGCGAACCCAGTCCCGCTTCGGCGTCCGATTCCTGACCGTCACGACGGTGCTCGCCCTCACCTACGGGATCATTCGCCCGAGCTACATGAAGCCGTACGCGACACCGCTCGGCCAGTTCATCATGGCGATGCTCGCGATCCTGTTCATCGGCGTCCTGCTCTGGGTGCGGTCGATGAGCCAGCCCGAGCCGGCGCCCCGTTTCCTCGACACACCTGGTCAACGAACGGGAGCGGCGCGATGATCGTCACCTGGGAGATGCCGCTCGCGCTGCTCGGCGGCGCGGTGGTCGGCACCGCTCTGTTCCTCATCATCCGTGAACTGCTGCCCGCCACGCCGGCACTCGCACCAACGCTGGCCCGGTTGCAGCCACCGCTGCAGGCACCGACGTTCAGCCTCGACGAGCCGTCGCTTGGACCGTGGGGATGGTTGGCGCACGTCGCACCCGTACCGGCGAACGACCTCAACATCCTGGGCAAGCGGAAGGACGTCTACCTCACGTCGGTTGCCACGTCCGCGATCTCCGGGCTGATCGCGCCCGGCGTGCTCGTCGCGCTCCTCGCGCTGGTTGGCATCCACATCCCGATCTTCATCCCGGTGATCCTCGGCCTGTTGTGCGGGTTGCTGTTCGCCCTCCTCGCGCGCCGGGACGTCGGCCGAAAGGCGACGGACGCACGGCGCGAGTTCCTCCGGGCATTTTGCTCATACCTTGACCTGGTTGTCCTCGAACTGACGGCGGCTGGTCCCGTGCAGGCACTCGAGGCAGCGGCGAAGATCTGCCACGGTTGGGCGTTCGACCGCATCGACGAGGCGCTGACCCAAGCGCAGTTGCAGATGGCGTTTCCCTGGGATCAGCTCCACCGCCTCGGCGAGGAGATCGACGTCATCGAGTTGCAGGACTTCGCGGCCATCATGCGATCTGCCGGCGACTCCGGCGCACACGTTCAGCAGACCCTGCGGGAGCAGGCCGACGCGCTTCGCGACCGGCTGCGCACCGATTCATTGGCACGGGCGGAACAGATCAGCGCAAAGCTCGAGATGCCCGCCGCGTTCCTCGTCATCGTCCTGGCGATCTTCATGATCTACCCGCTGATCGCCCGGCTGCACAAGTAACACCGCTCCACGGGAACCACCCATCCACGGGTTCGACCGAACCCCCCTGAAGGGAGAACCACCCCCATGTTCCTCCGTCTGCAAGTCGCCGCCCTCAACCGGTGGAGAGAGCTGACCCACCCGAAGGAAATCGACCGCGGCGACTCCCCGGTGCCGACGGTCATCATGTGGATCGGCATCGCGGTCGTGGCCGTCGGGCTGATCGCCTGGGTTGGCCTCTATGTCACGCACATGGCGAACCATGCGCCGGGCGCGCCAGCGACACCTGCGGCACCGACCGTGGCTCCGTGATCGATCGGTCGACGCACATGCCTCCGGGTCCGGCCGCCACACCGGCCGGACCCGGGCGTTGCCGTGCCGTCGTGCGGCGCGCCGACGCTCCGGCGTCGGTCCGCGCGCGGCCTTGCGGCCGGCGGCGGTGCGACGACCGCGGCGCCTCGCCGATCGAGCTGGCGATCCTGATGCCCGTGATCATCCTCGCGCTTTTCTCGTCGATCCAGGTGGCGATGTACTTCATCGCACGCTCCGCGGCTTTGGCTGCGGCACAGGAGGCGGTCGACGTGCAGCGGCTTTACGGCGCGAAGCCGGGTGACGGGCAGCGGGCCGCCGCGCAGCTGATCAGCAGCGGGGAGGCGGGTGATTTCCTGCAAAATCCGGTCACGATCGGCGCTCCTCAACTCAGCGCTGATGGCACCGGCATCACGGTCACCGTGACCGGATATGCGCCGTCGCTGATCTGGGTTCCGTTCAGGATCACTGCCACCGCACACGGCACGCTGGAGGTCAAGACGCCGACGCCGACCTCCACGGTAACTCCCGCGCCACCCGGTCCGCCGACGCCATGAGCCGTCACGTCCGCCGCTGTCCTGCCGGCCGCGCTGTCGTCGCCGGTCGCGTCACCCCCGGCGGCCGAACGGTGCGCCGTGATAGCGACGCCGGGCTCGCATCGATCGAGCTTGTCATTCTGCTGCCGGCGTTCGCGTTGCTGGTGCTGCTCGCGATTTACCTTGGGCGCACCAACCTCGCGCAGTCGGCGGTGGACGGTGCCGCGCAGGACTCGGCCCGTGCGGCGTCGCTGGAACGCAACCTGGACGACGCGCAGGCCGCGGCACTCAAGGCCGCCCAAGCCACGCTGAACGCGACCGGCAGCCCGTGCGAACCCAACACCGCGTCGGTCACTATCACCAATGCGACACCCGGACACGATCCATTTGACGTGCCGCTAGGCCAAGCATCTGAGGTCGACCTCATGGTGACGTGCAAGGTATTCCTCGCCGATCTGGTCTTTCCTGGGCTACCGATCCACAACGAGGTCTCGATCACTTCGACGTTCGCCAGTCCGATCGATCCGTACCGCCTTCGCACCGATGCAACGGCGCCGGCACCATGACCGGACTCTCAAGGGCAACCAAGTATGTGGCCGCCATCTGTGCGTCGGCGCAGCGTCTCGGCGACCGGGCGGCCAGCGGTCGAGGCCGTGACGCCGGTGCGGTCACCATCCTCTTCGCCGTTGGACTCGCCGCGGTGATGCTGATCATTGGGCTGTCGGTCGACGTCAGCGGCTTGCTGCGCGCTAAAGATCGTGCGCGCGCCATTGCCGAGCAGGCGGCGCGCTACGGCGCCGAGCAGATCAGCACTGGTGCGTTGCTGGACGGCGACGGGACCCAGTTGCAGAGCCAGACGACGATCACCAACCTCGTCTGCCAACACCCCCCGCTGCCATCCGACGCAACCTGCGTGGGGATGGTTGTGCTCGGTCCGGACACCGTAACGGTCACCGTCACCCTGACGTACCACTCGCTGCTGCACAGCATGATCGGTACCTTCCCGGACTACGCCGAGACCGAGTCCGCAACCGCGCTGCTTATCCCATTGCCGCCGCCGCCAACCCCGTAGCGCCGATGGCCGCGCCGGCGGCGTACCCGCGTTAGATCCTGATCTTCTCGTTTTTCGGGTCGAACAGCGGCCGCAGCGAGGCGACCGCGGGGTAGGACTGCGCGCCGATCTCGACGGTCCACGTACCCGCGTCGATCCATGCCTGTGTTAACGGCACCGGGCTCCCGTCGGCATCGGTCGCGGACACCATCGCGAGGCCGACCGCGCCACCGAGCGTGTGACCGTACGACGCGGCGCGGATGTACCCGACCGGCTCGCCATCGCGGCGCACCACCTCGGCGTGGAACATCTGCGGTTCCGGATCGGTGACCAGGATCTGCAGCAGCCGCTTGGTCAGC
>DASTMZ010000131.1:0-24228 GCA_035713725.1 Micromonosporaceae bacterium
GGTGAACATCAACGGCTGTCCGAACGCCTGCGCCCGAACGCAGGTGGCCGATATCGGACTGAAAGGCCAGCTCGTACCGGGTCCGGACGGCGCGATGGTCGAGGGCTTCCAGGTGCACCTCGGTGGCGGGCTCGGGCTCAGCTCATCTGACGAACCGGGCTTCGGCCGAAAGCTGCGTGGCCTCAAGACGACGGCCGACGAGTTGCCGGACTACGTCGAGCGGCTGGCGCGCCGGTACAGCGACGGGCGCACCGACGGCGAGACCTTCGCGTCGTGGGTGGCGCGGGCCGACGAGGAGGCGCTCCGATGAGTGACGAACGGATGGTCCCGTTTCACTGCCCGTATTGCGGCGAAGAAGACCTGCGTCCCAGCGAGCACGGCCCGCACGGCACATGGGAGTGCCGCACCTGCGCGCGGGCGTTCACGGTGAAGTTTGTCGGCCTCGTGAACCGGAAGGCGGCATCCCGTCAATGATCAGTCTGTCACCTGTCATACCCGGCCGGCGTAGCGCGGACGAGCTGCGCGAGGTTGCCGTTGCCGCGAACGCGCGGCTCGATGGCGTACCCGCCGAGAAGGTCATCGAGTGGGCCGCCGCCGAGTTCGGACAACGGTTCTGTGTCACCAGTTCGATGGCCGACGCGGTGCTCGCGCACGTCGTGTCGCGTGTCGTGCCGGGCGTACCCGTGGTGTTCCTCGATACCGGTCTGCACTTCGCCGAGACGTTGCGCGTGCGTGACGTCGTCGCTCGTACGCTGCCGGTCGAGGTCATCTCGGTGAAGCCGCGCCAGACTGTCGGCCAGCAGGACGGTCAGCACGGTCCGCGGCTGTTCGCCCGGGATCCGGACGCGTGCTGCGCGCTGCGCAAGGTGGAGCCGCTGTCGCGCGCGCTGGCGCCCTACGACGCGTGGGCGGCCGGGCTTCGTCGCGACGAGGGTCCGACGCGGGCGAACACGCCGGTCGTCGGATTCGAGGCGAGTCGCGGCAAGGTGAAGGTCGCGCCGCTCGCACACTGGACGCAGGCCGAGGTGGACGCGTACATCGAGCGGTGGGACATCCCGGTCAACCAGCTCATCGAGGCGGGGTACGGATCGATCGGCTGCTGGCCGTGCACGCGCCGTACGTTGCCGGGCGAGGACCCGCGTGCCGGGCGCTGGCCGATGTTCGATAAGACCGAGTGCGGCCTGCACGCGGCGGCCTGATGCCATGTCGTTACTGACGGTGTCGCCGGTAGCAGAGCGCGGCCGGCTCGTGCGCGACTCGACGCGTGTGTCGGTCAGTGTTGCGCTGCGCGACGTCGTACTCGCCGCGCATGGCAGCCGCGACCCACGCGCCGCCGCCGACACGAGACGGCTCGTCGCGGCGGTCGCGGCGGCGCGGCCCGATCTCCGGGTACGCGCCGCCTACCTCGACTTCACCGCGCCGGCGCTCGGTGGCGCGCTGCACGGCGAGTTTGGTCCGACCACCGTGGTGCCGTTGCTCATCACGCCGGCGTACCACGCGCGGGTCGACGTACCGGGCGTGGTCGCCGCGGCGGTCGACAGAGGACTCGCGGTGGCGGCCGCACCGGTGCTCGGCCCGACCGGGCTGGAGGATCCCGGGCTCGGGCTGCTCGTCGAGGCCCTCGTCCGCCGGCTCTACGATGCGGCGGCATCGCGTTCGACGACGGCGGACTGGGACGCGGTGATCGTCGGGGCGGCCGGCAGTCGGGACGCCGGCGCATTGCACACCGTGGAAACCGTGGCGTCCGCGCTTGGCGTACGCCTCGGCGTACCGTGCCTGGCCGGGTACGCGACGGGTGCCGGCCGTTCGGTGATCGCGGCGGCCGAGACGGCCCGCGCGGTGGGGGCGCGCCGCATCGCGTACGCGTCCTTATTTCTGGCTGCCGGAGTCCTCGCGGACCGCGCGGCGGCGGCCGCACACGCCGCGGATGCCCGCGTGATCGCCGCCCCGCTGGGCGGTGCGCCGGAGATCTCGACGCTCGTCGGAATCCGTGTTGACGCCACGATCGGGTAAGGGATTCGTTACGACAAACCGGACGTATTGCAGCGGAATCCGTTGCGTAGATGTATCAAGACGAAGGAATCACTTGTCCTGAGACGATTTCTCTGGCAGGGTGCCCACACGGCCAAGTTAGTCGGCCAGCCGACAGCCGACCCTGTCCGGAGGCCTCGTGAAGGTGCGCAACTTCGTCAACGGACGGCACGTCGACAGCGAGGACGGCCGTACGTCGGCGATCGTCGACCCGTGCACCGGCGCCGCATACGGCGAAGCGCCGGTATCGACGCTGGCGGATGTGGACGCGGCCATGGCGGCCGCCGCGGCGGCGTTCGAAACGTGGCGCGACACCACACCTTCCGAGCGACAGCGCGCGCTGCTGCGGATCGCGGATGCCGTCGAGGCGCGGACCGACGAACTCGTCGCCGCGGAGTGCGGAAACACCGGCAAGCCGATCGAGCTGACCCGCGCCGAGGAGATGCCGCCGCTCATCGACGAGCTGCGGTTCTTCGCCGGTGCCGCGCGCTCGTTGGAGGGCAGGTCGGCCGGCGAATACATGGCCGGACATACGTCATACGTGCGCCGCGAGCCGATCGGGGTGTGCGCGCAGGTCACGCCGTGGAACTACCCGATGATGATGGCGGTCTGGAAGTTCGCACCCGCCATCGCGGCCGGCAACACCGTCGTCCTCAAGCCGAGCGACACCACGCCGGTGACCACCGTTCTGCTGGCCGAGATCGCCGCCGAATTCCTGCCGCCCGGCGTGCTGAACGTGGTCTGCGGAGATCGCGACACCGGTCGCGCGGTGGTCGCACACCCGACGCCGCAGATGGTGTCGATCACCGGCTCGACGCGCGCCGGTGGCGAGGTCGCCGCGACCGCCGCGCTCGACCTCAAGCGGACCCATCTGGAACTCGGTGGCAAGGCGCCGGTACTGGTCTTCGACGACGTCGACATCGAGGCGGCGGCGACCGGCATCGCGGCCGCGGGATACTTCAACGCCGGTCAGGACTGTACGGCGGCGTGCCGGGTGTTGGTCGCCGAGCGGGTCGCCGACGACTTCACCGACGCGCTCGCCGGAGCCGCCAAGGGCACCAAGGTCGGCGACCTTTCAGTGGCCGACGCCGCCTTCGGGCCGGTGAACAATCCGAATCAGCTTGCCCGCGTACAGGGATTCCTGTCCCGTACGCCAGCGCACGCAACGGTGGTCAGCGGCGGCTCGCGCATCGGCACCGTCGGATATTTCCACGAGGCAACGGTCGTCGCCGGACTCCGCCAGGACGACGAGATGGTGCAGGACGAGATCTTCGGGCCGGTGATCACGGTCCAGCGATTTAACGACGATAAAGACGCCGTACGCTGGGCGAATGGCGTTCAGTACGGCCTTGCGGCCAGCGTGTGGACCGGCGATCATGGTCGGGCGATGAGAATGTCACGGAGCCTCGATTTCGGTGCGGTGTGGATCAACACCCACATTCCCTTCGTGTCGGAGATGCCACACGGCGGGTTCAAGCACTCGGGCTACGGCAAGGACCTGTCGATCTACGGGTTCGAGGACTACACGCGCGTCAAGCACGTCATGCATAGGTGGGGGTGAGCGGCGCGGCAGGCCATGGCGGCAGTCGACGCCGAACGGGAGAAGCGAGATCGGACACGATGTCTAACGCAACGTACGTGACCGCGTCGGAGGCGCCACGGGTGCCGTCGCCTGGCGCCGCTCCGGCCATCGAACTCGTCGACGTCGTCAAGGAGTTCACCGCGCACGGCGAGGTCGTGGCCGCGGTGAACGGCATCGACCTGGCCATCCAGCCGGGCGAGTTCTTCTCGCTCCTCGGCCCGTCGGGCTGCGGCAAGACGACCACGATGCGCATGATCGCCGGCTTCGAGGAGCCGACCCGGGGCCGCGTGCTGTTGCACGGCAACGACGTGACCGGGGTGCCGCCGAACAGGCGCGACGTCAACATGGTGTTCCAGTCGTACGCGCTCTTCCCACACATGTCGGTGGCCGAGAACGTCTCGTTCGGCCTCGAGCAGCGACGCGTACCCAAGCTCGAGATCCAGCAGCGGGTCGGCGAAATCCTGGAGATCGTCGGGCTGACCGGTCGGGAGAAGCGGCGTCCGCGGGAACTCTCCGGTGGCCAGCAGCAGCGGGTGGCTCTCGCTCGCGCACTGGTCAATCGGCCGAGTGCATTGTTGCTCGACGAACCGCTCGGCGCGCTCGACCTCAAGCTCCGGCAGGCCATGCAGGTCGAGCTCAAGCGGATCCAGCGCGATGTCGGGATCACGTTCGTCTATGTGACGCACGACCAAGGCGAGGCGCTGACCATGTCGGACCGCATCGCGGTGATGAACGAGGGCGTCATCGAGCATCTCGGCCCGCCGCGGGACATCTACGAGCACCCAGCCACCAAGTTCGTGGCTGGGTTCATCGGCACGTCGAACCTGTTGGACGGCACCGTCACCGCCGTGCAGCACGGCGACGACGGCGAGGTCGCCGTGCTCAAGACGAGCGCCGACGAGCGCATCGTGGTGCCGGTCCGCGACGGCGTTGCGGCTGCGGTCGGCAACGGCATCGAATTGACGGTACGGCCGGAAAAGATCGTCATCCGCACCGACGCGCCAACCGACAACCAGGGCAGCGTGTTGACCGGAACCGTGACCGAGGTCGTCTATCTCGGCACCGCAACCACCTACAACGTCACGACGTCGGCCGGGTCCGACGTTGTTGTCTTCCTACAGAACGCCTCGTCTGCCGAGGATCTCGCCGCTCGTGGCGACTCCGTATGGCTTACGTGGGAGCCACAACACTCGTATGCGATTGGAGCAAGCACACGATGAGCGAGCACAATGTCGACCCTAGTTTCCTGCGCGGTCTGACGAGCCGGCGCCTTGGTCGGCGTGACGTCGTCAAGTTGGCGGGCCTCGGCGTCGCCGGCGCGGCCGTCGCGGCGTGTGGCGTGAAGGGCAAGGCCACCGGTACTGCCTCGCAGGCTCCGGACCAGGTCGCGAAGTTCTGGGCGGGCAAGACCGCCGGCACCCATATCGATTTCGCGAACTGGCCACTCTACATGGATCCGGAGCACCCTGAGCTCAAGAAGTTCTCCGCGCAGACCGGCATCAGCGTCACGTACAAGGAAGTCATCAACGACGACCCGACGTGGTTCGCGAAGATCCAGCCGCTGCTGTCCGCGCACCAGCCGATCGGCTACGACCTCATGGTCATGACCAACGGCGTGGAGTTCCAGGAGTGCGTGGAGTTGGGCTACTACGCGCCGCTCGACCACTCGAAGATGCCGAACTTCACCGCGAACGCCGAGGACAAATACAAGAACGAGGCATTCGACAAGAACAACGTCTACAGCGTGCCGTGGGCCTCCGGCATCACCGGCATCGGTTGGAACCCGAAATACGTCAAGACGCCGCCGACCGGCATGAACGACCTGCTGAACCTCGCCTACCGCGGCAAGATCGGCATGATGTCGGACACGCAGGAGATCGGCAACTTCGGCATGATGGCGCTCGGCATCGCGCCGGAGTCGTCCACGCCGGCCGACTGGCAGAAGGCCGCCGACTGGTTGACCAAGCAGCGCAACTCGGGCGTCGTCCGCAAGTACTACGACCAGGACTACATCTCCGCGCTGACCAATGGCGACATCTGGATCACGATGGCCTGGTCGGGCGACATCTTCCAGCAGAACGCTTCGGCCGGCACGAACCTGCAGTTCCTGATCCCGTCCGAGGGCGGCACGCTGTGGACGGACAACATGACGATCCCGATCACAGCGGCGAATCCGGTCGGCGCGATGCAGCTGATCAACTTCTTCTACGACCCCGCCATCGCGGCGAGTCTCGCGGAATACATCAACTACATCACGCCGGTGCCGGCGGCCCAGCCGATCATCGCATCGGACGCCGCGGCGGCTAGCGGTGACGACAAGGCGGCGCTCGAGCAGGTCGCGAAGAGCCCGTTGGTGTTCCCGTCCCAGACGGACTACGCCAAGCTGCACTACTACCGCGACTTCAAGACGCCCGCCGAGCACACCCAATACCAGGCGATCTTCAACCCGATCGTAACGTCGTGACGTCCGGGCGACTCCGTGCGAGGCTCATCCCGTACCTGACGATCCTGCCGGGCGGCCTCTGGCTGGTCGTGTTCTTCGTCGTGCCGATGGTCTTCATGGTGTCGCTATCGCTGCAGCAGGGTGACATCGTGCACGGCTTCCAGCAGACGTGGCACTGGCAGACGTATACGACGAGCATCTCGGCCTACAAGGATCAGCTGCTGCGTTCGTTCAAGTACGGGCTGATCTCCACCCTGCTGCAGATCGTCATCGCGTATCCGATCGCATACTGGATCGCGTTCCGGGCCGGTGCGCGGAAGTCGTTCTACCTGTTCCTCTTGCTGGTGCCGTTCTTCGTGTCGTTCGTGCTGCGGACGATCTCGTGGAACTTCATCCTGGCCGACAACGGCATCGTGCTCGGCACGTTGAAGGACTGGCACCTGTTGCCGCAGAGCTTCCACATCCTGGCGACCGGGACGGCGGTGGTCGGCGGACTGACGTACAACTATCTGCCGTTTATGATCTTGCCGATCTATGTCGCCCTTGAACGGGTCGACCCGAGACTGATCGAGGCCGCGTACGACCTCTACGCGACGAAGGTCCGGGCGTTTCGGAAGGTGATCCTGCCGCTGTCGATACCGGGCATCTTCGCCGGCGTCGTCATCACGTTTGTGCCGGTCAGTTCGGACTACGTGAACGCGCACATCCTCGGTGGCCCGACCAGCACGATGATCGGCAACGTCATCCAGAACTCGTACCTCGGCACGCAGGACTATCCGACCGCGTCCGCGCTGTCGTTCGTCCTGATGGCGATCCTGCTGATCGGCATCTTCGCCTACGCCCGGGCGCTCGGCACCGAGGAGGCGTTGGAGGTGGCGGCGCGATGACGTCGATCACGGATTCGCGCGGCCAAGGGCTGGACCGGCTGGAGTCTGGCGAGCGACGGGCGCCGCGCCGCAGACCACGACGCCGCGTCGGTGACGCGCTGCTGCACTCGTACACCTGGTTGGTCATCGTATGGCTCAGCCTGCCGGTGCTCGTGATGATCGTATTCAGCTTCAACAACCCGCACGGTCGCTACAACACGACGTGGGTCGGCTTCACCACGAAATACTGGTCCAGCAAGCTCTTCGCGTTCGAGGACCTGACGCAGGCGCTGATCACGTCGCTGGTGATCGCCGTCTTGAGCACGCTCATCACCACGATCCTCGGTACGATGATCGGCATCGCGCTCGGCAAATACCGGTTCCGCGGCCAAGGGTCGTTCAACCTGCTGCTCTTCGCGGTCATCTCGGCGCCGGAGATCGTGTTGGGTGCGTCGCTGCTGTCCCTGTTCACGACGTTCAACACCGGGCTCGGGTACGTGACGATCCTCATCGCGCATGTGATGTTCTCGCTGTCGTTCGTCGCGATCGTGGTCCGCGCTCGAGTGCTCACGCTCGATCCGTCGATCGAGGACGCTGCCCGGGATCTCGGCGCCGACTCGTGGACCACGTTCCGACGCGTCACGTTCCCGATGATCGTGCCGGGCATCTTGTCCGGTGCCCTGCTCGCGTTCGTGCTGTCCATCGACGACTATGTGGTCACGAGCTTCACGAGTGGCAACGTCACGACGTTCCCGCTGTGGATCTACGGTGTCTCGAAGCTCGGCCTGCCGCCGCAGGCGGATGTCATGGGTACGATGATCTTCGTCGCCGGGCTCCTCATCGCGGGTACCAACGCGATCGTGTCGACGCGCCGCGCCGCCCGATAGCGTGCCGCCGGCAGGCGTTGCGCCCGACAGCATCGCGCGGCGTGCGCTCGCCGACGCCGTACCCACGCCGTACTGGCTGGACCAGCCGACGGCGCCGGCGGAGCTCGACCCGTTGGACGGCGCGATCACCACCGACCTCGCGGTGGTCGGCGCTGGCTTCACCGGACTGTGGACCGCGCTGCTCGCCAAGGAGCGCGCCCCGGATCGCGACGTTGTCGTGCTGGATGCGGTTCGTAGCGGATGGGCGGCGACCGGTCGCAACGGTGGCTTCTGCTCGTCGAGCCTCACACATGGGTTGGCCAACGGCATCGAGCGCTTCGGCGACGAGGTCGGCACGCTGGAGCGGCTGGGTCGGCGGAACCTCGACGCGATCGAGGCGACGATCGCCCGCTACGGCATCGACTGCGACTTCCGTCGCACCGGTGAGCTCGGTGTCGCGACCGCGCCGTGGCAGGTCGACGGACTTCGCGAGGGCTACGACGAGGCGCGCCGGTTCGGTGCCAACGTGTCGCTCCTGGATCGCGATGCGGTGCGTGCGGAGGTCGCATCGCCGACGTACCTCGGCGGGCTCTGGGACCGTGATAGTTGTGCGATCGTCGATCCGGCACGCCTCGCGTGGGGACTGCGGGATGCGTGCTTGCGGCTCGGCGTACGTGTTTTCGAAGGCTCCGTCGTGCAGTCGATCGCGCGTGACAGTGGCGATCTCGTGCTCCGTACGCCGCGTGGCTCGGTACGGGCCCGGCACGTCGCAATGGGCACCGGAGCGTTCCCGGCACCGCTTCGGCGGCTGCGCGCCTACGTCGTGCCGGTCTACGACTACGTGCTGGCCACCGAGCCGCTGAGCGATGCGCAACTCGACGCCGTCGGCTGGCACAACCGGCAGGGCGTCGGCGACACCGCCAACCAGTTCCACTACTACCGGCTCACCGCGGACAACCGGATCGTCTGGGGCGGGTACGACGCCGTCTACTACAACGGCGGGCGCATCACCGCGGCTCGTGACCAGCGACCGGCCACCGCGCTCAAGCTCGCCGGGCACTTCTTCGAGACGTTCCCGCAACTCGAAGACGTCCGGTTCAGTCACACGTGGGGCGGCGTGATCGACACCTGCGCACGGTTCTGCGCGTTCTTCGGCACCGCGCGCGGTGGCCGGTTGGCGTACGCCGCCGGCTACACCGGCCTCGGTGTCGGTGCCTCGCGTTTCGGTGCCGAGGTGATGCTCGACATGCTGTCGGGGGAGCGTACGGAGTTGACGGCGCTGCGGATGGTGGGTACGAAGCCAGTGCCCTTCCCGCCCGAGCCGCTGCGTTCGGGGGTGATCCAGTTGACTCGATGGTCGCTGGCCCGCGCCGATCAGCACGACGGCCGGCGCAATCTCTGGCTACGGACGCTCGACCGGATCGGATTGGGTTATGACAGCTGACCCTGGGCACAGACCCAGTCGAAATCGATCGAGTGTGCCGCAATTACATACCCCCGATGCCAAGCGGCCTCGGGGGTATGGGTCGAGCGTCTATTCGTCTTGCCTGACGCCCGCTATGCGAACGCCAGTGTTGCGGTCGTGTCTGACGGGGTGGTCAGACGCGGGCCCTCGCTAGAGGGAGGCGCGGATGCGGATGCCGCCGCGACGCTTAACGGCACGCCGCTCGTCTTCGCTCATGCCGCCCCAGACGCCGGCATCCTGACCGGACTCGAGCGCCCACTGGAGGCACGAGTCGATCACCGGGCAGCGACGGCACACCGCCTTCGCCTGCTCTACCTGCAGGAGGGCCGGGCCGGACGTACCGATCGGGAAGAACAGCTCCGGATCCTCGTCGCGGCACACAGCACGGTGACGCCAGTCCATGGCGAATTCACTCCTTGTGTGAGGCAAAAACTCGGGTGGTCTAAACCCCTATATGCACGGCTTCGTCATCCGGGGGCATCCGCGGCGAAGACCCCAACAGGTGACAGCGCGTGAACAAGGCAACTCTGTCGCTTGTGAATACTTTCACGAACTCCAGCTATGTCAAGGGGGAGCGCAGGAAAAAGTCCGTACGGGTGAGCCAACTCACGTCCGGTTTATGGGTCTTCTTCCGGGTCTGCTCCGACGCTCGGGCTAGCAACTGTCAGTAGTGAATGTAGTACCGCGTGCTGGAGCCCCGCTAGGATTTCCGAGCATCTGTCCCATCTGTCCGATACCTGCCCGGTTAGCACACTACCCGGATTGCGGCGGGTGCCGAGGTAAAACGCACTTTGTCGCGTACCCCGAGGAATTCGCCATCAACCTGTAAGCCGACCGGCGACGTTGCGCTAACTGTGAATTCCGACAAATCGTGGAAATGGACCACCTGTTTGCCGTGCGGTCCCGTCGGTGTGTTGGCCTCGTCGTCCCATCGCCCGATCAGGAGTTGGGCCATCGTGCGAGTGGTCGCGGCCAATGTCATGTGGCGCATCGCCATGACGTCGAGACCCAGGTCGAACGAGGCGTGCGGTGCCGCGTCGATGCGCCGCTCGCCGATGAACGTCCACGGCGTGGTGTTCTGGATGATCACCGTGGATATCTCGTCGATCGCGTCTTCGCCGGGTCGTTCGATTGCGATGCGCCGATCGCGGGCGCTCTTTTCGAATACGAAGTTGCCGGCCATTGACTGCATGTAAAGCCAAGGCGTCGACTTCCGGCCGCGCAGTCGCGCGCGTTCCACGCGATGAATGACGTCAGCGTCCATTCCGAAGCCGGCGCAGAAGGTGAAGTAGCGATCGTCGGCGCGACCCAGGCCGATATGCCGCATCCGGCCGTCACGCAGCGCCTCGAGGATCACCGCGGTGCCCTCGGCCCAGTCGACCGGTAGGCCCAGCGCACGAGCGAAGACGTTGGTCGATCCGCCCGGGACGACCGCCACCGCTGGGACGTTGCGCTCTGGGCTGTCCGCGAGAAGCCCGTTGATCACTTCGTTCACGGTGCCATCGCCACCGAGCACGACAACAAGATCCATGCCGCTCGCCCGAGCGCTCCGCGCAAGCCCGGCCGCGTGCCACCGCCGGCGGGTATATGCCACGTCCAGCTTCGTCTCGCTCCGCAGCGCGCGGACCAGCACGTCGCGTACCCGATCGCTGGTCGTGGTCGCTTTCGGGTTACACACGAGCAGAGCGCGCATGGCTGGCACTGTACCGGCAGGTGACCGGTGGTGCTCGGGAGCCGGCTACGCTGGGCTTCGTGACCGACACCCCGACGCGGACCAACGCGCCGACGCTCAGCTGGGCAGTCCGGCTGCTCTCGCTGGAGGCCGTTGCTCTCGGGGGTCTCGTGGTCTTCGTTATATGGAAGGCGATTGACGGCAGCGCGGCGAGCACCAAGACGCGAATCGGCATTCCGATTGCGGTTGTCCTGTGCGTCGTGATCGTGGCCGGTCTCGCGCGTGCCTTGTCCCACCTCAAACCCTGGGCGCGTGGGCCGGCGATCGTAATCGAGATGCTGCTGATCCCGATCGGCTACTACATGGCGACCGGCGGGCTTGGATATATCGGGATCCTGGTCCTCATGGCGGGCCTATTCGGCGCTGGCCTTTTGCTCGCGCCGTCGACCCGAACCGCGCTGGGCATCGACCGCTACTCCGACCGGTAGCAGCCGCGCGTCTCGGGGACGGTGCGGTCAGCCGGCGCGGCGCTTGGTCAGCGAAATCGTGGCCCGACCGTCGGCGGCCTCCGCGGTGACCTCGCCGGCCAGCGCGGTGAGCACTTGCCACGAGAACGATTGATTGCCGGGCAGGCGTTCGGCATAGGGCGTCGCAACCGACACGTCGATGCGAAGCGCCTCCGGCATGACGCTGAAGCGGCAGGTGACCTCGGCGGCGGCGCGTGCGTCCGCGGTGGCGAGTGGGACGAGGATGGCGCAGGCCTCGTCGACCGCGATCCGCAAGTCCTCGATCTGGTCGAGCGTCATCTGGAGGCGGGCGGCAAGCCCAGCGGTCGCGGTGCGCAGCACGGCAAGGTAGGTGTTGTCGGCCGGTACGACGAGCACGACGACGTCACCCTCGATGGCCGCCTCCGGCACCGTTTGACTCACCTCGCCGCCCCCTCGCGCTGGTCACCCTCGCCGTGGGTTACCTGACGGAGACTCTATGCCGCGAGTGCGACACCCGCCGTCCGGCGGTCCATCGACGTACGTCGACTCAACCGGACATTCGTCTCATGCGACACATCTCGCGCCACTGATCACCCGCGAGTGGCGAGATCGAGGAGTCGGGTATCAGACGGAGGGCGTCGGTTGGGGCGCTGCCGATGTGGCTACCTCAGCGAGCGCTGGACCGCTGAGGCGGTAGGGCACCCACTCCGACATCGCGACGGCGCCGACCCGGTGATAGAACTCGCGCGCCGGATTCCAGTCCAGCACCCACCACTCGAGTCGCGGGTACCCGCGCTGGACACAGACCTCGGCGAGCGTGGCGAGCATCGCGGCGCCGAGACCGCGGCCGCGCGCCGACGGGCGGACGTAGAGGTCCTCGAGGTAGATGCCGTGCCGACCCTCCCATGTGGAGAAATTGAGGAACCACAGCATCGCGCCGACCGCCTCGCCGGTCTCGTCGTGCGCGACGTGCCCGAACAGCGCGGGCGATGGCGCGAACAGCGCCGCGTGCAGGTCCGCCTCGGTGAGGTGACACTCGTCGGGGGCCCGTTCGTAGGCGGCGAGTTCGTGCACCATATAGACCACAGCCGGTACGTCCTCGGGACGCACCGGCTGGATCAGGTAACCGTCGCTCACGCTTGCTTGGTCTCCCAGAAGATCTTCGAGATCTCTTCGATCTTGCCGAGCAGCTGCTCGGCGACGGCCGGGTCGGCGGAGCCCTTCGAACCGCTCGCGCCGGCGAGCTTGGTCGCCTCGTTGAACAGTTGGTGCAGGTTCGGGTATTTCTCGAAGTGGTTGGGCTTGAAGTAGTCCGTCCACAACACCCACAAGTGGTGCTTGACGAGTTCGGACCGCTGCTCCTTGATGATCAGGGCGCGGGTGCGGAAATCCGGGTCGGCGTTCGCCTGGAACTTCTCGCAGATCGCCTTTACCGACTCGGCTTCGATCCTCGCCTGCGCCGGGTCGTAGACCCCACAAGGCAGGTCGCAGTGGGCCCGCACGATCGTGCGCGGCATCAACATGCGTGGCAGACGCATTCCGGATCCTCCTGGATGGTGCGATGATCACATGTCGTCTCCGACCCTACTCCTGGCGATCGGGGTGAGCGACGCGGAGCGGATTGTCTACACCGTGACCGTTGTGGGGCCGTCAATGGCGCCCGCACTGCGGCACGGCGACGCGTTGGTGGTCCGAAGATCTCGCCGCGGTCGGCCCGGCGCGGTCGCCGTCGTGCGCTTCGCGGGCGACCCACATCTGTACGTCAAACGCTTGTCCCATCCGGTCGACGGCGGGTGGTGGGCGCTCGGCGACAACCCCTACGGTTCGTCGGACTCTCGGGACTACGGGCCTGCCGTGGTTGTCGGACGCGTGCTGTTTCAGTGGTGGCCGCGGCTGTCGCTCGTGCCCCGGTGTTAGCGTGGCGCCCATGCGTGCCGCGTATGCATCGGCCATCAATCCCACCGAGCCGCTGCGCGGACTCGTCGTCGGAGACCTGCCCCAGCCGGCGACCCCGGAGGACTGGGCGACCGTACGCGTGACGGCCAGCGCCCTCAATCACCACGACCTCTGGTCATTGCGTGGCGTCGGACTCGCCGAGGACCAGTTGCCGATGATCCTTGGGTGCGACGCCGCCGGTGTCGACGAGGACGGCAACGAGGTGCTGATCCATGCCGTCATCGGCGACCCGGATGCCGCCGACGAGACGATGGATCCAAAGCGGACACTGCTGTCCGAGAAGTGGCCGGGTACGCTCGCCGACCGCGTACGGGTGCCGCGGCGCAACCTGATCCCTAAGCCGGCGGAGCTGAGCTTCGCCGAAGCCGCGTGCCTGCCCACCGCGTGGCTGACGGCGTACCGGATGCTGCGGGTACGAGGCCGCCTGCCGGACGACGGCTCGGTGCTGGTTCAGGGCGCCGGCGGGGGAGTGGCGACCGCGGCGGTGGTGCTCGGCCGCGCGTTGGGTGCGCGGGTCTACGCGACGAGCCGGGATCCGGCCAAGCGCGAACGGATCGCGGCGCTCGGCGCGACGGCCATGGAATCGGGTGCCCGATTGCCCGAACGCGTCGACGTCGTCATCGAGACGGTCGGCGAGGCCACCTTCGACCATTCCGTCAAGGCGGCAAAGCAGGGCGCACGCATCGTCGTCAGCGGCGCGACATCTGGCTTCTTTCCGAAGGTCGATCTGCGCCGGGTGTTCTTCCTGCAGCTCGAGATCGTCGGCTCGACGATGGGTACCCGTGACGAACTCGCCGCGCTCGCGACGCTCTGCGTGACACGTGGCATCCGGCCGATCATCGACTCGGAATACGGCTTCTCCGAGGCGGCAGCCGCGTTTGCGCGACTCGAGACCGGTGACGTGTTCGGCAAGGTCGTCATCGACCATGCGCGGTAACGCCGCGCCAGTGTCGGCGTGGACGAACGAGGCGGCGATCGGCTTACCGTGACGCGGCGGTCACCGAATCGATGCGCCCCAGTGCGAATTTGCGCTCGTCACCGCGCAGCCGGCACCAGGCGACCAGCATGCCTCCGGACAGCTCGATCGGTTCGATCACTCGGTCGCTGATCTCGCCCGAGCCGCTGGTATACGCGATCCGCACCGGTTGCGCCGCGTCGATGGCGTCCGACAACACATCCCGTTCGCCGTCGCTTAACCGGCTCGCGTACCGCTCGACAAGCACCGATGTGGACGTCACAGATGCGCCCGCCACGAGGTGCAGCCCCGGTCGGGTCGGCTCGGGCTCGGGCAGCGGCTCGGACAGCAGTTCGTCGGCCCGCTCGTACGGGTCGCTTGCCGGCACGCCGCTGCGGCGCGACTGGATCGGGATCACGGTCGCGAGCCGGCTCGCACGCCGCTTGGCAACGCGCTCCACCAACGGCAGGCCGTCCGAGCCCTCGCCGATCGGTGCGTACCCGGCCGACCGCAGTGCGCTCAGCGTCTCGGCCGCGTTCAGCGCGCTGCCGAGCACATTCGGTGCCACCGCGAATAGCGCGAGGCGGGCCAACGACTTCGCGGCGATGAGCTCGGTCAGCAACGCTTCGTCGTCGGCGCGCAACACGCACCCGACCGCGCGGACGCGGATCCCGCCGTGCCGGCGAGCGGTGTCGGCGATGAGATATTCGAGCGGCTGCGGCAGCGCACGGTTGGCCGCGCCGTCTTGCGTGCGACGCGCCGCGACCGCTCGGAGCGCATCTGTCAGGGAGTCGCCGGTGTGGCCCGCGTCGAGCGCTCGGCGCACCGATGCCGCGGAGAAGCGCCATGTCGTCGCACCGCCACGCGACTCCCGGTCGGCCGCGCCGTCGAGGAGCGCGGCGAGGTCGGCGGCCGGCGTACCGGTCACGACAACGGTCAGATCCGCCTGGAAGATCGCGTCCCGGGTGTGTTCGGGGAGCAGGCGTTCCGCGACCGCGACGAGGCGGGCGAGCCGGTCGCGCTCGTCGGCGCGACGACGCGATGCGATCGGCGGCACTGGCTCGCCGATCAGACCGGGTTGGTGGATCGCGGGACCGGATGCCCCACGCGGCGCCGGCGAACGACTCGGATCCGCGTCCGCCGCGAGCTCGCCGAGCACCGCACGGCCCAGCGAGGAGAGCGCGCCGCGCGCCGCGACGCCGAGCAAATGCGCCTCCGCCCATAACGACTCCACGGCGTACGTCGGGTCGGCCAGCCGTTGTGCCGAGGTCGGTCGACGCCACGCCACCGAAGCGGCGAGTGCCTTCGCATCCGTGACGCTTCGGCCGGCCGGGATCTCCGTCGCCGTCGTCAGAAGGTCACCGCGCAACTCCGCGGCCGCCGACGCATAGGCATCGTCGGCCAGCGCTGGTCGCGGCACGCTGTCGTCCGGTCGGTCCACGAGCGTCGGTACCGTCCGCAGATCCCACCACGCGTCGATCAGTGTGGCGAGCCGCCCAGCCGGAGACTCGGCGAGCCATTCGTCATATGCCGCGGTGGGCAGCAACACGTCCCCGTCCGTCTCGACGAGGCCGACGTCGGCGGCGAGCGTGAGCCACATCCGTACCGCCGGCTCGGTAAGGCCCGTCGACTTACCGATCCGGCGGATTTCGCGGACCCCGATGCCGCCGGTCTTGAGCAGCACCGGCGCGGCCATCTCGCATTCGTCGAGGACCAGCGCCACGTGTTCGGCGGCCACCGCCGCGGCCGCCGCGGCGTCGCGGTCGACCACCGCGGCCGATGCGCCAGCCTTCGTTGCGACCTCTGGGCGCGGCGTGAGGGTCGGATGCCAGTCCTCGCCGCGCACCGCCAGCGCGACCTCGCGCGGCACCACGATCTGCTGCCAGTCCGCGATGACCAAGCCGTGTGCGAGCAGCCATGCGATCGACGGATCGGGCCGGGCGCTGTAGAGGAACGGCCCGTCGTGGTCGAGCACCGGCCCGTGCCACGCGGCCTCCGTGAGGCGCTCGCGTTGCGCGGAGGGCGCGGCGTCGACCAGCGCGCGCACCGCGTCGCCGTCGCGGTAGAAGTCCGCGATCGCCGCGACGAGCTCGTGCTTGCGCGCCGTCGGGCTGATGCCCAAGACGGACGCGCGGGTACGAAGGTCGTCGAGGGTACGAGGCGCCAGCAGATCCGCGATGCGGGGCCCGAGGTGCAGCGGTCGCGGCAGCGCCGTGGCAAGCGCCGGCGCGACATATACGTCGTCGTCGACGACCCACGCCAGCGCCCACCACTCGCACACCGCCAACGCGGCACGGAACAGCCCGTCGTCGACGTCGACACCGAGCACGCTAGCCAGGTCGTCCACCTCGATGCCGGCGGTGCCGTAGACGACGACCGTCTCGAGCAGCTCGACGCACGGCTGGGGCAGGCCGCGCAAGGCGGTCTCGATGCCGTAGGGCGCGCCGAGACGGATCGCGACATCGCCCAGATGGCGGGCGCCGAGCGTCTCCGGGCGCCGGGCCAGGATTGCCGCGAGTTCGTCGCGGCTGCGCTCGGCAAGCCACCGCACGAGCGTGGAGGTCACGTTGCCTGAATGTGCCGTACCCCGCCCGCTCCGTCAACCGCAACCTTCGCGCGCCTCTGGTTGCGTCGGGCGCTAGCGTGAGCTGGTGACGAACGCCGCCGGTGACACCTGGGAAGGCCCGCGCTTCGGCGAGCAGGGCGGGGTCCTCACGTACGGGTCGTATCTCCGCCTTGCCGAACTGCTCGGCCAGCAGCGGCCGGAATCCGATCCACCCGCGCACGACGAGCTGCTGTTCATCACCATCCACCAGGTCTACGAGCTGTGGTTCCAGCTGCTGCTCGCCGAGCTGACCGACGCCCGCGACCGGATGCTCGCCGGCGAGGCCTACCTGCCTCGGGTCCGGCTCGAGCGGTGCCTCGCGATCGAGCGCGTACTGATCGCCCAAGTCGACGTCATCGACACCATGACGCCACAGGACTTCCTGGTGTTCCGGACGAAGCTCGCGCCCGCATCGGGATTCCAGTCCGCCCAGTTCCGGGAGATCGAATTCCTCTCCGGGCTGAAGGATCCCGGCTACCTCGACCGGTTCCGTGGGCTCACCGACGCGGAACGCGATCAGCTCAAGCGGCGTCTCGACGAGCCGTCGCTGTGGGACGCGTACCTCGCCTCGATGCGCGCGGCCGGTTTCGACGTCGCGACGGAGGACGACCGGCTGCAGTCGCTGCGGGCCGTCGCGCACGACCGCGCCGCGTACGGGCCGCTATGGGACCTTGCCGAGGCGCTCGTGGACCACGATCAGGCGTGGTCGTTGTGGCGCGCACGGCATGTGCTGATGGCCGAACGCCAGATCGGTACGAAGCCTGGCACCGGTGGCTCGGCCGGCGGCGTGTACCTGCGAACTCGTACCGATCTGCGGTTCTACCCGGAGTTGTGGGAGCTGCGCAGCCAGTTGTAGGCGTTGTCGTGGCTGATTCGAGGCGACGTCAGAGGACCGCTGGCCACGCCGGCTCGGCCGCACGCTCGGTCAGCGCGCCGCGCACCACCGCTTCGATCCGGGGCGAGACGGCCGCCCACCGGTCGAGCGCGAGCAGTGCGGCGCCGGTGACCGGCCGGTCGTTGGTGATCTCGATGTGGGCACGCGGTGCGATGTCCCGCAGTGCCGCGACGACGGGGCCGTGCAGCGACGTACGCCGAGCCGCGAGTACGCCGCCGCCGAGCACGATGGTGTGGCGCGTGTCGAGCAGATCCAGCCGGTGCGCAGCGATCCGGGCCAGCGCGACGATTTCCCGTACCTGCTGGTCGACAACGCTGCGCGCCACGTCGTCGCCGCCCTCCGCGATGTCGAACAGCAACGGGGTGAGCTCCTCGATCCGAACCCTCGGGATTTCGCCGAGATGGATCGCCGCACCAACATCCTCGACGCGTACCCGCCCGAAGTGCGCGGCCACCGCCGCGGACAACCGGGTTGCCGGACCGCGGCCGTCCTCGCCGCGGGCCGCGTGCCACAGTGCGAGCGAGGCGAGGTGATGGCCGCCGCCCCAATCGCCGCTCACCGAGCCGAGCGACGGGAAGCGAGCGGTGCGGCCGTCCGCGCGACGGCCCACGCAGTTGATGCCGGCGCCGCAGATGACCGCGATCGCGTCCGGATCGGCGGTGCCTGCCCGGAGCAACGCGAAGAGGTCGTTGTCGACGATGCTCTCGTTGGCCCATCCGGCGTCGCCGACCGCCTTTGCGTAGCGCTCCACTTCGATCGGCAGGTCCACACCGGCGAGGTAGGCGGCAAGCAGGTCGGCGGCCACGCCCGCGGTGGTGAGCGCCGGTCGTACGAGCGCGTCGATGACCGCGATCGACCCCGCCACGCCGAGGCTGTCCGGCGACGAACCGGGACCGCGCACGTAGGCGAGGATCCGGCCGTCCTCGGCGCCGACCACGACATCGGTCTTCGAGTTGCCGCCGTCGATCGCGAGGAAGTGCCTCACGCGCATCAGCCCTTAACACCGGTTAGCGTGACGCCTTGGACGAACGCCTTTTGGGCGAAGAAGAACAGCACGAGGATCGGTGCGACGGTGATGACCGCGGCCGCCATGATGAGGTTCCACTCGACGTTGTGCAGGCCGTGGAACGATGCCAGCGCAAACGACAGCGTCCAGTTGCTGCGGTTCTCGCTGGTATACAGATACGGACCGTAGTAGTCGTTCCAGCACGCGAAGAACATGAACATCGCGGCGGCGGCGATGCCAGGGCGTGCCATCGGGATCACCACGCGCCACAGCACGCCCCACTCGCCCGCGCCGTCGACACGCGCGGCGTCCAGATACTCGTCCGGGATCGTCACCATGAACTGCCGCAACAGGAATATCGAGAACGCGTCGCCGAGCAGGTTCGGCAGGATCAGCGGCCACAGGGTGCCGGTGAGGTGGAAGTTCGCCCACCACAGATAGAGCGGCACGGTGGTGATCTGTGGTGGCAGCAGCATCATGCAGATGATGACGAGGAACACCACATTGCGGCCGCGCCAGCGGAGCTTCGCCAACGCGTACGCCGCCGGAATGCTGGACACGAGCATGAAGCCGGTGGCGAGGCACGCGTACAACAACGTATTCAGCAGGTAGCGGCCCATGTCCAGCTTGCGGAACACGTCGAGGTAGTTGCCGAAGTGCCAGTGTGTCGGCCAGTAGTTGCTGGTCAGCGACTGCTGGTCCGACATGAACGACGTCAGCACGATGAAGGCGACCGGTGCGAGCGCGCACACCGCGATCGCGATCCCGATCGAGTGGCGCGCCACAAAGTACAGCAGTCCGTCTCGCCGGGCGCGCCGGACCGGAGTCGGTGTCGGTCCGGCGACTTGCGTCCGCGCCGACGGGGCGGTCACGGCGGTCATGACGTTGCTCCGTCGAGCGCAGCGGTCGAGTCGGTCATGACGCCCCCTCGGTGAATGCGCGGGATCGGCGCAGCAGCACCGCGATGACGGCGAGCGTGACGAGGAAGAGCACGATCGCGAGCGCGTTGGCGTAGCCGAGCAGGTTCTGCGGGAAACCGGCCTGATAGAGATAGAGCGGGTAGGTCAGCGTCGATTCCTGCGGGTAGCCGAAGCTGCCCGACGCACCGCCTCCGACGGTCGCCTGGCCGGATGCGGCCGCGGCGGCGACCGCTGCCTCGGTGAAGAACGACAGGGTCGCGATGATGCCGGTGATCGAGATGAACAGCACGACCGGCGCGATCGTTGGCAGCGTGACGTTGCGGAAGCGCTGCCACGCGTTCGCGCCGTCGATCGCCGCCGCCTCGTAGAGGCTGACCGGCACGTCGAGCAACGCGGCGAGGAAGATCACCATCGTATTGCCGATGCCCCACATGGACAGCAGCACCAACGACGGTTTGGACCACGACGGCGAGTTGAACCAGAGTGGCCCGTCGATGCCGAACTTGCCCAGCAGCGTGTCCACCGGACCGACGCCGGGCTTCAGCACGTAGACGAACGCGAGCACGCCGGCCACCGTCGGAATCATCGCGGGCAGATAGAACACCGTGCGATAAAACGACGAGCTGCGCCGGAACTTGCTGAGCAGCATGGCGCTGCCGAGTCCGGTGAGGATCTGTGCCGGCACCATGACGAGCACGAACCACAGCGTGTTCCACGCCGCCGTCCGCACGAACGGATCCTGGAAGAGGTACCGATAGTTGCCGAGACCGAACCACGTTCCCGGCGCGTCGAGAATGCCGAACTTGTGCAGCGACGAGTTCAGCGCGACGCCAAGCGGGAAGATCAGGAAGATCGCGATGCCGAGCAGCGCGGGTGCCATGAATGACGTGACGGTCAGGTAGTGCCGTCGGGTACGCCGTCGACGCGAGGCGGACTGACCCGGCGTGACAGTGCTCGACCCGGGCGCGGTCACGCCGGGCCGCCGGCGCGGCCGGGCTAACCCGGGCCGCGCCGACGCGTCGGTGGCGGACATGTAGCTATCCCGCTATCGCTAGGGCTTGGTTGATCTGGGTATCCAGTTGTGTCAGGCCGGCCGCCAGGTTTGGCACCTTGCCCGCCTGCCACTTGTCGACGAACGCGCCCATGTCGTCCTGGTACGTCGTGCCAGCGCCGCTCGGTGGCGTGGTCGACGTCGCCGGGTTCGACGAGATCTGCAGGAACACCTTGAAATTCGGGTCGGCGGACAGGTTCGGCGACTTCAGCGCGGAGAACGTGGTGGGTACGTTCTTGATGCCGTTGGCGAGCTTGACCATGGCGTCGGTGTTCGTCGTGAGGTACTTGATGAACTCCCACGCCGCCTCGGGGTTCTTCGAACCGCGCGAGATGCCGATGACGTTGCCGGTGATGTAGCCCGAGCCGTAGGCGGATGCCCGGTCGGCGGATACCGGTATCGGTGCGACACCATAGTCCACCTTGGACTCGTCGGCCTGGATCGACGCGATGCGCCACTCGCCGTCCATGTTGATGGCGAGCTTGCCGGCCTCGAACGCGTTCTGCGCGCTGAACTCGTCGCCGAAGCTCGCCTCGAACTTTGTGAGCTTGGCGTAGCCGTACCAGTCGACGAGCTGCTTCTGCCAGGTGAGCAGCTGCTGCCATGCCGGGTCCGTACCGATCGCGGACTTGCCGTCATCGGTCAGCCACTTCGCGCCGACCATCGGGGCAAAGTGCGAGGCGGAGTTCTCGTACTGGCCGAACAGCGGGTCCCAGCCGGCGACCTTGATCGACCCGTCCGGGTTGAACTTCGTGAGCGCCTTCGCGTCGGCGGCCAGTTCGTCGAGTGTCTTCGGCGGATCCGCGATGCCGGCCGCGGCGAACATCGTCTTGTTGTAGTAGATACCGTAGGCGTCGTTGAGGAACGGCATCGTGCAGCGCTTGCCGTTGTATTGCGTGTAGTTGAGCACCGGCGTCGGGATGTCCGACAGGTTGATCTTGTCGCGCTTGATGTACGGCGTGAGGTCCTGCCACGCGCCCGACTGGCAGAACTTGCCGACGATGTCGGTGGAGAACGACAGGCCGACGTCCGGTCCGCCACCGGCCGCGATCGCCTGGGTCATCTTCTCGTCGTCCTGACCGTCCTTCACGGTCACATGGATCTTCGGGTGCGATGCCTCGAAGTCACTGACGACGCCCTGGATCGCCGCGGACTCGCGGTCGGTGAAGAAGTGCCAGAACGTGATGTCGCCCGATGCCTGCGAGCCCGGGGACGCGATCGGCTTGGTCGGGTGGCTGCTTGGCGTACAAGCAGCGATGGCGAGCAACGCCATGGCAATGGCGGCCGCGCCGGCAAGACGCGTGGGCCGCGGGTGAGGCTTCATGGCCGTACTCCAATCGAGCGGGATCTGCGGGGTGGACGGGGATTGCGTCAGGCGGTTCGGGGGTGGGCGGAGCGGTGCGACGGTGCGAGTGGTGCGGTCATTGGCGATGGTTGTGCTGTACGGAGCGGATCAGGTCTTCACGGACGCGTTCCAACCCGGCGTCGATCGCGCCGAGCAGAACGGGATCGTCGGTCACGCCGGTGGTGGCGATGGTCGCCTCGAGCGGGCCGCTGGCGCGCAACGCGACCGTGGTGGCGTCGCGCAGGCGGTCGCCGCCGGCCCGGCCGACCGTGCCGGCGAGGACGATCAGCGACGGGTCCAGCACCGCGACCACGGTGGCCGCGGCGATCGCTACGCGCTGGGCGAGCGCGGCAAGGAATGCGGCGCCGCCGGCCTTGACGGCGGCGGCCGGGTCGGTCGCGCGCACCCCGTGCTGGGCGGCGAGCGCCACGACCGCCGGGCCGGCGAGCACGCTGTGCAGATCCGGCGCGTCCCGGAGCAACGTGCGGGCGCCGGGCAGACCGAGTGGCATGTAGCCGATCTCGCCGGCTCCGCCACGCGAGCCGCGCAACAGCGTGCCGCCGAGATCGATGGCGAGCCCGAGGCCGTAGTCGATCCACAGCAGCGCGAACGCGTCGGCGCCGCGCGCCACACCGTGCCGTCGTTCCGCGATGGCCGCCAGGTTCACGTCGTTGTCCACTTCCACGGTTGCGCCGAGCCGCCGGCGGAGCCGCGACACGAGTCCGGCGCGGCCGAGCCCAGGCACGTCCACGTGATGGATGGCGTCGGTGGTCGGGTCGTAGGAGCCGGGTACGCCAAGGTGCGTGTGCCGGATCCGGTCGGGCGCGAGGCCGGCGTCCAGGCACACCGAGTGCAAGGCCTTCACGAGCGCATCGGCGGGTTCGGCGACGTCCAGTCCGACAACGCGAACGTGTCGCGCCCGCGTCGCGCCGGACAGGTCGGTGACGGCGAGCGCGACCTCAGGCTGGCGGCCGGTTTCGCGTACCGAGAGGGCCGCTGCGTACGCGCCATCGGGGTTCGTCGCGTAGATCTCGGCGTTCGGCCCGGGGCCGCCGCTGGTGTGTCCGGTGACGATGGCGAGGTCGGCCGACACCAGCGTGCGGAGCACCTCGGAGGTGGTCGGCTTGGACAGGCCGGTGAGTTCCCGGATGTCCGACCGCGTGAGCGGTCCGCGGCTGAGCAGGTGGGCGAGCACGGCACTGGTATTCATGGCCCGGAGCAGCTTCGCCGATCCGGACAGGCGTTCCACCGACGTACTCATCAGGCCCATAGACACCTATCGATTAGGCAACCTGTCTGACTATTGGGCGACACCGTACGGCTGTTGAAGCTGCCTGTCAATGGCCTGTGCGGTGGCTCCACGGTGTTGTCACAACGGGCCTCAGACGACGCCCGTCGGGCGGCGGCGCCGCGGATTTGTCGCCCTCAATGGGCGGTATCGGCCACGAACGACCCGACGGTACGGCGTGCCGTCGTTGTGGACGGAGCGCATTGGACGGATCGATGACCTCTAATGTGGACACGCAATCCCGATATCCTGGACGCCTCGGTCAAATCGTGGCACCGTGGACTCATGCCAGAGTCTGGAGTAAATGCGACAGCGGCTGCCTTGCTCGGGCTGCTGCACGATGGTCCGATGACCGGTGGTCAGCTGATGGCCGAGGCCGAACGCAGGCTCGGCTCCTATTGGTCGATGACGCGCAGCCAGGTCTACCGCGAGCTGCCCGCGTTGGCGGACATGGGCTACGTCCGGATGGGTCGGCCGGGGCCACGCTCCAGCCAGCCGTATTCGATCACGCCGGCCGGTCGCCGCGCGTTCTCGCGATGGCTGAACGAGGAACCGGCGCGCGAGGCGGTGCGGAACCCGGTCGTTTTGCGGGCCGCGTTCGGCAAGTTGCAGAGCCCGTCGTCGCTGGCCACCGCGTACGCGGACGCGACCAGCTACCACACGCAGGCGCTCGCGGACCTTCGTGAGTCGGTCAAGACGATGCGCAAGGACGGCGAGAACTTCGCGGCCGCCGCGCAAGAGTTCGCGATCGGCTACCACAAGGCCGTACTCGCCTGGCTGAAGACCGCCCCCAC
>DASTMZ010000132.1:0-28046 GCA_035713725.1 Micromonosporaceae bacterium
GGTATTCGGTGGCACGAGCGTGGCGTCGCCGATCATCGCGTCGGTGTACGCACTGGCCGGCAACGCGGCATCCATCAACAACAACTTCCCGTACACCCACGACTCGGCGTCGACGTTCAACGACGTGACGTCCGGCTCGAACGGCACGTGCTCGCCATCTCAACTGTGCACGGCTCGGGCGGGCTGGGACGGCCCGACCGGTCTCGGCACGCCCAACGGGACGGGCGGCTTCTAGCCCTCGACATCCGCACCGTCGCGGCCACCGGCGCACACCGGTGGCCGCGACGCGTTGCGTGCCAGTGCGTCGGCGAATGTCGCCGCCGTGGGTGCCGACGGCCCCCCGCGACGCCCTGTAACGTGTCGAGTCAGGTCAAACGCGGCCCTGAGTAGGACTCGAGGAGATCTCGCGCCATGGACAAGACCGTCGCCAGCGCGGCGCAGGCAGTCGCCGACATCCCGGACGGAGCCACGCTCGCGGTCGGCGGGTTCGGGTTGTGTGGCATCCCGAGCGAGTTGATTGGCGCGCTGCATGATCGAGGCGTCAGCGACCTGCGTACCGTGTCGAACAACTGCGGCGTGGACGACTGGGGGCTCGGCATCCTGCTCTCCGCGCACCGCATCTCGCGCACCACGGGCTCGTACGTTGGCGAGAACAAGGAATTCGCGCGGCAATATCTGGCCGGCGAGCTCGAGGTGGAACTGGTGCCGCAGGGCACGCTTGCCGAGCGGCTTCGGGCCGGCGGCTGCGGTATCCCGGCGTTCTACACACCGGCCGGAGTCGGCACTCAGATCGCCGAGGGCGGCCTGCCGTGGCGCTACACGTCAGACGGGTCCGTCGCCGTCGCCTCGCCGGCCAAGGAAACGCGCGAATTCGCCGGCCGGACGTACGTGCTGGAGGAGGGCATCGTCTGCGACTTCGCGCTGGTCCGCGCGGCAAAGGGCGACACCCACGGCAACCTCGTGTTCCACGAGAGCGCGCGCAACTTCAATCCGCTCTGCGCGATGGCCGGCAAGGTCACCGTCGCCGAGGTGGAGGAGTTGGTCCAGCCCGGCGAACTCGACGCGGACACCATCCATCTGCCCGGCATCTTCGTCCAGCGTGTCGTCGCGGTCGACGTCGGCGAGAAGCGCATCGAGCGCCGTACCGTGCGGCAGAGGGGCTGATCGTCATGGGACTCACTCGCGACCAGATGGCAGCGCGCGCGGCCGCCGAACTCGAAGACGGTCAGTACGTCAACCTCGGCATCGGCCTGCCGACCCTGATCCCGAACTATCTGCCGCCCGGCATCCACGTCATTCTCCACTCGGAGAACGGCATCCTCGGCACCGGCGCGTACCCATCCGACGAGGACGTCGATCCGGACCTCATCAACGCCGGCAAGGAAACCGTGACGGTCAATCCGGGTGCGGCGTTCTTCGACTCGGCGCTGTCGTTCGGGATGATCCGCGGCGGTCACATCGACGTGGCAGTGCTCGGTGCGATGCAGGTTTCTGCGACCGGTGATCTCGCGAACTGGACAGTGCCCGGCAAGATGATCAAGGGCATGGGCGGAGCGATGGATCTCGTGCACGGTGCGCGCCGGGTCATCGTGCTCATGGAACACGTCGCGAAGGACGGTGGACCGAAGATCGTGAACGAGTGCTCACTTCCGTACACCGGCCGCGGCGTGGTACAACGCATCATCACCGATCTCGCGGTGCTTGACGTGACGCCAGACGGCCTGCGATTGGTCGAGACGGCACCGGGCGTCAGCGCCGACGACGTGCGCGCGGCAACCGAACCGGCGGTGCTCGGCGTCTAAGCGGTCAGCGATGCCGGCCGTGGCGCGAGACTGTCGTTGCCGGTGCGGCTGGTTACCGCCTTGGATGCGAAGGAGCGGCTGATGAGTGTGTTCTCCCAACGGCCCGGAACGGATGTGCCGCGCGCGTCGGCACCCGGCAAGAGCCTCGTGCTGCCGGGGCTGATGGTCCTCACCATTGTGCTGGGCTTGGTGCTGATCCAAGATGTGTCCACCAAGCCGGGTCCGTCGGCGGTCGAGATCGCGCTGGCCATCGTGTCACTGGCGTGCTTCGTGGTGGTATTTGCGCTGCACCTCGTGGGCTGGCTGCTCCGTGAGCATGACCAGTGGCGGCGCGCCCATGGGTTCTCCGTCAGCTCCTCGCCCGCGCCACCGGTGGATGCCGCCGGCAACTAGGCGCGGCGTTCGCGGATCACCGCGTCAACGCGTTCGGCGGCGACGCGCGCGTCGAGACGTGCAACATCCGTGTTGACGCACAGCACGACGGTCGCCGCCGCACTGAGCGGCGCCAGTAGCCAGTCGACCGGATCCGGAAGGGCGTCCGCGTCGACCAGGACCCGGGCGGCGTACGGGATGCCCATCGTCGTCGCACGCTCGGCCGCGCGTCCGCAGAGCATCGCCTGCGTACCCTCATGCGTCACGGCATCCTCGGTCCATCTCAGCGCCGGCGTGTCCGGTCCCACCGGATCACGAGTCGAGAACGCGTCGCCATGCACGCGTATCTCGGTCGGGTAGTCGAGATATCCCGGCGGCACGGTGGCGAGCGGCAAGCCCATCGGATGCAGGCCGAGCACGTAGCGCTCGACCGCCGGCCACTCGTCGGCGGCCGGCCATTCGACGGGCGCGCCCGGCTGGTCGCTGGGTGCCCGAGCGGCGACGAAAGCCACCTCGGCGGGATCCGGGGACATTGTCACCGCGAGTCCAACCGTCCAGCAGGCGAGCAACACCGCCGCGGTCTGCCAATGCGGCGGCAATCCGACCGCGGCCCACTGGCCGGGACGCAGATCAAGGTCGTCGACCAGCATGTTCGCCGTCTTCGCGACCCAGTTACGCAGGGTGGCGCCGGAAAGCTCGGTGCGTTCCGCGGTCGCGTCGTCATAGAACGTCAGCACCGGGCGCTCGGCGCCGCGATCGACGAGCGACTCGAAGAGGCCGCCGATGGTTCGCGGTCCGTTCACATATCTCTCCCGGCATGTCCGTCGCACGGTTCCACCGGGGACGTTAGCGTGTCCGGCGACGGTTGCCCGCGAGACGTACCAGGCGGACATCCGCCGACCGGGCCCGGTGTCGCGGGGTATCGGGCCATCTCTTCGGGCGTAGGCTTGCCGGTAGCACCGCACCGGCCCAAACGGCTGGCGTACGGGTCCCGCGTGGACGGTATAAGGTCCCGCGAGGATGGTAAGACTGGGAAAGGATCCGTAGTCGTGAGCGACGGTCGTCCGGCTCTCGTACTGTTCGACGCCACCAGCGTACCAGCGGACCGCGGCGGCGTGGGTCGGTATGTGGATGGCCTGCTCGGTGCGCTCGACACCATGGATTCGAATCTGGTTGTCGTGGCGCAGCGTTCCGACCTTGAGCGATACACCCGCATGCTGCCCTCGGCGGTGGTGATCGCGGCCCCGGCCGCGATCGCCCATCGGCCCGCCCGGCTCGCCTGGGAACAGACCGGGCTGCCGCTGCTGGCCACCCAGGTCGGTGCACGGGTGATTCACTCGCCGTTCTACACCTGCCCGATGCGCGCACCCTGCCCCGTGACGGTGACCGTGCATGACGCGACGTTCTTCACCGAGCCGGAGCACTACGAGAAGTCGCGACGCACGTTCTTCCGGTCGGCGATCAAGACCTCGCTGCGCCGCGCCGCTCGTGTCATCGTGCCCAGCAAAGCGACGCGGGACGAGCTAATCCGCCTTCTTGACGCGGATCCCACCCGGATCGACGTGGCCTACCACGGCGTCGACCCAGAGTCGTTCCACGCACCGAGCGAGGCGGACAAGGCCCGAGTGCGTGCCCGCCTCGGTCTGGGTACGACGCCGTATATCGCGTTCCTCGGTGTGAAGGAGCCGCGCAAGAACGTGCCGAATCTGATCCGCGGCTGGGTGCTCGCGGCGCAGGACCTGCCGTCACCGCCGGCGCTCGTAATCGCGGGCGGTTCCGGCCACGACGAGGACATTGACGAGTCGGTCGCCGAGGTGCCGGCAAATCTGCGCCTGCTGCGTCCGGGCTACCTGCGCTTCGCGGATCTGCCCGGCTATCTCGGCGGTGCGCTCATCGCGGCCTACCCGTCGCACGGTGAGGGCTTCGGGCTGCCGGTGCTCGAGGCCATGGCGTGCGGGGCACCGGTGCTAACCACGCCGCGGCTGTCGCTGCCGGAGGTCGGCGGCGACGCGGTGGCATATACCGGGGAGAGCCCGGAGGAGATCGGCCGTGACCTCGCGGCGCTTCTCGCCGACGCGCCGCGGCGGGCGCACCTGTCCGCGGCCGGCGCCAACCGGGCTCGCGAGTTCACCTGGGAGTCGAGCGCCGAGGTGCATCTGGCGGCATGGGCGCGAGCGGCCGGCTGACGAGTCGTGCGGTGATCGCCGACTTTCCGGCGATATTGGTGGAAAACAGATGACGAGAATCGGGGTCGATCGAACACGCCTCGCGCCGACTCGGCATGATGAGCGGATGCTCTACGTGGTCATCCTGGCGGGCGGCGGCGGCACGCGACTCTGGCCGATATCGCGCGCCGGACACCCGAAGTTTCTGCATGCATTGACCGGCACGGCCGCGACGCTGTTGCAGGCGACGGTGGGCCGACTCGGCCGCCTTGCGCCACCCGAGGCGACATACGTCGTGACCGGCGCCGCCCACGCGGCCGCCGTCGCGCGCCAGCTGGCCGACGTGCCGGAGAAGAATGTCCTGGTCGAGCCGGCACCACGAGACTCGTGCGCGGCGATCGCGCTGGCCGCCGCGATCATCGCCCGGCGCGATCCGGACGCGGTGATGGGTACGTTTCCGGCCGACCACCTGGTGGCCGACGCGGCGAAGTTCACCACCGTGGTACGCGACGCCGTCGCCGGCGCGGAGCAGGGCTTCCTGATGACCGTCGGGATCTCGCCGACCCGTGCCGAGACCGGATTCGGCTACCTGCAGTGCGGTGGGCTCATCGACATCGGACCGGTACGCCGCGTCGAGCGGTTCAAGGAGAAGCCGACCCGCGACGTGGCGACCGCGTACGTGGCCTCCGGCGACTACTACTGGAACGCTGGAATGTTCGTGTGGCGGGTTGGTGTGTTCCTCGGCGAGTTGGCGCGCCAGCGGCCGGATCTCTATGCCGGCGTGGTACGCGTCGCGGAAGCGTGGGACACCCGCCAACGCGACGAAGTGCTGGGCGAGATCTGGCCCACGCTGGAGAAGATCTCGGTCGACTACGCGGTGATGGAGGGCGCGTCCGAGCGGGGACTGGTCGCCACCGTACCCGGCGACTTCGGCTGGAACGACATCGGCGACTATGACTCGCTCGGCCAGGTGCTCGCCGGCGACGAGTCCGGCAACATCGTGGTCGCGGCGAGCGGCAATAAGCCCGACGTGCTGATCCGGGACAGCACGGGCGTCATGGTCGTGGCACATGCCGACCGGCTCATCGCACTGCTCGGCTTGCGTGATGTCGTCGTGGTGGACACACAGGACGTGGTAATGGTGTGCCCGCGCGATCGCGCGCAAGAGGTGAAGGCGCTTGTCGACGAGCTCAAGGAGCGCGGGGACGCTCGTTACCTCTAGTGCTTCCCCGTGTGCCGACTATGGGGCCGACGGCCAACCGTGCCCACTCTGGGCGGTCAGGCTTGATCCCGACGCGGGCACGGTCGGCCGCCGGCCCTGACCGGGTCGACCTTGTGGATTACAGGTCGCGCGGGGTCACCACGATCGTGCCCAGGTCGACCAACGAGTGTGGGCCGGCTTTCGGGGTGACCGTGGCACGGGATGGTTCCGTGGTTGGGGGGAGCCAGGTGGTGCGGTGGCCCCGGGACGCTAGGGCGGCGCGCAGGACGTGGATGGCCGCACCGGCCCGGGCGTACGCAAACGCATCGGCTGACGACGGCAGCTCGGCGCGCACAGTACGCTCGTCGGCGCGCGACCAGACCAGGTCGGCGCAGATACGGCTCGCGTCCGCGACGGCCGCTGCGATGTCGTCGTCGAGACGGGTCGGCGCGCCGGCGATCGACTCGATGGTCGGTGCCGGCCACGCGTCGGCGAGCACATCGACGTCGTCGAGTCGAGCCGCCAGGCCGAGGCCGGCGGCGCGGGCTTCCGCCGTACCCAGGGAAAACATGTCCATGTCGGCGGGCCGCACGAGCACCGCGGCGCCCGCGCCGTCCGGGGTCGCGACGGCCCGCAGCCCGCGCACCACCGCAACCGGCACCTGGTCGTGTTTGCCCTTGACGAGTTCCGCCGCGCCGGCGAGTTCGTCGGCCGGAGACATCAAAGTGATCTGCAGTTCGTTGCCGTAGGCGTCGCGTTCACCGCGATAGTCGCGGATCGCGTCGATGCCGGCCACGCCAAGCGCCACGTCGGTCAATCCGTTGCGCCACGGCCGTCCCATGGTGTCGGAGATGATGACCACGACGTCGCGACCGAAACGCTCCCGAAGCGCCGCGCGCAGTGCCCGGGCCGAGGCGTCCGGATCCTTCGGCAGCAGCACGAGGTGATCCGGATCGACGTTGGAGGCGTCGATCCCGGCGGCCGCCATCACGTAGCCGTGGCGGGTCGCCACGATGCGTGTCGGCCCGCGCGTCGCGACGACCCGAGCGGTCTCGGCGGCCAGCACGCCGTCCCGTGCGGCATCGCGTTCCGGTCCGTCCTCCGGCGGCACCGGGACGAGGTTGCCCTCCGCCTTGGACACGATCTTGCTGGTCACCACGAGCACGTCGCCGTCGACGAGCCACGGCGCCGCGTCCGCGATCAACCGCGCGAGGTCGTCGCCCGGCCGCACGTCGCCGAGGCCGGTCACCGGGTAGATGGCGAGTCCCTCCGGCGGGCGCTGCACGTCGTTCGAGGTCACCGACGCATCCTGGCACACCGGTGCCTCGGGGCGCCCGGTCGCACCGTGGTCACCGGTCGACCGCCGCCAGGCCGCGTCGGACCATGTCCGCGGTCGCCTCGACGTCCGACATCCACAGCGGCCCCGGGTGTACGGCGACGCCAGGCACCCGCGCCGACGCGTCCGAATCGTCGACCAGCCACGCGTCGAGGAGCGCGCCATCGGTGCGCGCGCCGTAGAGCCCGCCGACTCCGGCCGCGCTGCATTCGACGTCGATCGCGGCGAGACACCGGTCGGCCATGCCGCGCACCGGTGCGCCGCCGATGATCGGCGAGTACCCGACGATCGGTGCCGGCGCGCCGACCATTGCGTCGCGCAGTCCTCCGACCGCGAGGATCGGCGCGATGGATACCACCGGGTTGCTCGGCGCGATCAGGACCACGTCGGCGCCCGCGATCGTATCCAGCACGCCGGAGGCCGGTTTCGCCGAGTCGGCACCGACGAACACGAACCGGTGGGCCGGCAGTGCCGCCCGGTGGCGTACCCACCACTCCTGGAAGTGGATCGCGCGCTCCGGCTCGTCGGGATCCGTACCGTCCACGACGACGTGAGTCTCGAGCCGGTCGTCGGTGGCGGGCAGCAGGGTGATGCCGGTCGGCCAGCGCTCACACAGTGTCGCGGTCACCATGGACAGCGGATGGCCGGCGGCCAGCAGTCGCGTCCGGACAAGATGCGTCGCGACGTCCTTATCGCCCAGCCCGAACCAGGTCGGCTCCGCGCCGTACGCCTCGAGTTCCTGTTTGATGACCCAGGTCTCGCCGGACCGTCCCCAGCCGCGTTCGGTGTCGGCCGCGCCGGCCAGGGTGTACATCACGCTGTCCAGATCCGGGCAGATGCGCAAGCCGTGCATCGTGACGTCGTCGCCGACGTTGACGATCGCGGTCACCGTGGATGGATCGCCAGCCGCGCTACGTGCCGCGGCCACCGCACGCACGCCCAGGAGAAACCGCGCCCCGCCGATGCCGCCGGCGAGAACCACCACATCCATGCGTCCATCCTTGCAGTCCAACGTTGTCGTGCCGGTGCCGGTGCCGGTGCCGGTGCCTGGTGCCGGTGACTGGTGCCGTCCGTCGGTCGCGGGCGCGGCGCCGGTTCAGCGTGCGGCGCGGTCGCGATGTGACGGCGATTGCACCGTGCGACCCGGACCGGCGAACCGATCAGGATCTAGGCTGGCGACGTGAGCGACACCAGCAACGCCCGCGCCGAAGGTAGTTCCGTGCCCGACGCCGGGATGCGGCGCGCCCTGCGTCGAGCCGGCGATGGCCGTTCGGTGAATCCGCAGGAGGCCGCTGTCCTACTCAGCGCGCGCGGTGCCGCTCTCGACGAATTGCTGCGGATCGCCGGCGGCGTACGAGACGCCGGGCTGGCCGACGCCGGGCGGCCTGGCGTGATCACCTTCTCGAAGAAGGTCTTCATTCCGCTGACCAGGTTGTGCCGGGACCGCTGCCACTACTGCACGTTCGTCACCGTGCCGCATCGCGTCTCGGCGCCGTACTTGAGCCGTGAGGAGGTCGTCGCGATCGCCGCGCAGGGCGCCGCGTTGGGCTGCAAGGAGGCGTTGTTCACGCTCGGCGACCGGCCAGAGGAGCGCTGGTCCGTGGCCGGCGACTGGCTCGCCTCCGCCGGCTATGAGTCCACTCTGGACTATGTGCGCGCTTGCGCGATCGCAGTGCTCGAGGAGACCGGGCTGTTGCCACACCTCAACCCTGGTGTGCTGTCGTGGGCGGATCTCCAGCGGCTCAAGCCGGTCGCACCCAGCATGGGGATGATGCTGGAGACGACGGCGACGCGGTTGTGGAGCGAGCCGGGCGGCCCGCACTACGGATCGCCGGACAAGGAGCCCGCCGTACGGTTGCGGGTGCTCTCCGACGCTGGGCGGGTGGGCGTACCGTTCACGACCGGCATCCTGATCGGCATCGGCGAGACGATGACCGAGCGCGCCGAGTCCATCTTCGCGATCCGGTCCAGTGCCCGGGAATACGGTCACATCCAGGAGACCATCGTCCAGAACTTCCGTGCGAAGCCGGACACCGCGATGCGCGGCGTGCCGGACGCCGAGCTGGACGACCTGGCCGCGACCATCGCCGTGGCGCGCATCGTGCTTGGGCCCCGGATGCGGATCCAGGCGCCGCCGAACCTCGTCGACGACCAACTCGCACTCATGATCCGCGCAGGCATCGACGACTGGGGCGGCGTGTCCCCGCTGACGCCGGACCACGTGAACCCCGAGCGACCGTGGCCGGCGATCGACGCGCTCGCGGCGGAGACGTCCGTGGCCGGGTTCCGGCTCGCCGAACGCCTCACGATCTACCCCGAGTACGTACGCCGAGGCGTGCCATGGCTCGACCCGCGGCTCGCCGGTCACGTGGGTGCGCTGGCCGACCCGGTCACCGGTCTCGCGATCGAGTCGGCGCGACCAGTCGGCCGGCCGTGGCAGGAACCCGACGACGCGTACGCGCCGGGTGGGCGTACCGACCTTTACGCCTCCGTTGATACCGTCGGGCGGACCGGTGATCGGCGCTCCGATTTCGATTCGGTCTACGGCGACTGGTCCGAGGTCGCGTCGCACGCGTTGGTGACGGCGAACGGAGACTCGTGGCGAGCCGCGCCCGCCATGCTGGGCTCGGACGAGCTGTCCGTCGGTTTGCGCCTCGCCGCCGATGACCCGGCCGCGCTGCTGCGCCCGGAACACGAGGCGGCCGCGATGGCGCTCTTCGAGTGTGACGGCGCGCCGCTGGATCATCTTGCACGGCTCGCCGACGACCTGCGCCGCGAGACGGTCGGCGAGGACGTCACATACGTGGTGAACCGGAACATCAACTTCACGAACGTCTGCTACGTCGGCTGCCGCTTCTGCGCGTTCGCCCAGCGCGAGCACGACGCCGACGCCTACCGGCTCTCGGTCGACCAGGTAGCCGACCGTGCCGAGGAGGCGTGGCGGCTGGGCGCGACCGAAGTGTGCATGCAGGGCGGTATCGACCCGAAGATGCCGGCGTCCGGGTACGCCGACCTGGTGCGGGCGATCAAGCGCCGGGTGCCGGACATGCACGTACACGCGTTTTCGCCAATGGAGGTCGTGACGGCGGCCGCAAAGGCCGGGATTTCGGTGCGGGACTGGCTGCTGGAATTGCGCGAGGCCGGCTTGGACACCATCCCGGGCACCGCGGCCGAGATCCTCGACGACGACGTCCGGTGGGTGCTGACCAAGGGGAAGTTGCCGGCCGCCACCTGGGTTGACGTGGTGACCACCGCGCATGAGGTCGGTCTACGGTCCAGCGCGACGATGATGTACGGCCACGTGGACCATCCCCGGCATTGGCTCGGACACCTTCGGGTGCTCGGCGAGGTGCAGGACCGCACGGGCGGCTTCACCGAGTTCGTCGCGCTGCCGTTCATCCACACGAACGCGCCGATCTACTTGGCCGGGATTGCCCGGGCGGGCGCCACCTGGCGGGAGAACCGCGTCGTGCATGCGCTCGCGCGACTGGCGTTGCACGGCCGGATCGCGAACATCCAATGCTCGTGGGTGAAACTCGGCGACGACGGCACCGTCGAGATGCTGCGCGGCGGGGCGAACGATCTCGGCGGCACGCTCATGGAAGAGACGATCTCGCGGATGGCCGGCTCGCAACACGGCTCGGCGCGAACCATCGAGCAGCTACGGGCGGTCGCGGCGGCGGCCGGTCGGCCGGCTCGGCAGCGCACTACGACGTACGCGACGGTGTGACGCGGCCGGCGGTCCCGCAGTTTGGAACGCCGTCCACCTACTGAGTACGGTATGGCGTGCAAAACACGCTTTGCGGATCATCCGAGCATTTCGGCCCGCTATCTCATGCTTCCGGCCGACGAACGCCTCACGCACAGCGCGGCGCTCGCCCTCAACGTGCTCGAGCACATCCCCGATCACGTCGGTGCGTTGCGGGGATGGCCAATCTCGTCCGGCCGGGCGGCGCGGTGGTCGTGCTGGTGCCGGCGTTCCCGTCGGCGCTGGGCAAGTTTTGACCGCGCGATCCGCCACAACCGGCGCTACACGACCGCGAGCCTTCGTTTGGCGCTCGACGCGGCCGGACTGGCGGTGGACGAACTCCGCTACGTGAACCCGGTTGGCCTCATCGGTTGGTACGTCACGGTCAAGGCCTTAGGCATGACACCGCGAGATGGGCTCCTGTTGCGGGCGTACGACCGCACGATCGCGCTTTTGCGCGATTTGTCGACCGGTACAAGCGTATGCCGTTCGGCCAATCGGTGCTCTCCGTCGCGCGCACCCAGATCTGACCGCGACCCGTCACAACCGCTCCGACCCGTGTTGAGCAGCCAGTTCGCGCACGTCGACGCCTTTCGATGAAACGTTGCGGGTGTACCATCCGGTGGCCCGACGCCCGTCCCGAGACGACCACGGGGAAGTCATGAAGCTGTCGATTTTGGTGCCGATCTACAACGAGGAGGCGAGTGCACTCCGCGCGCTCGACCTCGCGTTGGACGTCGTCTACCCGTGTGAGGTCGAGTTCATCGTCGTCGACGACGGCAGCACGGACGGCACGCCGAGGTTGCTGGCGGACGTGTCGGACAAGCGAGTGCAGGTCTTCACGCACAACCGCAATCAGGGCAAGGGTGCCGCGATCGCGACGGCGGTTGGCCACGCGACCGGTGACTACCTCATCCCGCTCGACGCCGATCTGGAATACGACGCGAGGGACATACCGAGCTTGTTGCAGCCGGTCCTGGAAGGCCGCGCGGAGGTCGTCTACGGCAACCGTACGTTCGGCAGTCACAGCGCCTATTCGTTTTGGTACGTGGTCGGCAACAAGGCGATGACGCTGGCCGCCAACGTGATGTTCAACTGCTACATCAGCGACCTCGAAACCTGCTTCAAGCTGATCCCGGCGGACCTGTATCGCACCATGAAGATTCGCTCGCGCGGCTTCGGCATGGAGGCCGAGGTGACCGGCAAGCTGCTGCGGCGCCGGATCCGGCCCTACGACGTGCCGATCTCCTACACCGCGCGCAGCCGCGAGCAGGGCAAGAAAATCACCTGGCGTGATGGTGTCGCGGCGCTCGGGATCCTGGCACGCGAGCGAATTCGCCGTCGACCGCGCTGAGGCCGGCGGTGCTCTGAGCCCGGCCGCACTCAGTCCCGCTGCACGGGGTCCAGCCCGTGCCGGTTCCCAGCCAGCCGCGGCGATGTCGCGCCGACATATGTTGATTTTCTGGGCGCGACTCGCCGATCGGGCGTTACCTCATGGTGGGTCGGATCGATAGGACAACAGCGGGTTGCGCTGCCTCCCGAGACGTGTTGACGCTGACGAGTAATCACATTGAGTACCCTCAGTGGCCGCAGGTCCACCGTACGGCCCCATTTAGCAGGTTCCGCTTGACGACGCACGTCTTACACGCGTGTAATTTCCGGTGGGGTTGTTCGAACGGGATATGCCAAACCGCCATTGTTCGGACGAATGCGCAAAGTCGGACGGGATTGCCGCCGATCACGAGCGGCGAGTCGAGCGACGTTGCGGGGGTTGCGCCGGAACCGCCGGCGTGCATGAAGGAGGCACTACTGATGGAGGACCGTGTCGCCGTGGCCGACCTGCTCGGTGACGCGCCGGAGTGGCAGGAGCGCTCGTTGTGCTCCCAGACCGATCCGGAGGCGTTCTTCCCCGAGAAGGGCGGGTCCACCCGCGAAGCGAAGCGGATCTGTTCCCGGTGCGATGTCAGGGACGAGTGCTTGGAATATGCGTTGGCCCACGATGAGCGGTTCGGCATCTGGGGCGGCCTCTCCGAGCGCGAACGCCGCAAGCTGAAGCGGCGCGCCGCCTGATCGACCGGTGGGCGCCGCGGCCGTCACGACGGCCGCGGCGCCCACCAATCATTCGGACGCGTGGGCTTCGCCATCCATGCCGGCCGAATGGATCCGAGCCTCAGTCGAGGTCTTCCGGATCTATGCCGAGCAGGTTCGCGACCTGCTCGATGATGACGTCGTGGACGAGATCCGCGAGGTCCTCGTTGTCCAATGCGCGGAACTCCAGCGGTCGGCGATACAGCACGATGCGGGCCGGCGTACTGGGTCGGCCTGGCCCGCCGGGCAGCAGCCGCGCGAGCGGTACCTCACCGTCCTCCAGGACGTCCGAGTCGTAGACGTTGAGATCCGGCGGGACGTCCTCGACCGCGAACTCCACGCCGGACAGTTCCCGGCCGTAGGTGCGCTCCAGACCCTCGATCGCGTCCAGCACGAGGTCGTCGAAAATCTCCGACTTAGTGCGAAATAGGGGCACATTCGCCGGTACGAGTCGGCCACGCAACCCGCGGCCGTGCCGGTCACGCCGGGCACGCCGCTCCGGCATGCCGGGCCGCCGGCGAGCACGATCTGGGCTGCTCACGTCGCCAGCGTAGCGCCGGGCGCGGCCGGCGAAAGTGCCGCGCGGCAGGGTGACGCGATTCGCGGCGTGTCGCATGCACGACTACCCCGATCGTGGCGATAGCGTGCGGCGGTGAGGTCTCCCCGACGCTGCTCACGAAACGGCTGCCCCCGTCTGGCCGTGGCGACGCTCACGTACGTGTACGCGGATTCGACCGCCGTGGTCGGGCCGCTCGCCGCCTTCGCGGAGCCGCACTCATACGACCTGTGCGAGCAGCACGCCCGCGGGCTCACCGCCCCGAAGGGCTGGGACCTGGTGCGGCACGAAGGCGAGTTCGACCCGCCGCCGCACAGCGTGGACGATCTCGTGGCGCTCGCCGAAGCGGTCCGGGAAGCCGGCCGCCCGGTGCCCGGCCGCGAGGAGATCGCCGCGATCGACACACACGTAGGCCGCCGCGGACACCTGAGGGTCATCCCGCCGCCCCGCTGACGCTCTGCGACCAGCGGCGAATCGAACCGGGCGCGGCGTAACGAATCCGTCAGCTCCCGAAGCCGGCGATCGCCCCGGGCGCGGCCATCGGCTGTGCGACCGCGCCGGCGGGCACCGCGTCCTCGGCGACCTGCGCCCCCACCGGATCCAGCGTCCGGCCGATCGCCCAGCCGATCAGGAGATCCGCGAAGTCCGGATTGCGTTGGAGCACCGGGCCGTGCAGGTACGTACCGATCACGTGACCGCTGACGGCGCCGTCTGCGGCCGGCGCTAGCTCGCTTCCCGGATGCCCAGCCGGTGCGCTGTTCGGTGCGGCTGCGCCGAGACCGGTGGTGGTCGGCACGATGCGCGCGGCGCCCGACACTTGTGGCGGCCCAGTCGGCCGCGCAGGCGGGTGGCCGGTGCGACGGTTGGTATGTGACGGCATGCGTGCCCCGGAGGCGTGCGCGCGGCGGTTCGCGTTGGCGGCCCGGGCACGGCGGAGCGCCGACGGGTCGGGGCCATTCCCGATCGGGCCGGCGTTGGCGTGGAGGCCACGCGATTCGCCACGCGCGATCGCCGCGAATCCGCCGCCGTGGTGGCCGGCGATCCGTGCCGGCACTCCGTTGCCAACCCCGAATTCGAGGCGGGTCAACGGTTCCACGTCGGCGTCCAGCTCGGTATGCGCGGCGTGGCACTCGTACCCGCTCATCGCCGGAAGTCCAAGCGCCGCGTTCGGCAACGTGCCGACGCGGCCCTCGATCAGCGGCGCGTAGCTGCTTCGCATGCCGAGAATGCCAAGGCCGGCGTGCCGCGTGCCGTCCGGAGTGTCGAACCATTCGCCGAGGATCTGGAAGCCGACATTCACACCGAGCACGACCGCACCGTCCGCGATCGCGGCGGCGAGCCCGTCCGGCCCGCCGAGCAACTCGACCAGCCGTGGTTGCTCCGGATGGCACCCGCCAGCGATCAGGTAGATGTCCGCGCGGGGCAGTTCGCCGGCGTAGGTCGTGAGGATGCTGGCGGAGATCCCACGCGCTTCGGCGCGGCGCCGCAATGCCTTCGCGTTGCCCTCATCGCCCTGCGCGGACATGCACAACGGGTAGAGGTTCGCGATGGTGAGTTGTGCGGTCATGCTGTCTGCCGCACGGGCAAGCAACGGTCCACGAACCAAGTATCTCGGGCTGAGCCGGCAAAAGTAGCAATTTGCGCATCTAGTTTCGGCCGGGGTGGCTGCCGTGACGCGGCGGCCGTCAGTGACCAACGAGACGGTTGATGAGCGCGGCCCGCTTGGACGACCGGCCGGTGCGGGCCTCGGTGCGGTCCGCGCCGCCCATCGCCCACAGAGCAGCGTTGACGCCGAGCCAGCGCAGCGGCTCCGGTTCCCAGGAGCCGGACCGATGGTTTACCCAGGGGAGCACGGTGAGGTCGGTCTGCTCGTCGCGAATCAGGTCGGCAAGCGTCCGGCCGGCGAGGTTCGTCGTGCTGACGCCGTCGCCGACGTAGCCGCCCGCCCACGCCAGGCCGGTCGCGCGATCGAGTCCGACCGATGCGCACCAGTCGCGCGGAATGCCGAGCGGCCCGCCCCACGCCATATTGATCGGCACGACGCCATCGACTTGGAGATCGGGGAAGAGCTGCGCGAGCACCCGACGTAGGTCGCCGAAGACACGCGCGTCGCGGTCATAGTCCGGCCTGATCTGCGAGCCGAAGTGGTACGGCGCACCACGGCCACCGAACGCGAGCCGGTCGTCGGCGGTGCGTTGACCGTAGATGATCAGGTTCCGGTAGTCGCCGAACGTCTCGCGCTGGCCGAGTCCGGCGACGTCCCAGAACGACGTCGGTAGCGGCTGGGTCACCACCATCAGCGAGTAGACCGGCGCGATGGCCCGGCGCAGGCCCGGCAGCCGCGCGGTGTACCCCTCCGTCGCGCGTACCACGATGTCGGCGCGCACCGTCGCGTACGGCGTCGCGACCTCGCGTGGCGCCAGCCGTACCACTGGCGACCGCTCGTACACCGTGACGCCGCGCCGTTCCACCGCCCGCGTGAGCCCGCGTACCAGCTTCGCCGGGTGGATGCGGGCGCAGTCCGGGGTGTACGTGCCGCCGACCACCGCCGTCGCACCGCACCGGCGACGCGCCTCGTCCGCGCCGAGCATCACGAGGCCGAGACCGAACTCGTCGGACTCCCGCACCTCGTCCCGGGCGCGTTCCAGTTGGAGCGGCGACCGGGCGAGCATCACGGTGCCGCCCTTCGCGAAGTCGCACTCGATGCCCTCGCGCGCGGTGATGCGGCCGACCTCGTCGACGGTGTGGCGCATCGCCTCGTGCATCGCGACTGCCAGCTCCGGACCGTGTTGCCGGGCGAGCGCGCCGATCGACTGCGGGAACAGCGCCGAACACCAGCCGCCGTTGCGTCCGGAGGCGCCGAACCCGGCGATCTCCGACTCCACCACCGCGATCCGCATCGTCGGATCCGCGGTCGCGAGGTAGTAAGCGGTCCACAGACCAGTGAGTCCGGCGCCGACGATCACCACGTCCGCGTCGATGTCCGCGGCGAGCGAGGGCCGCGGCGTGAGGTCGTCATCGACAGTCGCCATCCAGTGCGACAGGCCTCGGTAGTCGGGCAGGCTCACCGCTGCATCATCGCCCTCGATCCGGTCGCGCTGCGGGCTTTCCGCGTTGTCGCGGCGCGAGCTCCCAGTGTCTGACCGCTCCGGATGTCGATTGGGGTATCCCCCGGCCACCGGGAGTGACCGGGGGATACGGTGTGGCGCACCTCTGACACGGGGGAATCAGATGTGCGACCACGCCTCCGTGAGCACGCCGCGCAGAATCTGTTCAATCTCGACGAAGATGGCCTCGTCGCAGATCAGCGGCGGGGCGAGCTGGACGACAGGATCGCCGCGGTCGTCCGCGCGGCAGTAGAGGCCGGCGTCGAAGAGCGCCTTGGACAGGAAGCCGCGCAGCAGTCGCTCGCACTCGTCGTCGTCGAACGTCTCCTTGGTCGCCTTGTCCTTGACCAATTCGATGCCGAAGAAGTAGCCGTCGCCGCGCACGTCGCCGACGATCGGTAGGTCGGTCAGCCGCTCCAGGTACGAGCGGAAGATCGGCGAGTTGCGGCGGACGTGTCCGTTGAGGTCCTCGCGCTCGAAGAGGTCGAGGTTGGCCATCGCGACCGCGGCCGCGACGGGGTGTCCGCCGAACGTGATGCCGTGCGCGAACCAGTTGCTGGTTGGCCGGCGAAGCGTGTCGGCGCCGCCCATCTCGAAAAGGAACGGCTCGGCGAGTCGGTCGCTGACGATCATCGCGCCGGCCGGGATGTACCCGGACGTCATGCCCTTCGCACACGTGATGATGTCGGGCAGGTAGCCATAGCGCTGGGCGCCGAAGTATTCGCCGAGCCGGCCGAACGCACAGATCACTTCGTCGGAGACGAGCAGGACGTCGTACTCGTCGCAGATCTCACGGACCCGCTGGAAGTATCCGGGCGGCGGTGGGAAGCAACCGCCGGAGTTTTGCACCGGCTCGAGGAACACACATGCCACGGTGTCCGGGCCCTCGAACTCGATCGCCTCGGCGATCCGGTCGGCGGCCCACCGGCCGAATGCCTCGGCATCCGTGCCATCCGGTCCCGCTGTGCCGGCCGGCGCGCGGTAGAGGTTCGTGTTGGGTACCCGGATCGTCGAGGGTACGAGCGGCTCGAAGTCCTCCTTGATCCCGGGCAGCCCGGTGATCGACAGCGCGCCCATGGACGTGCCGTGATAGGCGATGTGCCGCGAGATCGCCTTCACCTTGCCCGGCTTGCCGACCCGCTTGAAGTAGCTGCGCGCGAGCTTCCACGCGGACTCGACCGCCTCGGAGCCGCCGGTGGTGAAGAACACCCGGTTGAGGTCACCGGGCGCGAGGTCGGCGAGACGGTCGGCGAGTTCGACGGCCTTCGGATGCGCGTACGACCAGATGGGAAAGAACGCCAGCTCGCTCGCCTGCTTCGCGGCGGCGTCGGCGAGCTCGTGCCGGCCGTGCCCGGCCTGCACCACGAACAGCCCGGCCAGACCGTCGATGTAGCGCTTCCCGTTGGTGTCCCACAAGTAGGGGCCTTCGCCGCGCGCGATGATCGGAATCGGCGAGTCGGCGTAGGCCGACAAGCGCGTGAAGTGCATCCATAGGTGGTCTCGGGCGGCGGCTTCCAGATTTTCGCCGCCGAGTTCCGTATAACTCATGGGGTCCCCCACGCATAGGTCTGCTTCGCGAGCTTCAGGTAGACGTACGTCTCGGTGGAGCGAACGCCATCGATGCTGCGGATCTTCTCGTTCAGGAGCGCGAGCAAGTGTTCGTCGTCGGTGCACACGAGCTCGGCGAGGATGTCGTAGCTGCCCGCGCAGATCACCACGTAGTCAACCTCGGGGATCTGCGCGATCTTTTCGGCGACCGAACTCATGTCGCCCTCGACCTTCATGCCGACCATGACCTGACGACGGAAGCCCAAGGTCAGCGGGTCGGTGACGGCCACGATCTGCATGACTCCGGTGTCCAGCATGCGTTGGACGCGTTGACGTGCCGCGGCCTCGGACAGCCCGATCTGCTTGGCGAGCGCCGCATACGACATGCGGCCGTCGCGCTGGAGCTGGTCGATGATCCGCTTGTTCACGTCGTCGAGGAACGGTGGCTCGGTCACGGCAAGGATTCTCGTATACAGGTCGGCATACTGCAACTAATTCAGTTGTTCACTTACTATCCATCTGTGGAATCCGTTGCAGGAGATGTCCGGTTTAACCCATGTACCCGTCCTGCGAGGCGCTGACCTGGACCGCGACCGCGCGGTCCGGCGCGGACACGGCACGTCCGGCGAACGGATCCGGGCTGGCGTCCAACGCCGCGACGGCAGCGCTCGCGCGGCCGGATCGCTGTGGCGCGACTCCACACGCTTTCCGTTTCAGCCCATCCGTGGTACTTATCAGCATCACCGAGCGTAGTGTGCATTCTGACCGATTTGTGAACTTTGGAGAGCCTCATGCGCATCATATGCGTCGGCGCCGGCGGCGTCGGATCGGCCGTGGCGGCGATCGCGAGTCGACGCGACTTCTTCGACGCGTTCGTCATCGCCGACTACGACCTGGATCGGGCGCGGCGCGCGATCGCGAGGCTTGACGACGACCGGTTCACCGCGGCGCGCGTGGACGCCTCCAGCGCCCAGGACGTGCTGAGCCTGTGCCGGGAACATCAGATCACGCATGTGCTCAACGCCGTCGACCCCCGGTTCGTCATGCCGATCTTCAACGGCGCGTTCAGCGCGGGTGCCGGCTACCTCGACATGGCGATGTCGCTGTCGCACCCGCATGAGGAGCGGCCGTACGAGGTGCCTGGCGTCAAGCTCGGCGACGAGCAGTTCGCGGCGGCCGAGAAGTGGGAGCGGACCGGCCGCCTCGCGCTGGTCGGCATCGGAGTCGAGCCGGGGATGTCGGACGTCTTCGCGCGCTATGCGGCCGACCACTTGTTTTCGTCGATCGACGAGTGCGGCGTACGGGATGGCGCGAACCTTACCGTCGCCGGCTACGACTTCGCACCGTCGTTCTCCATCTGGACCACCATCGAAGAGTGCTTGAACCCGCCAGTCGTGTTCGAGCGCGACCGCGGCTGGTACACCACCGCGCCGTTCAGCGAGCCGGAGATCTTCGACTTCCCGGAGGGCATCGGCAAGGTCGAGTGCGTCAACGTCGAGCACGAAGAAGTACTGCTGATCCCGCGGTGGGTGGATGCGGGTCGCGTTACCTTCAAGTACGGACTCGGCAACGAGTTCATCGAGGTGTTGAAGACGCTCCACAAGCTCCGACTCGACTCGACATTGCCGGTCCGGGTCGGCGGTGTGGAGGTTGCCCCGCGCGATGTGGTCGCCGCCTGCCTGCCGGACCCGGCGACACTCGGCGACCGGATGGCCGGCAAGACATGCGCCGGTACGTGGGTGAAAGGTACCGGTAAGGACGGCACACCGCGCGAGGTCTACCTCTATCACGTGGTGGACAACGAGTGGTCGATGGCCGAATACGGCCACCAGGCCGTGGTCTGGCAGACCGCGATCAACCCGGTCATCGCACTCGACCTGCTGGCGTCAGGAACGTGGGCGGGAGCGGGCGTACTCGGACCGGAGGCGTTCGACCCGATGCCATTCCTCGACATGCTCAACGCGTACGGCTCGCCGTGGGGGATGCGGGAACACTCGCCGGCGAACTAGCCGGCGCAGACGACTCACCGGCAGGTCAGACAGCGTGGATTAATCACTGGGCAGAACGATTGCGCCACGCAGTCGCATCGGTGTCCCAAGTGCGAGCGCCAACCGCTCCGGTGAGCACCGGGTCCGCGAAGGCGATAACGGCACGCAGCACGCGTGCGAACTGCTCGGGCAGGTGGTCGGAGTTGCTGCGTCGGCGCCACGGCGCCCAGCGGCGTTGCGCAAGCGAGTCGAATCCGTCAAGGACCTCAACCAACGGGCGTAGCGTCGCGCTCCGGTGTCGAGCGACCTCGTCCATAGCCCGCCGCAAGTCGTCGGCGTCGACGACTTGCCGCCGTGACAGGTTCCAGATGTCGCCAAAGTCGCGCCACCGCGTGTTGGCGGTGCCACGCTGAACCGCGGTGACGATCTTCTCGGCGTACACCATGTGCATCGGATAGCCGGGCAGCTCGATCGGCGCACCGCCACGCAGGCGTGGCACCGCGACGGTGGTTGGTTCGGGCCAGATCGGGTCGCCGATGTTCACGTCGACATGGAACGGCAGTTTGGCGGTCGCGAGTCGCGCATTGACACGCACTCTGACGCCGGCGTAGTCGTCCTCCTCGCGGACGACCTCGGCGGTCGTGCTATCGGCGGCAAACTCGATTCCATCCGACTCGGTCTGCTTGATGCGTAGCACGCGGTGTATCAGCGGCCCTACCGTCTTCGTGTCGTTGGCGATATCGATGCCAGCGAGGTCGACGTCCTTGGTCGGACGACGCGAGTCGAAAGCGGCCAACAGCACGCCGCCTTTGAGAACGAAACGCTCCCGCGCGTCGCTGGCGGCCAGCCGTGCGAGGAAGCCTTCGAGGGCGTACAGCTGGAGTAGCTCTTGGGTGGGTCGTCGGGTGCGACGCGCTTCGTTCTGTAGGTCGAGATAGGCATTGCCGGCGGGTGTTCCTCGCGTGAGGCGGCTCACAGCAGGATCTCCATCGTCTCCCGCAGCGCGGTGGTGGCTCGCGGGAAAAATCGGGTCATGCGGAGCAGTTCGGACGGCTGTCCGCCACGCCGCAACCAGCGCTTGAGCGCCCCGTTGGCCAAGTCAACGCCGTCGATGTGGCGCATCCGGAAGGCGTCGATAATGCTGCGCTCGGCGGAATACATGCCGATCGTGCGATCGCCTCCGATGTCGAGCCTGTCCCGTCCGATCTCGAAGGTGTCAGCGTCGAAGTGTCGCCACCGGGCCGGTGCCGTTGTTTCCGGCGTCCACGCGCCCCGGGGGACGGCGACGTCGATCTCGGCAGGGATGTCGTCGATCAAGTTATGGCGGGCGAGGGCCGAACGAAGGCAGATCGTCGCTCGCGGCGCTTTGGCGGCGATCTCGATCAGGCCCTCATCGCCCAGCCAGTCACGCTTGCGGTAGAGGCCCCGTGACAGAGAGATGACGAGGCCGTCACCGACGAGCCGGCGAAGCTGGCGTTCGGTGATGTGGTCCAGCGCCTCGGAGTAGCGGAAGGTGTCGGGCAGGGTGGCCAGCAGTTCGCTGCTCGTAAGCGCCATGCCGCCTCCTCGTCCGTCGGGAATCCTCAGCATCAATGTGCCTAGTGTAGAGGATTCCCTCCGCCTCAGGCGGGAGCTCAGAGCCGATAGAGCGCGAACGGGGCGTCGGGATGAGCTGCCGGAGGTTAGCCGCAGACACTGGCGAACGAGTCGCTCAGGATCCCAAGACCCTTCTGCAGCAAGTCCTCCGGCATCACGAGCGGCGGCAGGAACCGCAGTACGTTGCCGTACGTCCCGCAGGTCAACGTGAGCAGTCCGGCCGCGTGGCATGCCTTCGACAGGGCGGCCGCGGTCGCCGCGTCGGGTGCCGGACCGTCCGGCCCCGCCGTACCCGGATCGACGATCTCTACCGCGACCATGGCGCCACGGCCGCGTACGTCGCCGATCGACGCGTACCGGTCGGCCAGCTCACGCAGCACCGGGAGCATCGTGTCGCCGATCCGTCGTGCCGCGGCTACCAGGTCGAGGTCGCGCATCGTCTCGATGGTGGCGAGCGCGGCCGCGCACGCGATCGGATTGCCGCCGTACGTGCCGCCGAGCCCTCCCACGTGCACTGCTTCCATCACGTCGGTGCGCCCGGTGACGCCGGCCAGCGGCAGCCCGCCGGCGATGCCCTTCGCCGTCGAGACGAGATCCGGTTCGACACCCTCGTGCTCGCAGGCGAACCAGTTGCCGGTCCGGCAGAAGCCGGTCTGGATCTCGTCCGCGATGAACAGCACGCCGTTGGCGCGCGCCCACTCGGCGAGCGCCGGCAGGAAGCCAGGTGCCGGCACCACGAAGCCACCCTCACCCTGGATCGGTTCGATGAGCACGGCCGCGAGGTTCGCGGCGCCGACCTGCTTATCCAGGACGTTGATCGCGCGCGCGGCGGCCGCGTCCCCGGACAGGCCGCCATCGCGCAGCGGGTACGACATCGGCGCGCGATAGATCTCGCCGGCGAACGGTCCGAACCCGTCCTTATACGGCATGTTCTTCGCGGTGAGTGCCATCGTGAGGTTGGTCCGGCCGTGGTACGCGTGATCGAACACCGCGATCGCCGGCCGACCGGTTGCCTTCCGCGCGATCTTGACCGCGTTCTCTACCGCCTCGGCCCCGGAGTTGAACAGCGCCGACCGCTTGTCGAACGAGCCGGGCGTCAGCGCGTTGAGCTGCTCGCACACCGCGACGTATGCCTCGTACGGCGTGACCATGAAGCAGGTGTGCGTGAACAGTTCGACCTGACGCTGGACGGCGTCCACAACTCGGGGCGCCGAGTTGCCGACGCTGGTGACCGCGATGCCGGAGGCGAAGTCGATCCACTCGCGACCGTCGACGTCGGTCATCGTGCCGCCACTGGCGTGGTCGACGTACGCCGAAACGACCGAGCTGACGCCGCGCGCCACGGCGGCGGCACGGCGCTTGCCGAGTTCGGATGATGACGTCATCTCTAGACCTCGATGTTGTGCATAACGTGCTTGACCCTGGTGTAGTCCTCAAGGCCGTACATGGACAAGTCCTTGCCGTGCCCGGACCGCTTGAAGCCGCCGTGCGGCATCTCGGCCACCAGCGGAATGTGCGTGTTGACCCAGACGCAGCCGAAGTCGAGGCGGTTGGACACGCGCATTGCGCGGCCGTGGTCACGGGTCCAAACCGATGAAGCGAGGCCGTACTGCACGCCGTTCGCCCAGCGCACCGCCTCGTCCTCGTCGGTGAACCGCTGCACCGTGATGACCGGCCCGAACACTTCCTCCTGGATCACCTCGTCGGTCTGGTGCAGCCCGGACACGACGGTCGGCGCGTAGAAGTAGCCGCGGTCGCCGACCCGTACGCCGCCGGTGGTCAGCGTCGCGTGATCGGGGAGCCGTTCGATATAGCCGCCCACTCGCTTGAGCTGATTCGCGTTGTTGAGCGGGCCGTAGAGCACGTCATCGTCGTCGGGCATTCCGGTCTTCGTGCCCCTGGCCTGCTCGGTGAGGGCGGCGACAAAGTCGTCGTGCGCGCCCGGCCCGGCGAGCACCCGCGTCGCGGCCGTGCAGTCTTGCCCGGCGTTGAAGTAGCCGGCCATCGCGATCGCCTCGGCCGCCGCGCCCAGGTCCGCGTCGTCGAAGACCACGACCGGCGCCTTGCCGCCGAGCTCGAGGTGAGTTCGCTTGAGATCGGGTACGGCGGCGGCGGCCACCTCCATGCCAGCCCGCGTGGAACCGGTGATCGAGACCATTTGTGGCGTCGGGTGCGAGACGAGCACGCGACCGGTGTCGCGGTCTCCGCACACCACGTTGAACACACCGGCCGGCAGGAATTCGGCGGCAACCTCGGCCAGCAGCAGCGTGGACGCTGGCGTGGTGTCGCTCGGCTTGAGCACCACCGTGTTGCCCGCGGCGAGTGCCGGCGCGATCTTCCAGATCGCCATCATCAGTGGGTAGTTCCACGGCGTGACCTGGCCGCAGACACCGACCGGCTCGCGCCGGACATAGGACGTGTGGCCCTTCATGTATTCGGCCGCGGACTTGCCCTCGAGCATCCGTGCCGCTCCGGCGAAGAAGCGGATCTGATCCACCGCGGGCGGGATCTCCTCACTGAGCGTGAGCCCGATCGGCTTGCCGGTGTTGCGGCTCTCCACCGCCACGAACTCCTCGGCCCGCGCCTCGATGGCGTCGGCGATCTTGAGAAGTGCGCGCTGCCGCTCGGACGGCGTGGTGTCGCGCCAGGATTCGAACGCGGTTGCCGCCGCGCTCATCGCGGCGTCCACGTCGGCCGGGCCGGACACCGGCGCGGTCGCGAACACCTCGCCGGTGGTCGGATCGATCAGGTCGGCGTACGCCCCATCCTTGGTGTCGACGTAGCCGCCGTCCACGAAGTTCCGCAAGGTCTTGGTGTCACTCATCGTGTTCTCCTGGCTCGATATCGGGTCGGGCTACCGGACCTCGATCGCGCGGAGCTCGATCGCGCGGCGAGAAAAACCTACTCGTACGCCATCCTGGCAACCGAATCCGTTGCGGACAAGGGAATGACCCACTGTTTCCGCGCGCGTGGTGCGGTGATGCGCGGGAGGGCTGTGCCCTTCGGTGCGTCGGTGCTCCTGGGGTACACCTGGGCGGCAGCCGTGATCGCCGACGCGACGCCGGATCACTCGACGACTAGACGCGGCCGCTCGGCGGCGCATTGGTGCCGTCGGTGACGTCCCGTGGGCCACCTCTGACAAATCTTTGACTCATCTTTGCAGCAAATCAGTCACGGCGATGACACCCGCACATTCGCCATGACCTGCTGCGATTTCGAAGCGGCCCTGGGATTGGGACAATAGTCGGCGGTGGGGCTTGGCGTCGCTTCAGTTCGCAGCTTTAAGGAGGCATTTAGCGGTGGCGAGTGAGGATGCACGTGAATGCGTCGGACGGACGGTCCTCGTGACATGGAGTTCATGAGCAAAGGTCACTTTCGACGGGCTGCCCGCAGACCTGCTGGAGTAGTCGGCCTAGCTCTCATCGTGATTGCTGTCTTGTTGGCGTTTGCTGGCGGAGTGACGCTGGGGATGGTGGTCGAAAGCCATCAATCTCATCGGTTCGATCTGCAGGCTTATGTCATAGCTGAGGTTGGCGCGGCCGTGGTGTTGGGGGGATGTGCACTGTATCTGTGGTACCGGGCGGCGGCCGCCACACGAGACCCGTCTTCGCGGTCAGGCGGTCATGCACTCTGAGGGACTGTAAACGATCTTGAGAGCGCAAACCTAATCGCTGGTTCCGCTGCGCTACGCGGCTCCCGGTCTGGGTGACTGGCGCGAAACCAGCGGGAGCAGGCCGGACCCGGGATATTGCATGTGGCCCGGTCAAGCGGTGTTGATCAGCCAGTCCTCGATCAGTGGCGGAGCCGGCAGACCGTTGTCAAGCCATGCAGTGACGGCCTCGGTGATGGGTCCCGGGTTGCGTCGGGAGCGGCGAAACGTCCGGCTGCTGGTAAACAGTAATCCGGTGGTGCCGCTGCCAGCCTGCAGGGCTCGAAGCATGATGGGACGGAAGTCCTTGACGTTTTCGGTCAGTAGCCAGCACCGCTCCACCACGGCCCACGTGTACAGCTCATCGTCGGTCATCGCTCTGAGATCGGCACGCTCCGCGACAGCGACAACGTTGCGACCCAGCGCGCGCAGCGCTTCGGCGATCTTCGGCGAGAACATCTCGTCCAGGGCAAGTTCCAGCGGTCCCGGCGGTGCGGTCATGCGATGAGTTGTTGCTGAACCCGCCACGCGCGCTCAGCGCGCACCGATGCTTCGTCCGCGGCTTGAATCTCCGCGTCAACCTCGTCGCGGTTGTCGCCGTAGTAGCTGACGACCGTCGCGATCCGGTTGACGTCGACAGCGAACACCTCGGCAGCAGCTGCCAACGCGCCCGGCCCTCGCTCGTCGATCTCGCGGAGTAACTTGACGACCTCCCAGACATCGGGACCGTATGCCAAGGCCGCGCGACGACCTGACGGACCGCTCTTGAACACGATGCCCGGGTGCTCGGCCATCCGCAGTCCCTCATCAACCAGGCGCTGGGCCAAGGCGGAGGTGTTAGCCCCCGTCTCGGCCGCCGCACGCAGCCGCAACCGAGCCAGCAGCCCAGGCTCGAATCGAATCGACAGCGGCGTCGTCATGCGCTACATCGTAGCACATGCGCTACACATGGCGAACCGTCCATGGCCACCACATATGGCAGCCCTGCCACCGTCGTCACGTCGACGCGCCCATGCGGGCATCACGCCGGCCGCACGTCCACGGATCCAGGCTTAGCCGGCTGGTCGGTCGCGCCGTGAACGCGGCACGCGGCTCGGTACGCTGAAGGTCATCACTGGCGAGCGCCGCGAGGAGTTGCGTGCCGTGTCCGACGTTCGGCTGACCGATTTCGTCAAGGCGTACGACGTCCGTGGGACCGTGCCCGACCAACTGGACACCGCGGTGTCGCGCGCGTTCGGCGCTGCGTTCGTCCGCGTACTGCGCCGGGAGGGACCGGTCTCGTCGATCGTCATCGTGCACGACATGCGACCGTCGTCGCCCGACCTGGCCAACGCGTTCGCGGACGGCGCCGCGACCGAGGGCGCCGACGTCATCATGGCCGGGCTCGGTTCCACGGACATGGCCTACTTCGCCGCCGGCAGCCTCGACATGCCGGGCGCCATGTTCACCGCGAGCCACAATCCCGCGAAATACAACGGCATCAAGCTGTGCCGAGCGGCGGCGCTGCCGATCGGACTCGACACTGGTCTCGCCGACATCCGGGACATCGCACAGGCGATCCTCGACGGCACCGACGCGCCACACGCCGACATGCCGGGTACGGTCACCGAGCGCGACCTGCTCGGCCCGTACGCGGCGCACCTGCGTTCGCTCGTCGACCTGACCGGCATCCGGCCGCTCAAGGTCGTGGTGGACGCTGGCAACGGCATGGCCGGCTACACCGTCCCAGCGGTGCTCGGCGACGAGAAGCTCGCCGCGCTGCCGCTGTCCATCGTGCCGCTCTACTTCGAACTCGACGGTACGTTCCCCAATCACGAGGCGAACCCGTTGGAGCCGAAGAACCTCGTGGACCTGCAGGCGGCCGTCGTCGACCACGGCGCCGACATCGGTCTCGCGTTCGACGGCGACGCCGACCGCTGCTTCGTTATCGACGAAAACGGCGCGCCGGTGTCCCCGAGCGCGGTGACCGCCCTTGTCGCGACTCGCGAGCTCGCGAAGCACCCCGGTTCCGTGGTCATTCACAACCTAATCACCTCGAGTGCGGTACCGGAGATCATCGCGGAGAACGGCGGTACGGCGGTGCGCACCCGCGTCGGACACTCCTTCATCAAGGCGGAGATGGCGCGCACCGGCGCCGTCTTCGGAGGCGAGCACTCCGCGCACTATTACTTCAAGGATTTCTGGGGCGCCGACACCGGCATGCTCGCCGCGATGCACATGCTCGCCGCGCTCGGCGGCCAGTCGCTTCCGCTGTCCGAATTCGCGGCGCGATTCGAACGGTACGTGGCGTCCGGTGAGATAAACACGACGGTCGCCGACCCGGTCGGAAAGCTCGCCGACGTCGAGGCGACTCTCGCCGGGCCGGACGCACCGGACGGTGTCACCGCGGACCACCTGGACGGGCTGACCGTACGATATGCGGACGGCGGCTGGTTGAACCTGCGACCGTCCAACACCGAGCCACTGCTGCGGCTCAACGTGGAGGCGCCGAGCCGCGAACGAATGGCGCAGTTGCGCGACGCGGCCCTGGCCGTGGTACGCACCGGCTGACGCCGCTGGCGCGCCACGACCAGACGCACGACGACACGTACGACCGCACGGCACGAAGGAGTTCCGGGTGACTCTCGATCCTCAGCTCGTCTCCCTGCTCGCTTGCCCGGACACTCACCACACCCCGCTGGACTACGACGAAGCGGCGGCAACCCTCACGTGTACCCAGTGCGGGCGTGTGTTCCCGATCCGGGACGGCATCCCGGTGCTACTCCTCGACGAGGCGACCATGCCGGGCACGCCGACCGGCGACGCCGAGGCGCCGTAATGGCGTCGCCACCGAACGGTTCGGCCGGAGTTCGCGGCTCGCGTGCCGTGGACGAACGGCTGCTCGACGACG
>DASTMZ010000133.1:0-5215 GCA_035713725.1 Micromonosporaceae bacterium
TGCACGTCCATGAACTTTTCCAACGCCGTGCTCCTTGGGTCGGGGTGTGCGCCGCGTGATCGTCGGACGCGCATTCAGCCTGGTACAACGCCCTGCGCGCAACATCGGTCAGGTGACCTATCTGCGCGCGTCGACCGTCGAGGCTCAGACGCCGAATCGTGGCCGTTCTCCAGTCGAGCAGACGGCGGCACGGCCAGCCGCTGGTGTGACTACTTCGCGGGGCGCAGTCGGTCGACGCGAGCCACGGCTTGGTCGATCGCCGCCTCGGTGAGGTGGCCGTTCCTTACCAGGCCGACGACCGTGTCCAGCGTCTCGTCGAACACGTGCGCGTTGTACGCCTGCTGGTTCGCGTACACCAGAAGGTCCACGCCGGCGCTCAGCGCCATGGCGGTAGCGGCCGACGCGCGGTATTTGCTCGTGATCGCGACCGCCTGCATGTCGTCGCTGACCACCGGACCGGTCCAACGCAGCCGGCCGCGAAGCAAGCCGTTGACCACGTTGCGCGACAGTGACGCGGGTAGCGAGGGATCCAGTTGCCGATTGAGCAGATGTGCCACCAACACCGAATCCGCGAGACCGGCAGCGATTAGCTGTTGGTACGGAACGAGTTCGCTGGATCGCCACGTCTTCGAGACGTCGACGACGCCGAAGTCGGTGTTGCCGGTCGCGCTGCCGAAGCCAGGGAAGTGTTTGAGCGTCGTCTTGATGGCGGCGGACCGATGAACCTTGATCTCCTCGCTCGCGTTCGCGACCACGACGTTGGCGTTCGACGAGAAACTGCGGCCGAGCGCGCCGATCGCCGGGTTGTGCGGATTGATGTTCATGTCCACAACCGGCGCGTAGTTCAAGTTCACGCCGATCGACCGCATGCTGCCCACGAGACCCTGCGCCCACGTGCGCGTGGTGGCCAGCGAGTTGGCCGCGCCGACCTGCGCCTCGGATAGCGACGCGGGGAAGCCGTTGCTGGGGTTGAGCCGCGCGATGCGACCGCCCTCCTGGTCGATCGACACGATCAGCTGTCCGCTCGGCGCGGCCTTGCGAAGCGTGGCGATCAGCGAGGTCACCTGCTTCGGCGAGGTGATGTTGCGCGGTGCGTTGGTCAGCTGATCACGATCGAACAGGATGACACCGCCGAGACCCGCTTGGATCGCGTGGACGATCCAGTCGTTCGGCCCGACCGTCTGACCGCGAAATCCGACCACGAGCAGGCTGGCGATCTTCCGGCGCAGTGCCGCCTCGTCAAGGCGTGACTTCGACGGGGTCACTGGCACCGTCGGCCTTGCTGTGGACGTGCCGGTGGTGGTCGGCGATGACGTACCGCCGCAACCGGCCGCGCCGGCAGCGGTCGCCAGACCGATTGCGGTGAGCGTCTGTCGGCGGGTGAGCCCGGACCGATTCACGTAAGCCACCGTACGGCCGGCCGGGCAGCTCACAGGCGCGAACGCGAGGCTGATCGCCCGAGGAGATCATCATTCGAACGGCCACATTTGTGACCTGCGTCACGCCGCAAATCGGATGCGTACGTGCGGGGCGTGACGGCTCGCGTACCGGTCGTATTGGCATTTGGGGCGACCGACCGATCGGGTGACCTATCGGCCGCGGCCGTGCGGCGCGCACGCCCGGTTCATGATCGCGATGCTGTGTTATCAAGACATGCCGGCTGACCTGGTCGGACGCACCCCCGGACACGCCGAGTCCCTGCCCGCCGGGCGGTGCGACCCCCGGAACTCATCCAGGGCGGGAGTGGGGGAACCCTCGATGGCGCCGTCTCCGCGGTGCCTTGGGGTGTAGCCGGGACCAACCCGGCCGGGCAACCTTCGCGCCCGAACCCGACAGCTAACCCCGCAGGCGTCCGAAGGGATAGCTGTGCATCAATCAAGCCTGCCCGGGTACGGTCAGCGGCGCGCGCCGCTCCGCCAGCCCGCGGTGCCACGCCAGTACGACCGGATGGATCCTCGCTACGGTGACGATGCATTTGCCCGTTTCTGGGCGGCCAGCGACGACTCCGGTCATACCTCCAACGGCCGCCGTCCAAGCGCTCAGCCGACGCCGAGCTTCGGTCCGACCCCGCGGCCTCGCGACGGCCGTCGCGGTGTGCATCGCCATGCGCGGCGCGCCGGACGGAAGCGGTGGTTGCTGGTACCCGTCGCCGCAGCGGCCGCAATCCTGACCGGCGGCATTGCTGTCGCGGCCACCGGCGCAGCCGGCATCCAGTTCCGGGTCGCGTCGCCGGTCACTGTGCAGGCGTTGGGTGTGGACATCAGTCACGCCGCGGTCGGCCAGACGGTCACCGCCGGGGCGAAGGTCGTCGCTGAGCGTACGACGACGTTGTCCGACGTAGCGCTTGCCGTGAAGGGTCCGGATGGCAAGCGGATCGATTTCCCGCACGTATACGGATGGAAGCTCGGTACGTCGCAGAAGGTGCTGATCCGAAGCAAGGCATTCAACCGTGCCGGCACGTACACGTATTGGTTCGCGTACAAGAAGGGCACGCACTGGATCGGTGTCGGCCCACGGCAGACGTTCACCGTCGGCACGCCGACCTCCCCGGCGCCCGGCGCGAGCACACCGGCGCCGACGCCGAGTACGCCTCAGCCAACGCCGAGCGGCTCAACCCCAGCGCCGACGCCGAGCGGATCGTCATCGAGCGGCGGATCCTCGGGAGGCGGCGCGCCCAGCGGCGGTTCGTCGACGTCGCCGGCGACCAACCCGGCGCTGCACGGCTGCGCCAGCAACCCGGGCAGTTGCGGCTACCCGACGACGGCGACTGCCGGCGTGCCGGCCGGCACCGCGCTCACCGTCATCAACGGCGACTACACCATCAAGACCAACGGCGCCGTGCTCGAGAACAAGGAGATCCACGGCTGCGTCGACGTAGACGCGGCGAACGTCACCATCCGCAACACGCGGATCATCGGCCAGTGCTTCTACGGCGTGAGCACGTACGGCGCCACGGGCACCACCGTCCTGGACCGCGTGGAAATCAACTGTGTGAACGGCAGTGGCACCGGCCTCGCCGGACCAAACTTCGCCGCGCACGCCGTCTACATCCACGACTGCGAGAACGGTCTGGAGATCAACAACAACTCGTCGGTGGTGGACTCGGTGCTGGCCGCACGCGAAGGTACGCCGGCCGCTCACGGTGACGGAATCCAGTCGCAGGACGGAAACAACGTCGTGATCCGGCACAACACGCTGCTGGAGATCAACCCGGTGACGTCCGCGATCATCGCCCACGCCACGCTCTACAGCGGCTGGGTGGTCGAGGACAACTTCATGGGTGGCGGTGCCTACACGATGTACTGCCCGCCGCAGGCGGCGAACTTCGTGGTACGCAACAACCGGTTCGTACCAACGAAGTCCGGTCTCTACGGCTCCGCGTACGGTCTGACCGACGGATGCAACCACGCCGGCATCACGTGGACCGGCAACTACCTGGATTCCAACGACAGCACTGTCAATCCGTAGCGCAGTTAGTCCCGTGCGTTGGTTGCGGCCCGCCTCGTCTGAGAGGCGGGCCGCTCCAGTTTCTCGGCCGAGCAGTCGATGCACGGCGGCAGGCGTCAGGCGACAACGCGGGAAGCCGGCTGTGGGATGCAGAAGAGCGCGAGGGCAGCCGCCATCAGGTAGGCGACCGCGCCGATGGCCATGCTGGTTTGTACCCCGGTGCCGAAGCTGGCGTTGCCGGCCAAGAGTGAACCGCCCAAGGCAACGCCGACCGCGCTGCCGATCTGGCGCGTGGTGTTGAACAGGCCGGAGGCGGTGCCGGAGAAGCTGTCCGGCGCGGCCGCCATGACGGTCGTCGTCGCGCCGGTGAGGGCGAAGGACGTGCCGAAGCCCACCGCCACCATCGGTGCGACCAGCAGTACGTAATCCGGGTTCGGTCCGGCCGCGGCCCAGCCCGCCAAACCTGCGGCCCCGAGCAGCATTCCGGTGACCACCAGCGGTCGGTTTCCGGTGCGGCCTGCCAGCCGCCCGGACAGCACTGAGGCGAACATCGTCATGGCCACCGCCGGAAACAGCGCAAGGCCGGTACGCAGTGCGCTCAAGCCTCGTTCCTGCTGGAAGTACAGGCTTGCGGTGAAGATCATGCCGTAGAAGGCGAAGTTGAACAGCAGGCCGATGGTCGCGGCGCCGCCCAACTGTCGGGAGCGCAGCAGCCACAGCGGCAGAACCGGCGTACGGGCCAGGCGCTCGCGAACCACGAAGGCGGCGGCGGCCAGCACGCCGAGGCCGGCACCGACGAGGATCAGCGGATCCGCCCAGCCACGTCGTCCGGCTTCGTTGAGCACCGCGATGAGCAGCGCCACCATCGCGATGAGGGCACATTGACCCGGCCAGTCGACGGGACGGTCGAAACGTCGCGCCGACGCGTCCACGTGCCGCAACGTCAGAAGCAGGCATGCGAGTCCGACGGGCACGTTGATGAAGAACACCCATCGCCAGCCCACCGTGGTCACCAGCAAGCCGCCGATCAGCGGACCGGCGGAGGCGGCGATGCCGGCCATCGAGCCCCACAGGCCGAACGCGCGAGACCGATCCGCGGGCGAGGGATATGACTGCTGGAGCAGGGCGAGCGAACCGGGCACGATCAACGCTGCACCGAGGCCCTCCAGCAACCGGGTAGCGGCGAGCGACTCCGTGCTCTGGGCGAGTCCGCACCCCGCCGAGGCGACGATGAACACCACGACGCCGATACAGAAGATCCGGCGGTTGCCCAACCGGTCACCCAGCGCGCCAGCGGTGAGCAGCAGCCCGGCGAATACCAGCGTGTACCCGTCGGTGATCCACTGGATCCCAGTAAGCGACGCCGACAATTCGCGGCCCACCACCGGTACGGCGACATTGATGACGGTCACGTCCAGGATGACCATGAAGTAGCCCGCGCACACTGCCAGAAGTGGCGCAAGCGGCTGGCTGGAGGCGGCGCGCACGTCCCGTCGGTCGGACTCGGGGCTAGCGCCTCGCACCATGGCCACACGGTATCCACGCAGTGCCGATGGCCGTGGCTGCTCAGGGTCTTCGTGGCTGAGATTCGGACCCGCCGACGGCGGCGAGCGGCGTACGGCAACTGGCGGTGACGTGCTGCGCTAGGGCTGGCTTATCGTGGCCCGCATTACCCATCGCCACTTGGCGATTCGCCGCACCCGCACAAAACCGTGCTGTGTGAACAGTTCCTCGGGACCAGTGTGTAGGTATGCGCCGCGCTGTGGCG
>DASTMZ010000134.1:0-8360 GCA_035713725.1 Micromonosporaceae bacterium
TCCGCGCTCGGCATGGGTTTCGACAAGCCGGACCTCGGCTTCGTCGTCCACCTCGGCGCGCCGCCGTCGCCGATCGCGTATTACCAACAGGTCGGCCGTGCTGGCCGGGCGGTCGATCGCGCCGACGTGGTGCTGCTACCCGGCGACGAGGATCGTGCGATCTGGCGATACTTCGCGTCGCTCGGATACCCGGCAGAGGACCGCGTGCGTGCGGTGCTCGCAACACTGGACGATGCGGGCCGGCCGTTGTCCGTACCAGTTATCGAAGCGGCCGTAGAGATCCGACGGTCACGACTCGAGCTCATGTTGAAGGTGCTCGACGTCGACGGCGCGGTGAAACGGGTCCGCGGGGGCTGGGAGTCGACCGGCCGAGCGTGGCACTACGACCGCGATCGGCTGGATCGGGTTGCCGCGGCACGCGAAGCCGAGGCCGCGATGATGGTGGCGTACGAGTCGCTCTCGTCGTGTCGCATGGAGTTTCTGCGTCGCGCCCTCGATGACCCCGAAGCGACACCGTGCGGGCGATGTGACGTCTGCACTCGTCGGCCGTGGCCGACCGAGGTCTCCGAGGCATCGCTCGCGGCCGCGCGCAGCCATCTCGGCCGTCCCGGCGTGGAGATCGCGCCGCGTCGACAGTGGCCGTCCGGCGTTTCCGGGCTGTCCGGCCGCATTCCGCCGACCGAGCAGGCCGACAGCGGTCGAGCACTCGGGCGCATGTCCGATCTGGGTTGGGGTGACCGGCTACGTCGCGTCGTCGGCGACGATGCGCCCGACACAGCGCTGTCGCCCGAGCTTGCCGATGCCGTCGTGCAGATGCTCGCGGAGTGGGCGAACGGTGCCGATCGGTGGGTGCAGCGCCCGGTCGCGGTCGTCGCGGTGACGTCGTCCCGGCACGGGGCACTCGTCACGAGCCTCGCCTCGCGCATCGCCGAGGTCGGCCGGTTGCCGTTGCTGGGCGCGGTGACGACGCCGGCTCGGCCGGTCGGTGGGCGCGCTAACAGTGCACACCGGGTACGGGCGCTGGAAAGCGAGATCGTCGTCCCGCCGCAGCTGTCCGAAGCCGTCGGCAGTCTCGACGGCCCGGTGCTGCTCGTCGACGACTACGTGGACTCGGGCTGGACGATGACGCTTGCCGCTCGTGCGCTGCGCTTGGCCGGCGTGCCGGCGGTGCTACCACTCGCGCTCGCCATCACCATGTAGGCCGGCTGCTTCACTCACGGTCGCGAGGGTAGTCGCGCAACGCGTTGTAGATAATGGTCGGCGTGACGGTCCGATACGACGACGTGCTCGGCCCATTACGAACGGCGTACGACGCGCGGGCGGCGTGGCGTGATGGGCTCAGCAAGGAGCCGTGGAAGCTGGCGGAGCGGCGCACGTTTCGTGAGCGACTCGCGCCGGGTGCACGTCTGCTGGAGATCGGTGCCGGCACCGGTCACGACAGTGCCTACTTTCAGGCGGAAGGCCTCTCGGTCGTCGCGGTGGATCTCTCGGCCGTGATGGTCGAGCTCTGTCGGGCCAAGGGCGTCGAGGCGCACGTCATGGACTTCCTGCACTTGGACTTCGCGGCCGGTTCCTTCGACGCGGTGTACGCCCTGAACTGTCTGCTACACGTACCCAACCACGACTTGCCCGCGGTCCTGGCTGCGATTCGGGCGATACTGCGCCCCGGTGGGTTGTTGTTCGTCGGCGTTTATGGCGGCGACCAGAGCGCGGAAGGCCCGTTGCGGGATGACGAGCACGTGCCTGCGCGGTTCTTCTCGTGGCGCACCGACGATCAGTTGCTCGGCTTTGCCACCCGTGCGCGCTTCGACGTCGTGGACTTCCATCCCGTCGACGCCGGCGACGGCAATCGGTTCCAGTCACTCACACTTCGCCGTCCGGACGTCGACTAGCTGCGTGTATCCAGCCCGCCCCGTAGGTTCTCAGTGGTCTGTCCCAGCCGAACATCGACACCCGCGGTTGAGCCAGCCGTCTCATCGATCGGTCGCCTTTTGGTAGATCGCTTCACGATGCGTGGTTCCACGACGGAGCTGGTGCAAGCGACGCGTCGCCGGCCGCTTAGTTTGGTACACGAGAAATTTAGGGCCGGACCGCATGAGGCTGGACTCACCGGTCAAAGGGCCGCTCGACGCCCGTCGCTCGTATCAGGCGGTAATCAGCTGTGGTGGCCGGCTCCAGCGGGTAGGCGACGTAGAGATTTGTTTGGTGTGGATCATCGGACTCAAGTGAGTCGACTCTGAGTCCACCGCCGGTGAATGTTGCCGACGTGCCAGTAACGTTCCCGTCGATGGGCATTGACCAGGGCCGAGGTGGGGTCGCGGTCTGACCCCCGCCGTGTGGTGATGGCATCCCATTCATGAAACGCAGCGAGTCCGTCAGACGACCGACGATCCGGCCGACGTCGACCTTAGACTTCTGTACCTGAACCAGCCGAATCACTTGGTCTTGCGTGATCGTGTAGAGCGTCACCCGGACGACTTCGTTGTCAACAGTGGCGATGCTCCAGCTGTGGATCTTCTCGCCAATCGGCCGCCAAACCGGTCCACCGAAGCTAGTCGCCAGTCCGTCGAAGTCGATGTAGCGCACGGCGCGAGGATCTTCTGGACCTCTCATGGCGACCCTTCCCGAAGCCAACGAAAAAGCCGGCTGCCGGTCGCTACATTGCTCTATGTCGATGGCTGTGTCACGGGCCTGAGCCGCAAGGGTTTCGAAGCAACATGAAAGCGAGGGCTGCTACCTCGATGAGACGCGGTCAGAGGGATTCGTATCCGCGTCGCCTACGCCGCCGTTGTGTAGCTCGGCTACGGACGACATCCAGTGTTCGGGGGGCCTTCGACGACCGGTGCCGACCACATCCCGAGCACGTCACGCTCACCGGTCAGGTTGACCCAAACGGCGCCATGCACCGGACCGTTGGCGACGCGTTAGTCGCGGATCTTCATGTGAATCGCGTCGATGAGCAGCACCGGATAGGTCCGGCCCAGCGTCTTGCGCGAGATGTCCAGCGCGTCGTTGATCTTGTCGGAGACCTACCACACGTCGGCGTGGCTCTATAGCGACCTTGACACCCTGTGGTGACCTGCTGCAGCAGCTGCCCTGCCCGACCAGTGACACACCCTTATCCGGGTCCGCTGCAGTAATGCCGCAGCGATCTTCATGCCCAGGCCATCGGCCGCAGGCGTCAACGGTTTCGGCTCGGTACCGTCCACTGCCGACACTGACGGTCCTCTACTGGACAACCGGTACCAGCCTCGTGGATCACCGACTCATCGACAAGATTCCTCACAGTCGCTCCCTTGTGCCAACGAGAGTCCCTCATAGGACGCCCGGACATGACCTCATCCACGGACAGCCGGTCAAGCCCGCGCAGGAGGCACTGGTCCCGACACCGCGGCCGACGGCACATCAAACGCTGCCGCGGCTGGTGCGTCCACGACAGTCGTCATGAGCCGATCATGTAGCGTCGAATTGACGATGATCTCGACACGCCGCGCGCCGTCTCAGCGAGTTGGCGAACGACAGGCACGTCGCAATCGGGTGCGACAGTTCAAGATCTAGTGAAACGCCATGGTGCCTGACACGCTAGGCCGGGCGGCCGTACCCATGGATCGGCCCGAGATCGACCGATGCGATCTTCACGTCCTCGCCGACTTGGGGCGCCTCGATCACGTACCCGCCGCCGATGTAGATCGCCACGTGGTGGATCGGCGTGTAGTAGAAGACGAGATCGCCTGGGCGCAGCTGGGAGCGCGAGATGTGGGCGACGGCGGAATACTGCTCGGCCGAGTTGTGCGGCAGTGTCACGCCGCCCTGCTTCCATGCCGCCATCGTGAGACCCGAGCAGTCGTAGCTGTCCGGACCGGCCGCGGCCCACTTGTACGGCTTACCGATCTGGTCGTGCGCGAACTTCACGGCACGGCCCGCGGCATCCGCCGAGTACGCCGGCACATAGTTGATGACGTGCGCCGAACTGTCCACACCGGACGGTCCGAACGCCGCGACCCGGATCGACTCGAGCTTCTTGATCTGCGACTGGATCGCGGTCTTCTGCGTGGCCAACGTTGCGACCAGGCTTGCCTGTTGCTCGTCGAGCGTACGCAGTGTCTGTTGCTGCAAGCGGTACGCGGTCGTCGCGTCGACGAGCGTGTCGAGGGTTGACCGGCGACCGATGGCCAGTCCGTTGAGCAGCGTCAGCCGGTCCACCACCTGTTGCGTCGACTGTGCGTCGACGAGCAGCGCGAATCCGGACAGTGGCGTCGCCTCGTAGGTCTGCGCGGCGATCTGAGCGACCTTCTCCTGCGCGGCGTCGGCGGCTGCCTGCATCGGTGCGAGACGTGCGACGACCGCGGTCTCACGTGCCCGCGTCGCGGCCAGCGTGTCCTGCATCGCGTCGTAGCGCTCGATGACGACTTCGAGTTGATTCGACGCCGTGGAGATCTGCTTGTCGAGTTGCGCCTTCGTCGGCTTCGGATCGTCGCCGGCCGCGGCGGCGGGGGTGGCGACGCACAGCGTCAACAACGCTGCGGCGACCGCGGATCGGGCCAGCAAGGCGGTGACCGAACGAGTTGGGGTCAGCGCGGATCGTGTCGCACCCGAGGTTCCGGACGCGGCGCCGTGCCAACCCAAAGGTAACGGCATATCGGTATTAACGCCGTAGACGTCACAAAGGTGACGCTTGTCGCCGGCTCGGCCCAGGTCAAATACTCTACGGGGGTATCCTATTCGCGTGGAAACTCCGCAGGTTGACGGCGCACCAGCACTGCCTGGTTACAGCGGTGACAAGGCTGCCCTGCTGGCCCGACTACGCCGGGTCGAGGGCCAGGTGCGGGGCGTGCAGCGCATGGTCGACGAGGACACCTACTGCATCGATGTGCTGACCCAGATATCGGCAGCCACGCACGCTCTGCAGGCGGTCGCCATGGGTCTCTTGGAGGATCACCTCGCGCACTGCGTGGTCGACGCGGCTCGCAACGGCGATCCGACCGCGAAGGTCAAGGAGGCGGCGGACGCTATCGCTCGACTCGTGCGGGCATAGCCCATCACCGTCGCGCCAGCGCCAGTGACAACCGTCAGGCCAGCGCGAGACGCAGCGCCGCGGCGGTGTCCGCGATCAGCGTCGTGGGCCGGATCGGTGTGCCCGCGACCGCGCCGAAGAGACTCGGCATGCCGGGCAATGGAAAGCCGTCGGCGGTGAGCACAGCGGGTTCTCGTGCGCCGAGCGTCCGTCGAGTGTGGTCCCACGCGTCGGTCACCTCGCTCGGTGACGGTACGCCGAACGCGTGGCCGACCGGCGAACTGTGCCGAAGCCGTACGATCGCGGAACCCGCGAAGTCTTCGGCGATCCGGCTGGCCATGGCGATGCGTTCCCGCTCGGTGTCGGTGTGTCGCGTGACGACCGAGCACGGGGACCCGCATTCCGCGCAACTGATCAGCGCCTCGGCCACCACGCTGTGCTGCCGGTCGAGGTACGCCCGCCATCCGGCGTCCGGCTCACCGGCCACGCGCAGGCAGCGCTTCGCCGCGGACTTTTGCGGCTTGGTCTGCGGACAGATCGAGTCGCCCCAATGCCCCCAGCGACTCCCGTCACCGGCAACGGATGCGGTCATCGACGCAGGGTCGGCCGCGTGACCGAGCACCGGCTCCCACGCCAGGATCGGCAGGTACTCGCTCGCGGTGTGTACGGCGGCGATCAGCGCGGATGTCTCACACCGCAGCCAGCGCACCGCGATCGCCTCGAGCATCAGGCCGAACGCGGGGCGCAGTGAGCCGAGCGCGCCGCGGTCCGGCTCGCCGGGCGACTGTGGTACGCGTGCCGCCAAGCTGCGTACCACCAGCTTCTCGGGTACGCCGTCGCCGGTTACCAGGTCGGCGACATGGTGCTCGGTGTTCGCGTCCCGGGCGGCGTCCGACTCGCCGAAGTCCTCCGCGTCGAGGTCGAGCAGCCGCTGGCCGAAGGCGCACAATTGCTGTGCGTTGGCGATGTGGCCGACGTCGCCTTGGCCGATCAGACCGGCCTCGAGCAGTGCGGCGATCTCGGCGAATGCGTACCGCCTGATCAACACGTCGACGAGATCGCGACGGTTCCCCACGACCTCAGACTGCCACGTGCCGGTGCCGGCGGAGCTTGGATGGCGGCCGTCAGTCCGTATTGCGCCTCGCGGCGCGGTCAGCCCTCGGCCGACTCGCCGGCCGGTCGGCCGGGTCCACGGCGCCGCCGGCGTGGGCGCCGGGTGCCGATCGGATCCGAGCCGTCCGCCACGCCGCTGGCTGCCGCATCGCCGAACGCTTCGCCGACCGACGACTCGACGACCGTAGCTGGATCGTCGACTCGCCTGGTCCGACGGCGCTGCCGGAGCGCGTTGGCGGGTGCCGACTCCGTACCCACGCTGTCCTGTCGGCCGTGACCCGCGTCGTCGCCGCGGCGTCCGCGGCCCGCACTGCCGTCGCTCCTCTCGCGACCGCCGCGGCCGCGACCACGCGTCGGTGCCGCGCCTCGGTCCCGACGCCGGCCGCCCAGGTCTTCTTCCTTTTCGGCGGCCAGCCCGGCGCGCGTTCGCTCGGCGGCCGGCAACGTGCTCGTCACGTCGGTCGGGATGTCAAGGTCGCTGTAGAGCCACGGCGACGTGTGGTAGGTCTCCGGCGGCTCCGGGAGATCCAGGCCGAGCGACTTGTCGATAAGGCGCCAGCGCGGCATGTCCTCCCAGTCCACGAACGTGACCGCGACCCCGGTCGCGCCGGCCCGTCCGGTGCGGCCGATCCGGTGCGTGTAGGTGTCCGGGTCCTCCGGACAGTCGTAGTTGATGACGTGCGTCACGCCGGTCACGTCCAGGCCGCGAGCCGCGACGTCGGTGGCGACCAGTACGTCGACCTTGCCGGACCGGAACGCCCGGAGTGCTCGCTCGCGGGCGCCCTGGCCGAGGTCGCCGTGCACCGCGCCGACCGCAAACCCGCGAAAGTCCAGATCGGCTGCGACACGGTCGGCGTTGCGCTTGGTACGCGTGAAGATCATCGTGAGCCCGCGCCCGTTCGCCTGCAGGATCCGCGCCACCACCTCGAGCTTGTTCAGCGAGTGCGTGCGGTAGATGACCTGCTTGGTCTGCGGTGACGGACCGGTGGCGTCGGTGTGGCCGGCGTGAATCGTGATCGGGCCGCGCATGAACCGCCGCGCGAGCGCCACGATCGGCTCGGGCATGGTCGCCGAGAACAGCATCGTCTGACGATCGGTGGGCGTCATCGCGATCAGCTTCTCGACATCCTCGAGGAAGCCAAGGTCGAGCATGCGGTCCGCCTCGTCGAGCACGAGACCGCGAACGCCGGCGAGCGTGAGCTGCTTGCCCTTCGCGAGGTCGAGCAGGCGGCCGGGGGTACCGACGACGATCTCTACACCGCGCCGCAGCGCCTCGGTCTGTGGCTCGTAGGCGACGCCGCCGTAGATCGCGAGCACTCGGACGCCGCGCGTACTGCCGGCCAGCTTGAGGTCGCGGGCCACCTGAAGGCAGAGCTCCCGGGTCGGTACGACGACCAGCGCCTGTGGCCGACCGTCGGCGCCCTCCGCGACGGTGGACAGGCGCTCCAGCAGTGGTACGCCGAAGCCCAGTGTCTTGCCGGTGCCGGTGGGCGCCTGACCGATGAGGTCCGCGCCACGGATGGCAATCGGAAGCGCGTATTCCTGGATCGCGAACGCGCGTGTGATGCCGGCGCCGGCCAATGCGTCGACGGTCTCCGCGCGCGCGCCCAACTCGGCAAACGTCGGGCTGTCCGACCGGACCGGAGCAAGGCCCGCCGGCTTGGCCATTTCGTCGGTGATTTCGGTGATCGGTGCAGGGTCTTGCGTTGCCAGCTCGTGGCTGGCGTTGGTGTCAGTCATGAAATATGGGGTGTCCCTCATCTGGGGCGCCCCCGCTTGGTACGTGGAATCGAGGCGCCGAGTTGTCATGGCGTGGCCCGCACGACGGGAACGTCGGGGCGGCACGCGTGCGGCCGGCTAGCAGTTCTCGCAAAACGCCGTCGCCATTTGGGGCGGCGAACAGGCGCGAACTGCGTGAGAGCCGGCTGCAATGGAACAAGCTTACGCGAATTACCCGGATCATCGAACGCATGGCACCGGAGTGTGGGGTAGCCGACGTTGCGGTGGATATGGGAATCAATGCCCGGCGGTGAAGCCGACTGCCCGCGGCGCGCTCTCGGAGATCTCCACGAAGGCGATCTTGTCGACCGGTACCAGCACCCGCCGGCCCTTCTCGTCCTCCAGGGCTAGTGTGCCGCCGGTAGCCATTGCTTCGGCCACGGTCTTTTCGATTTCGGTCGCGGTCTGGTTGCTTTCCAGCACCAACTCGCGGTGTGAATGTTGCACGCCGATC
>DASTMZ010000135.1:0-12098 GCA_035713725.1 Micromonosporaceae bacterium
GGGCGGCATTGCTGATCGCCGCGCCGGCCGTCGCCGCCAAGGCGATCGCGAGTTCCTCGTCGTCCCGGCTGAACTCCGCGCCGTGCTGCTTGTCGGTCAGGTACAGGTTGCCGTACAGGCGCCGCCCCACCCGGATCGGTACCCCCAAGAACGTCCGCATCCGGGGATGGTGTTCGGGATACCCTACCGATGCGACGTGCGCGCCGACGTCCGGTATCCGCAGCGGCTCGGGATAGTCGATCAGGCGGCCGAGAAGTCCCTTACCCTCGGGAAGATGGCCGATCGCGGACACCCTGTCGTCGTCGATGCCCAGATGCAGAAAGCGCACCAAGCGCCCTTGCTCGACCAGACCGAGTGCCGCGTACCGCGCATCGACCAGCGTCCGGGCCGCTCCCAGGATGTGATGCAGAACCTCGTCCAGGTCGACCGCGGCCGCCACGGTCCGGCTCGCCCGCAACAGTCCACGGAGCCGGCCCTGAGTCTGCTGGACATCACGGGCGCGGGCGATCAACTGCTCGAGTAGCTCATCGAGCTCCAGCCGGGCAACGTACGGGAAACCTTCGGATTCGAGCACGTTTGGCTCGTCGTCGGCACTCAGCGGGCCATGTTCGCCCGTCTCTTGCGGATCAGATGACATGACACTCCCAGATCGGAGCTACCAGTCTTCTGCCACAATCTCACGGGACCGCACGTGAGGTACAGGGGCTTGACCGCATCGCTACGGTGGTGGATGTCCCGGCCGCTATCGGCGACGGAACGACAGATCATGATCCGTCTGGGGCCATACCGACACCGGGGGCCGGTGGCGATTCGGACGGGCGGCTCCACGCCCCTGTCAACAGCAGATCGGCCTCGTGCATCACCTGCTTCGTTAGCCGTCGGCCCGATCGCCGCGCCAAGGCGGGCGGCGGCACGATGATCACCGGGCAACTCGCGTGCCGAGAGCAGTACTTGGCAACGGCGGCACGACGTAGGCCGGTCCATCGGCGTGAGCCTGAGCCGCCGACCACCACGAGATCGCGTGCGTTATCAGCGACCAGGACCAGTGCACGTCCGGCGGCTCCTTCGCACAGCGTTATCTCGGAGGCCGTGCCAGCGGGCTGGCACCCGAGCGCCTCGGCGAACACCTTCACCACGTATTCGGTGGCACCCTTCACGAGCACATCCCGCCACTGGGCGTTGGTGGGTCCGCAGCTGTACGTGCGGACCGCGATCAATGGCACGCCGCGCTCGCGGGCCTGCGCCACCGCGTATCTCAGCGCTTGGTATCCGGCGACCGTATCGCTGATTCCGACGATCACACGTCCGGACTCGGAAGTCTCCATGGAAGCCTCCTCGGGTTGACTCAGCCTCGCGCCCGGCGTGCGAATTGCGACAGGGTCTCGGTACCCGTCCGGTGTGGACGAAGGTCCCCAGCGCAGCGGGTCGCCGTAGGGCCGAAGGATCCATCGACGAGGGACCACCAAACCCTGCCCCGATCGCCGCGCTCGCGAGATGCTGTCGCTGAAGTGCCGCGCAGGCCGTTGCGCCGAAGTCGGCGGCTGCGCCCGGAGCGACTCTGTGACGACCACCGCTCAGTTGCGCGCCGGCGTGCTCGGTCGACTTTCAAGTCGGAGGTGAAGGGATGACATCTCTGGTCGGCCGCGATGTAGGCGACCCGCCGCGGACCGGCGTCGTCGCCGATCGGAGCTTTCATATCGATCCGCGCACTCCGGTGCCACACCTCCTCAGCGATCTGCACTCCACGCCATCGGGCCTGTCGACTCGAGAGGCCGCTCGCCGGCTCGAACGCTACGGTCCAAACACGCTGGTTCGACGAGGTCGCCGACCATGGCAGCAAGATCTTGCCCGGCAATTCACGCATCCGTTGGCACTGCTCCTGTGGCTGGCGGCCGCGCTGGCCGCCGCGGACCAAACGATGGCACTCGCCATCGCGATCGTCGCGGTGATCGTGCTCAACGCCCTGCTGGCGTTCGCGCAGGAGCGGCAGGCCGAACGTGCCGTAGAGGCACTTGCGAATTACCTGCCGGACCGGTCAACGGTTCGACGCGATGGGCATCGAATGGTAGTAGCGGCGAGCGACCTTGTCCCTGGTGACATCCTGTTGCTTGACGCCGGCGACCGGGTCTCGGCGGACGCGCGCGTCATCGACGGCATCCTCGAAGTCGACATGGCCGCGCTCACCGGTGAATCCATGCCCGTGCAACGCTCGGTGACGCCCGGGGATCCATCCGATTCCCTGCTCCACCAGCACGATCTGATCTTCAGCGGTACCACCTGCACGTCCGGCGAGGCGACCGCGGTCGTATTCGCCACCGGCATGTCGACCGAGATCGGCCGCATCGCGGCGCTGAGCCAGCGTGTGACGCGCGAGGACAGCCCGTTGGAGAAGCAGGTCAAGCGTGCGGCATGGTTGATCGCCGCGGTCGCGGTCGGCGTCGGCCTCGCCTTCCTGCCGATCGGCACGCTCGCCGCGCACCTCCCGCTGCCCGATGCGGCCACGTTCGCGATCGGTCTCCTGGTCGCGAACGTACCCGAGGGCTTGTTGCCGACGATCACTCTCGCGCTCGCGGTCGGAGTGCGGATACTCGCCCGTTCCGGCGCACTGGTCAAGCGACTGTCCGCGGTCGAGACGCTCGGCTCGACGACGGTGATCTGCACCGACAAGACCGGCACGCTCACCCGCAATCGGATGGCCGTCACGTCGATCTGGACGCCGACCGCCGGCGACGTTGCCGAGGCGGCGGTCGATGGCTCCGACATGACAATGCGGGCCGTGGCGGAAACGTGCGCCGCATGCAACGACGCGGAACTCGGACCGGAGCCGACGCACAACACCGGTGATCCCACGGAGGTGGCATTGCTGGTCGCCGCGGCCGCGACGGGCATCGATACGTCGCTTGCCCATCGGGACGCCATGCGCCAGCATCGGTTTGCGTTCGATCCGACGCTTCGACTCATGAGCACCATCGATCGCGACGGTGATGTCGCAGTCGTCCACACCAAGGGTGCGCCGGAGGATGTCCTCGCCCGAGCCACCCGCATCGCCGCAGCGGACGGCCCTCGCGCAATCACCGCGGCCGACCGGGAACTCCTCGCCTCGGCCACCAATGGCTATGCGACTCGCGGCCTGCGTGTGCTCGCGCTCGCGTCGCGCAAGCTGCCCGACGATCGCATGCCGACGACACGCGACGAAGCCGAGCAGGACTTGACCTTTCTCGGCATGGCCGCGATGTTCGATCCACCCCGACCCGAGGTCGCCGGCGCCGTATCCGAATGCCGGACCGCTGGCCTACGGATGATCGTCGTGACCGGCGACCACGGACAGACCGCCGCCGAGCTCGCCCGCCAGGTCGGCATCGTCGGCGCACACCCATACATCGTGACCGGTCCGGAGCTCGATGCCATGAGCGAGGCCACGCTCGACCGACTGCTCGCGTCCGAGCCGGAGGTGATCTTCGCGCGCGCCACGCCCGAGGCGAAACTGCGGATCGCCGACGCATTGCAAGCGACCGGCCACGTCGTCGCGATGACCGGCGACGGCGTCAACGACGCACCCGCGCTGCGGCGAGCCGACATCGGCGTGGCGATGGGCGAGTCAGGAACCGACGTCGCGCGCGAAGCGGCCACAATGGTGCTCACCGACGACAACTTCGCCACGATTGTCACCGCGGTGGAGGCGGGTCGTCGCGTCTACGACAACGTCCGCAAGTTCATCTTGTACATCTTCGCCCATGCCACCCCCGAGGTCGTTCCGTTCCTGCTCTACGCGCTGTCTGGCGGCCGCATTCCCCTGCCGCTCACGGTGTTGCAGATCCTCGCCATCGATCTCGGTACCGAGACGCTGCCGGCGCTCGCACTCGGTCGTGAGCCCGCCGAGGCCGGTTTGATGAGACGACCACCCCGGCCGAGCAGTCAGGGCGTCATTGACCGAGCCATGCTCACGCGGAGCTGGCTCCTGCTCGGTGGCGTGTCGACTGCGCTCGTGTTGTGTGGCTTCTTCCTCACGCTGATGAGCGGCGGGTGGCACCTGGGCGCCGTCACGGCCGTGGGCGCGCCGCTTCACCACGTCTGGCAGCAGGCGACCACGATGACGTTTCTCGGGATCGTGGCCTGTCAGGTCGGCACCGCGATGGCCGCGCGCACGCAGGTCGCCTCGCTTCGGAGCATCGGACTGTTCAGCAACCGACTTCTGCTCTGGGGCATCGCCTTCGAGCTAGCGTTCGCGGCGGCCGTGGTAGGCGTGCCGTGGGCGCAGCACGTGTTCGGCACGGCGATGCCCCGTCCGACCGAACTCGCCCTGCTCATACCATTTCCGGTCATAGTATGGGGCGCCGACGAGCTCGTTCGCGCGCGCCGCCGCCGACGAGGAGCGACTCGCGCCGTGTGGTCTCGGCCGATTTCGCCGCGATGACCGAGCCCGTAACCCCACACGCGGTGTTCAAGACGTCGGCTAAGCGGCCGCGACCACGGAGGCATCGTCCGCGATCGGGATGGCCAGGCCGTTACCGGGATCGAAGAAATACGCCCGGTCCATATCCAGTCGCAGTGTCACTTTGCCGCCGGTCCGGACCTCAGCGTTGGCCTTGACGTTGGCCGTCCACATACCGATCAGTTCCGTGTCTGTTCCGCCGCCGACCGCATCCGGCACCTCAAATGGCGGCACGAAAAGCACGTTCTTCTCGCTCCCCAGATCCTCGACGACGGCTGCGGTTACCGTGATGCAGGCGCCGTCATCAGACGAACCGGTGTCCACGGAGATCGCGTACGGGCGCAGCCCGGCGACGACCTCACGACCGACAAACGCGGCGAGCGTCGGTCGGCGCCGGAGCTGGCTGTCCGGAACGGGCCACCGTTGGCCGCCGACCGACAGCATCAGCGCCCCGTCCGCGCCGGCGTCCAGCTTGCCGCTCACGAGGTTCATGGCTGGCGAACCGATGAACCCCGCAACGAACAGGTTGCACGGTGTTTGGTACAGCTCCTTCGGCGTGCCTACCTGTTGCAGGCGGCCGGCGTTCAACACCGCTATCCGATGCCCGAGCGTCATCGCTTCGATCTGGTCGTGTGTCACATACAGCGTCGTCGTACCCCACTCGCGATGCAGCCGGATCAGCTCGCCGCGCATGGCGACGCGGAGCTTCGCATCGAGGTTCGATAGCGGCTCGTCCATCAGGAATACCTTCGGGTGGCGAACCATGGCGCGGCCCATCGCGACGCGCTGGCGCTGGCCGCCCGACAGCGCCCGCGGTTTGCGATCCACGAGGGACTCGAGCGCGAGCATGTGCGCGACGTTGTCCACCTCGCTGCGTGCGGTCTCCTTTGGCACGTGCCGGAGCTTGAGGCTGAACCCCAGGTTCTCGGCGACTGTCATGTGGGAGTACAACGCGTAGTTCTGGAACACCATCGCGATGTCGCGATCCTTCGGGGACAAGTCATCGACCACCCGGCCACCGATCGATACCGATCCAGTGGTGGCGGTGTCGAGCCCCGCGACTATCCGGAGCAGCGTCGACTTGCCGCACCCGGACGGACCGACCAGCACGACGAACTCGCCGTCAAGGACTGTCAGATCAACGTTCTCGAGAGCGACCGTCCCGTCCGGAAAGATCTTGCTAACCTGCTCCAACACCACATCGGCCATGACGGCCTCCCTGTCGACTCGCGTCCATGAGCGGTCGTGCGCCAGTGGCGTCGGGAACGGCACGCATGGCGACGCTCGCCTCTACCACGAGCGTCCTCGGCGGGCTGGGACGGGCTCAGGGCCGAAGGTCCCCAGGCGAGTAGGCAGACCGTCACGACGGTCGCGGTCGCTCAGCGGCGCTCGGTGTTCGACGTCCCGAGCAGGATCATGCCGAGCCTGATCAGAAAGACCAGCACCCCGATGGCCGTACCAATTGTCGCCAGCACCAGCAGAACGTGGGCGGCCGTCGTCCACGCGGGCGCCGGAAAGTCGAACGGGAAGACACTCAACAAACTGATGAGTGCCGCGAGGCCGAGGGTCGTCGTCAACACGTTCCCCGCGGCAACCAGCCATCGCGGGTCATACGCCACATACACCAGGTTCGCCGCCATCGTCGCGAGCCACGACAGGTTGAACCAAGGCAGCACCAGCCGGGCATCGGCGGTCAGGACCGATACGGCGTGCCATGTCGGGTGGATGTTGGCGAGGTACCAGATGACGCCATTGATCGCCGCGGCGACGAGGTAGCCGGCGCGACGGGCCGGCGGCGGGGGCCGTCGTGGGACGCGGTCGGCCGCGGCGCCCGGACGGTGGGCCGCCGTCGGCCCGCAGGTCACGTCGGAGTCGCCGGTGGGTGTTGGTGACTCGAGGTTCCGCATCGCGAACGCCTACGACGCCGGGTGGTCCACGTACGGGCCGCGGATCACGAACACCGGGCAATGCGACTGGTGGATCAGCGCTTGGGTCACCGATCCGGTGCGCAGTCCGGGGAACCCGCCGCGACCGCGAGCCGCGACGACCACGGCGCCGGCTTGAGCCGATAGCCCGACGAGGGCCTTGCGCGGATCCTGGTCGACCAGGCGCCGGCGGACCGGCACGCCAAGGCATTCGTTGTCGAATCCAGCGAGCACGCCCCAGTGCAAGGGATCGACATCGTCGCTCCACTCGCCGGCCGCCGCGTGCAAGGCGACCACGCCGACGCCACGCAACCGAGCCTCGGCGACCGCGAACTCGAACGCGCCGTACGACTCGTCGGAGCCGTCTATGCCGACCAGCACGGGGTGCTCCATCCACTCCAGGCCGCTTGGCCGCGGCGGGACCCGGACGATGAGCACCGGTGATTCGGCATGCGCCGCCACATGGTGGGCGACGGAGCCCGTCGTCAGCTCACTGAACCCACCGCGGCCACGCGTCCCGACAACCATCAGGCCCGCGCCTGCCGCCGCCGTGATGAGCTCTCCGGCGGCCGGGCCGACACGCAGCTCCGTCGAGACCGCAAGCGCCGGCTCCAACACCCGAGCGCGGTCGGAGCCGTCGGCGAGCAACTCTGCACCGGTCGTCCGCAACGCATCGCGGCGCCCCGACCGCAGCGTTGCGTCCTGGACATGCACGATCCGCATCCGCCAGCCACGCCACATCGCCTCGCGAGCCGCCTGCTCGACGGCGAGGTAGCCACCGGCGGAGTCGTCCATGGCGGCAACCACGTAGGGCTGCGGCCGCTCCAAGGTCACCATCGTCTCGCCGGCCGTCGCGCCCGGTTCAAGTGCGGGTTCGTAGTGATCGGACCGGGCGGCCTCGGTCAATAGGTACCTCGACAGCGAGTCGCGGTAGCCACCTGGGGTGAGGTTCGTGGTCCTTTCCCGCATCGCCTCGTGTTGCGCGCGCTGCGCTTCCATCCCGTTCATGGCCCCTCCAGATGCACTCGGCCTCTTACTCAACGCTCATCCGGCCAAGCGGGCCATGACCAGGGCCATCGGACCCATTTCGTGGGTACGTCCGCTGATCGCTAACGAGCCCGGCAGCGCCACCGCGGCGCTGCCGGGCTCCGAATCGTCGACCACGCGTCAGTAGGCGTTGCGGTAGTGCTCTCGCCAGATGAGCCGGTAGACGCCCAGCCGGCGCGGCAGTGCGCGCAGACCCGGTATGAATGGCAACAGGACAAGGGCGGCCGACAGCACCATCATCAGGCCCCACACGAGGGCGTCGGCGTTGTCCGAGGTGCTGAATGGCTTGACCTGGTACCAGAACGTGTACAGCCACAGCCATGCTTGGCCCGGGTACCGGCCGGTTTCGTTCATCATTCCCCATTGATCGCCGCCGAGATTCTCGCCACGGGCCTGAGCCTCCAGATAGGAGCCGTCGGCAAGGAAAAGCAGCGAACGTGAGTAGTTGGTCTGGTAGAAGCCGCCCTGCTCTTGGATCAGCCCGTCCAGACCGCCCTGCTCTGCCATCGTGAGGAGCCCGTTGGCGAGTGCCGGAACGGGGCCGTAGTCGCCGGCCGTGACCTTCGCCGGGTCACCATCGGGCGCCTTAGCCAGAGCGTCGCCGTACTTGCTCGCCCACGAGGACTGCTGGTCCGCGCCGGCCGCGCGATAGGTGGACAGCGGTCCGCTGATTGCCGGGTCGCTGCTCGTGGACAGTGGGCCGAGGACGAACACCTGAGAAGCGTCGATCGGCTCGGTCACCCCGCCCCAGCGCTGGAGCGGAAGTGAGAGAAGCTTCTGCCCGGCCGACGGATCGTGGGTGTACGGCGCTCCGTACGTGGCCGTACCACTGGTGCCGTCGAGCTCGGCGACCGTCGTGGCCACGAAGTCGGCGGGTGCTTGCTTGGCCCAGTCCTGCAAGGTGATCGCCTTGCGGTCCGGTGAACCGAACAGGATGGCCAGGCCCGTGGTCAGCAGCGCCATCACGACGAGCGCGATGACGAACTCCTTGACGATGTCGTAGCGCCGGGTCGGTCCGGCCCATGGCCGCGCATAGAACGCTTCGCGCTGGCGGCGCGTCGGCCGGGTCATGACGCCACCTCATCGCTGCGCGCCGCTTCGGTCGGTGCCGGTGCGGTCGGTTCGGGTGCGGTCGCCTCGGCGTCCGGCGCAGTGTCGAGGATCTCAGCGTCGGTGGCGTACGGCGGTACGACACCACGGCGGCGTACCAGCAGCACATGCCACACCACGATGAAGCCGAGGACGGCGGGCAGCAGTGCGATGTGGAACATCAACATCTGGCCGTAATCCAGCACGTTGAACCACGCGCCGATACCAACCGAGTTGAGTCCGTCCTTCGCCTGTGTGGAAATCCACTGGGAGTCGAAGTTCGACTGCAGCACATAGCCGGTGAATGCGGTGGCGATGGACCCGAGGAATGCGATGGCACCGGTGATCCAGGTCATCGCGCGCCGTCCGCGCCAGGCCGCCATGAAGAACTTCCCCCAGAGGTGGACCACCATCGCGAAGAAGAACAGCTCAACGCTCCACAGATGCAGGCTGTTGACGAACCGGCCGACGGTCGACGTGTGGTACCACTGCGGCCCGAAGAGGGCCAGGACTCCGCCACTAGCGAGCACGACCAGCAGGGCGGCGAGCGTCGCGACCCCGAACACGTATATCCATGACGCAACGTAGGCCGGCTGACGGTCGGGCAAGAGCTTGTCGGGCGGCAGCGTGTCGACGGCGCGGCGCCGGAGCCGCGCGGTCCACATCCGCTCGTCGCCCGGCTGGGCGGTCATCGCTTCCTCCCGGGGAACGGCAGGACGAGCGCCAGCGCGAATACCACGAGCATCAGGACGATCACGATGACATTGGCCAGCGAGATGTGGATGACACCCCAGTTCAAGTACGTCCCGGGCGAGTTCATCGGAACCACGCCGGCATATGAGGACGGGACTGCGCTCATGACATCCCTCCATTCGAATTCCCTACATGATGTGAGGATCTTGGCGCGAGCGCGAGGGACCAAAGTCCCGATTCCACGGGCCATCTGACAGCAGAGCCTCAGGATCAGGTCGGCACGCCGGCGATGGCTCCGGGGGTGTCGCTGTCGATGGCCCGCGTCCGAGGGCCGATCGGCCCTGCTCAGGTTCACTGCGTAGCGCGAGCCTTGGGGTATGGAGACATCTGTGCTGCCCTCCCTGTCCGCGGGTGTCGAGCCGCGGCGCTCCGAGCGAGGATCGTTCGCATCGCTGCTTCTCGTCCTCGAGGTCGGCCTATGCATTGGTGCGACCGGTGGTGCCGCCTACCTCATCACCCAGTCGCACACCGCTTTGTCGACCGATTACCTTTCCCGCACGCCGTTCTCGTCATGGGTCATCCCCGGCCTCCTGCTGGCGCTGTGTATTGCGCTGCCGGCCGGAGTGGTGGCGTTCGGTGCGGCGACACGGCGCACGTACGCCCACGTCGGGCACCCCCTGCTGGGTCTCACGTTGATGGGCTGGATCGTCGTTCAAGTCGCCGTACTCGGCCCGATCTCACTGTTACAGCCGGCGATGTTCGCGTGGGGGCTGGCGATGCTGCTCCTGGGCCTGCCCAACTACCGCCAATGGCACACCGGATGGGGGGCGACCGCCGCGGAACGCGCCGGCGTGATGGCCGGAGACTCGCTGATCGTGCGCCCACATTTCGTGGCGACCCGAGCCATCACAATTGACGCGCCGACCGAGGCGGTGTGGCCGTGGATCATCCAGATGGGCTACGGCCGGGCCGGCTGGTACAGCTACGACCTGCTCGACAATCGCGGTCGACGCAGCACGCAAGGCATCGAAGCGCGCTGGCAGCAGCTCCGCATCGGCGATCGGGTGCGAATGAGTGCCCGCGCCGATGACCACACCGCGTTCCGCGTGCGGGCGCTCGTGCCGTACCAGCTCCTGGTGTGGGCCAAGCCCGACGCGACATGGAGCTGGCGGCTCGAGGCGGCCGGAAGCGGCACCACACGCCTTGTCACCCGAGTCCGCGCCCGCTACGAAGGCGCTGCCGCCCTGCTCGGAGCGCCGCTCATGGAGATCGGCGATTACCCGATGATGCGTCGTTGCCTGCTGGGGATCAAGACGGGCGCCGAGCGCCCATCGAGCGGCGCTATGAGCGACCCCGGAGGTTCACGATGAGAGTCCTGGTCGCCGCGGCATCCCGACACGGTTCGACTGCCGAGATTGCCGCCCGAATCGGCAAAACAATGACGACTCACGCCGGCCTCGACGTGATCGTACGTGCCGCGGCGGACGTCGAGGACGTCACCGGTTACGACGCGTACGTGCTCGGCAGCGCGATCTACATGGGCCACTGGCTGGAAGCGGCGCGGGACCTCGTACAGCGCTACGACGATTCGCGCGATCACCCGGTATGGCTGTTCTCCAGCGGCCCGATCGGCGACCCGCCGAAGCCCGACGAACAGCCGGTCGACATCGGTGCGGTGGTCGTCGCTACGCGCGCCCGTGAGCATCGGCTGTTCGCCGGTGCGCTGCGGCGTGACCGCCTCGGGTTCCCGGAACGCGCCATGGCGGCGGCGCTGCGCGCCCCGTACGGCGACTTCCGCGACTGGGCCGCCGTCGACGCCTGGGCGCACGAGATCGCCAATGCGCTCACCAGTCCGGCCGACGATTCGAACACCGACTCGGAGGGCAGTCGACATGACCGGCGACCATGACCAACTGCTGTACAGGCTGAAGCGGTCGATGTATCCGCACAATCGGCCGAATGCGGCGGCACGATTCCTGAACCGTATTTCTGCGGCGCAGTTCGGCAACGGCTTTCTGGCGCCCGTTCGCGCGGTAACACTCGAGGTGATCGGTCGGCGCACCGGCCGGACCATCCGTTTCCCCCTCGTGTTGGTCGACTTCGAAGACGGCCGATACCTCGTGTCGATGCTGGGTGAGGACGTCAACTGGGTTCGTAACGTCCGAGCCGCCGGCGGACGCGCGGTGCTGCGGCGCCGCAGGGCCGAGCCGGTCCGCCTCACGGAGGTCGAACCGGGACTTCGGGCACCGATCCTTCGCCGCTACCTGGATCTGGCGCCGGGTGCCCGGCCACACGTACCGGTCGATCGGAAGGCGCCGCCGGAGGCGTTCGCCCGGATCGCGGACCGGTACCCGGTCTTTCGCGTCACGTCCGACTCAGACGCAACGCAGGACTGACGAACGGGTCCCGGGTCCCATGCCGCGCAGGACCTTCAGCACTCCCCCGCCTCCTTCGCACCGCCGACCCTGAATGTGTATCAGCGTTCAAGGAGGTCCGTCATGACTTACCGGATTGGGATCAACGGTTTCGGCCGCATCGGCCGCGCCTTTGCCCGCTGCGTTTGGGAACGTGAGCTGCTATGCACCTCGCTCGACATCGTCGCGGTCAACGACGTGTGGGACGCGGCGACGCTCGCGCACCTGCTCGCCTACGACTCGACGTACGGTCGTCCGGGCGTACGCATCCACGTCGACGGCGACGACATCGTCGTCAACGACCACCACATCACCGTCCTCGGCAAGCGTGACGCCGCCGAACTCGACTGGGGCGCGCTCGGTGTCGACCTCGTCGTCGAGTCCACCGGAAAATTCCGCACCCGAGAAGCCGCTGTCGCACACCTGAAGGCCGGCGCGAAGCGGGTGCTCATTTCGGCGCCTGCGAAGGGCTCGATCGACGCGACGCTCGTGCCGGGC